>NZ_MLYN01000013.1:0-312507 GCF_001866675.1 Streptomyces sp. MUSC 14
CGGGGTCGGCGACCGGGACGAGCGTCTGCGCGGTGTTGTCGTTCGGCTTGCAGTCGATGACGCTGCCCGCGACGGACCAGCCGATGGTCTGGTCGCCGACGACCCGCCCGGTGACCGTCACGGTCACGGGCACGGTCCTGCCGGGCGGCACCACCCCGAGGTCGCACTGCAGGGAGGCGGCGTCGCAGGTGCCGCCGGGGAAGCGGATCCGGGTGACGGTGAGTCCGATCGGCGGGGCGACGGTGAGCCGGGTGCCGGGCGAGGGGGCCGGGCCGTTGTTGGTGACGTCGACGCGGACGTCCGTGGTGTGGTCGACGGTGACGGCGGGCACGGTGCCCGGCGCGTGCACGGACAGGTCCACCGACTGCTGGACGCCGGGCTCCTTCTGACGCCCCGGCAGCCCCAGCGTAAGCGGCGTCTGGTGACCGCTCGCGACGTTCAACAGATGCAGCTTCTCGGGGCAGTTGGCCGGAGAGTCGGTACGGGAGCTGTAGACGATGCCGGTGCCGTCCGCCGTCCAGGCCGCGTCGCGCGGCTGGTGCGGGCCGGTCGTGGTGGTGTCGGGCAGTTCCTGGTGGCAGCCGTCCGCGGCGGAGCGGGCCGACTCGGGCAGCAGCACCCGGCAGCTGTCGCCGGACACCGAGGTGAGCAGCAGACCGTTGTTCTCGTCGACCCGGCCGCCACCGTCCTTCCGGTTGAAGGCGATCTGCCGTCCGTCCGGGGAGAACGCGGGACTGTCGTCGATGACCGTGCAGTTGCCCGGGCAGATCTGCGCGCTCAGATCCCGCTGCCGGCTCAGGTCGTCGACCGGCACGGTCCAGATGTGTTTGTTGCCGCCGCCCCCGTCGATGGTCATGTTCCGGGTGAACGCCAGCCGGGTGCCGTCCGATGACCAGGTGGGCTGGGCGTCGCCGCCCGTCTGCTGCCCGGCCGGCGGCACGATCTCGTGCACGATCGCGCCGGTCGTCGCGTCGGCGACGAGGACCCGGCTCGGACCCGCGGCGGGGCCGACCCCGCCCGGCGAAGTCCGGGTGAAGGCGAGGTACTTGCCGTCCGGCGACAACGTCGGGTCGGTGTCCCAGTCCTTCGGCCCGCGTCCGGCGAGTGGCATCACCTGGAGGTTGTTCCCGTCGGCGTCGACCGTGTAGATCTGCTCGATCCGGTTGTTCGCATCGCCCGTGAACCGCGTCACCACGATGCGGCGGCCGTCCGGCGTGTAGTTCTGCCGCTCGTCCCAGGGGTCGTATCCGGCCGCGGGGTTGAACAGCGGGTCCTTGGCCGGATCGGTGTTGCTGTCGGCCGCCGGGTCCTCGTTCAGGATGGTCACCCCGAGGTCACGCGGGTCGGCGCCGTCCGACCGCACGTCCTGGAGGGTCACCACGTGCGGGCCGTGCACACCGTCCGCGGTGTTGGTGCCCTTCGCCGTGGTGCGGTCCACCACGACGTAACCGCCGTTCTGCGGGCCGAACCAGGTCGGCCGGCCGACCGCGCGGTCCTCCTGGAGCACCAGGTTCGGGGCCGTCGTGCGGTTCTGCACCTGGTACACGTGGTCCCAGTCGCCCTCGCAGCCGCAGGTGCGGTCCGGGCTGAGGAACAGCACGCCCTCCCCATCGGGCATCCAGGCTGCCCCGTGGGTACGCCAGTTGACAGGTGTGCCGGAGAGCATCTGCTGGTCCCCGCCCGCGCCGCCGACGAGGTGGAGCCGTGGGCCGGTGGCGGAGTCCGAGGTGTAGGTGTACGCGATGAGGTCGCGGTGCGCCGCGTCGTTCACCGGGTTCCACACCGGCTCCGTCGCCGTGCCGACCACGCTGGTGACCCGGGTCTCGGTGCCCGCGGCCAGCGGGCGCTCGTAGATCTGGAACCCGAGCACCGCGTTGCTGTTGCTGGAGTACGCGATCCGCGTGCCGTCCGGCGAGACGGTCGGGTCCTCCTCGTCGTACGGCGTGTCGGTCAGCCGGGTGAGTCCGGTGCCGTCGGTGTGCACCAGCCACAGGTCGCGCTGCTTCTTGCCGTTCGTCCCGCCGGGCTCCGCCGAGTCGAAGACCACGGAGCTGCCGTCCGGGGTCAGCCGGGGGTGTGCCGCGTCCCGGCCGCTGGTCAGCTTGCGCACCGAACCGTCGGCGGCGCGCAGATAGATCTGCGGGTTCTTCTCGTCGCGGCGGCTCGCGAACACCATGGTGTCCCCGAGTGCCGACGGTTCGACGTCGTAGTGCTGCGGACCCGTCCCGAACAGCGGGTCGCTCAGCTTGGGGTCGATCACCTTGCCGAGGCTGCGGTGCCCGGTGCCGGCGTAGACGATCCGGGTGGCGGCGGAGTCGGCCGCCTGTGGCCGGGCCTCGGCGCTGTTCGGCCCGGAGGCGGCGGTCACCGCGAGCAGCGGGACCAACAGGAGCAACGACGCGCCGAATCTCCCCAGCCGACGTTGCTCGCCGGGGCCAGCGGTGCCGTTCACGGTTCCACCTCGCAGTCTTGGAACACCAGGGTGTGCCCGGCCACTGTGCACCCGCACGGGTGCCGCGCGGCAGGGCGGCGGGGCCGTGTCCGGGGGAAGCGCGGGCTGCGCTTTCGGGCAGCCGCCGGGTGCCGGGCGCGCTGCGGGCGGGGGGATTCCCGCAGCGCGCCCGGGTGCCCGGCCGGCTCGTCAGATCAGCCCGCCGCGGACGAGGAGCGGTCCGGAGCCTGCCCCGGTGCGCAACTGGTCCTTCATATCAGCCCGTTGCGCAGCGCGTAGCCCACCGCGTGGGCCCGGTTGCGCAGTTGCAGCCGGGTGGTGATCTCGTGCAGAACGTTCTTGACGGTCCGCTCGGAGTACGCCGTCTTCTGCGCGATCTCCGACGTGTCGAACCCCTCGGCGACCAGGCGCAGCATGTCCGCCTCCCGCGCGGTCAGCGTGGACAGGGCGAGGCCGCGCGGATCGAGGGCCGAGCGCTGGAGACCGCCCACATGGGTCAGCAGCTTGCCGAGCAGGTCACCGGGGAGCACCCCCTCGCCCTTGGCCATGGCGAGCACCAGATGCAGCAGCCGGTCCTGGTCGGCCTCGGCCCGCCGCAGCACCGCCGCGACACCGCACTCGATGACCCGTTGCAGCGCCGCGGTCTCGAACGTACCGACCACGAGCCCGGTACGGGTGCCGGCGTTGCGCTGCAGTCGTTGCAGCAGGGCGATGACATCGTCGTCCACGGAGTCGACGATCACCAGCGACGTCCGTGCCCCGTCCGCCTCGGCCTCGTCGACCAGCTCCACCTCGGGACGTTGGCGCAACTGGTGGACGACGCCGATGCGCAGCACCAGATCCTGTGCGTACACCGCCACGGAGACCCGGCGCGTGCGGTCCTCGGGAGAGGTGCGCTGCGTCGTCGCGGGGGGATGGATGGTGAGCGTCGTGCGGGTTGGCATCAGAGGGTTCTCCTTCACGGAGCCGGACATACTGGGCACCCGTTTCACAAGGACGAGAGGAACAGGACGAGAAGAACGGAGAGGGACGCACCGAGCCAAGGAGGCGCGCGGTACGGGTGACACCGGAGGGCGGCGCGCGCGCCGCGCGGGAAGGGGGTCAACTGTCCTGCCGCACGACGGAGTTGACCTTGACCGCTGGGGGCACGCCGACTGCCCGGGAATTGCCCTCGCATCTCTCGCGAGGCTCCGGATCCGGTTCTACGGTCATGGCGTGACGCCATCTGCTGCCTCTTCCGGCCCCGGAGCGCCCGGTCTCGACATCCCTGCCGTGACCGTGACACCGGGGGGTACCGCCTCCACCAGCCTGACCGTTCGCAACGACAGCGACATCGTCGAGGCGTACACCCTGGAGGTTGTGGGCGACTGCGCCGCCTGGACCACCGTGGAACCCGCGCGGGTCTCGCTCTACCCCGGTACCTCCGAGACGGTGACCATCCGGCTGGCCCCGCCGCGTTCCCCCGACGTCCGTGCGGGCGATGTGCCGCTGGCGGTACGGGTGTTGCCGACCGAGCACCCCGAATCGGTCACGGTGCCTGAGACCACGGTGCACATCGAGGCGTTCCACGAGCTGCGCACCGAGGTGCTTCCGCGCCGTCGGCGCGGCTGGCTCCGCGGCCGCTACCGGCTGGCGGTGCGCAACGAGGGCAACACCCCGGCCCGGGTCTCCTTCGCACCGGAGCAGCCGGGAGAGGAGCTGAAGTTCGGGTTCACGCCTCCCGAACTGATCCTGGAACCCGGTGAGTCGGCGGAGACCCGGCTGCGGACGCGCATCGGCAAACCGGTGTGGTTCGGCAAACCGGTGGTCTGGCCATTCACCGTGCACGCGACGGACGCCGAGGCGGCGGCCGAGGCCGAGCGGCCGGGAGCCCTCGTACGTCCGCCGCTGGAGGCGGAGTTCGTCCAGATCCCGATCTTCCCGAAGTGGCTGCTGGCGGTGCTCGCGGCGCTGATCGCGCTCATCCTGGCCTGGTTCGCGCTGGTCCGCCCGGCGGTGCGCAGCGCCGCCAAGCAGGCGGCCGACGAGGTGGTCCAGCCCCGGCCGACCCCCGGCAACAGCCAGAACGGGCAGTCCCCGGGCAGCGGCACCGGCAAGGGTACGGGCAAGCAGCAGGGCGACGGCGGTTCCGGTGGCACTGGTGGCACAGGAGGTACCGGAGGCACCGGCGGCACGGAGTCCGGGAACGGGCAGCAGAGCTCGACCACCATCGACGTTCAGACGGCGGGCGGGGCGAACAAGACCGGTACCTATGTGGTCCCCAAGGGCAAGATCTTCGGCATCACGGACATCGTGGTCGCCAACTTCCAGGGCGACGAGGGTCTTTTGACGATCAACTTCGGGGACCGGAAGATCACCACGATCGCGCTGGAGACCTTCCGCAACCAGGACTACCACTGGGTCACCCCTATCAAGATCCCCGCGGACGCCACCGTCACCATGAACGTGAACTGCGCGAAGCCGGGCACGCCGGCGACCGGTCAGCAGGCGGCGCAGTGTCATGAGGTCCTGAACGTGAGTGGTGTGCTCAGTGATGTCACACGGTGAGGTGGTTCCTACGTACATCGTTCGCCTCGTGCTGCGAGAGAGGAAGAGGTGACTCTTACTCCGGCCGAAAACCGACATGGGGGTGCAGGTGAACATCAGGTTTCGTATCGCGCCGTGCGTCCCCGAGTTACGGCGTCCGTGCTGGTCAGGCCGGTCGTAACAGAATAATCGAGGCCAGCGGGAGAATTGGCCGGTTTACGCTCGGTGTTCCGGCGACCGCAGGACGTCCAAAGCGTCCTGGAGCAGCGCGCCGAAGTCGTCCACCCCGGCCGAACCGGCCTCCGCGGCGCCGCGCGAACCATTCGCGGTGTCACCCGGTGCGCAGGTTTCGGCCTCGCTCCGCGTGTGGATGAGCGGGGCGCCGCGTACGGCGGCCACGGAGGACCGGGCCAGGACCGAGGCCGCGCAACACCCGTCGGCGGTACGGCCCTTCGGGGTCCAGGCCGGCGAAGCGCACGGTGAGGGCGGCGGTGATGCCGTCCTCGAAGTCGGTCAGGACATGAGTACGCCGGGCCAGGCCGCTCAGCGCGCGGGGCGGCTCGTCGGCGGGCCGCCGCAGGATCCCGCGCCGTAGGAGCGGGACGAAGTCGAGAGTCTCCGCGAAGACCAGGTCCTCCTTCGAGGGGAAGTACCGGAAGAGGGTGCGCTCGGTGATGCCGGCGGCCGCCGCGATGTCCTTGACCGTGGTGTCCTGGTAGCCGCGCTCGGCAACATCCGCGTCGCCGTCCGGAGCAGGGTGCTGCGCGTGGCGGCCTTCTTGCGCTCCCGCCGTCCCGGGTCCGTCTCCCGTGTCACCTGCTCGTCCGCCCGCTCATCCCGTCGTGGTGCGGAGTCCGCACGGAGATGACGTGAGCACGGAAAGGGCCGTCCGCCGGGGCGTCCTGAGCGCGCGCCGTCGGCCGGGGCCGCACCACGGCGGTGGGCGGCCCCGGCCGACGGCGCTATCCCTCGGTGGCGGCCGAGGGGGGTACGGCCGTCGCCGCCGTTCCCGGCACGAACCGGAACGGCAGGCGGCGGCCGATCAGCAGCACGGCGCCGCCGAGGACGAAGCCGTAACAGGCCACCAGGCCGTGCCCGTTCTCCTGGGCCAGCCACATCGCGAGCCCGGCCGCGGGTGCGCACACGGCCAGCGCCCGCTCCTTCGCGGCGGGCGCGGTCAGCGCCAGCCCGGCCGCCAGCGTCGCCGCGAGGAAGTACGTCGCGCCCGAACTCCCGGCGAAATTACGGGGATCGGTGCTGCGGGCGGTCTCGCCGAACAGCGCGTCGACGTGCTCGGGAAGCAGGATGCCGGCGGCGAACAGGGCCAGCATCAGCGGCGAGCCCCAGAACCACTGCGCCAGCGCGGCGATCACGGCGAGCGTGATGATGTTCCAGACGGCGCCGGACACCCCGCCGTTCTGCATGAACACCGAGGTCACCACCCGCCACCAGCCGGACTGGCGCGGATCGCCGTCCAGCGCGTCCATCGCGCCGGACCAGCAGAGCTGCAGGACCACCGCGCCGACGGCCACGGCCGTGACCGCGACGGCCGCGTACGGCACCGGCCGCCGGCGGATCGTGTCCTCACCGATCAGCAGCACCCCGGTCCTGAACATCAGCACCATCAGCACGGCCGTCGTCACATGGAAAGCAATTGCGCTCACGCAGCTCATCCCCCGATGCAAGACCCTGGTCGTGGGTCGGCGATCACTGTAGCCGAGTGGCTTCCCGGGGGGTGCGGTGCGGCCCCGGAAGCGCATGGGGGAAAATAGTTGCCTAGTGAAACCACTGGGATCATGTGAAAGGTCCTCCATGCCGCACCTCACCATCGACTACTCCTCCCACCTGGCCGGATCCTTCGACCCGGCGGCCCTGGTGAAGGAGCTGCACCCGCTCGTGGCCGAGGAGTCCGGTACGACGGGGGTGTGCAAGACGCTGCTGCGCCCGGTGGTGACGTTCGTGGGCGACCGGCCGAGCGAGGAGACGGTCTTCGTGCACGTGGAGGTCGGGCTCATGCCGGGCCGCCCGGAGACACAGAGGACACGGCTGTCCGAGGCGGTGCTGGCACTGCTGGGCAAGCATCTGCGGGTCGAGGGTGTGCCGCCGGAGGCGGTCCTCTCGGTGGAGGTGCGGGACCTCGCCGCCTCCTACCGGCTGTCGCCGTCCGCCCGCTGAGCGCACGGCTTGGTCCCAGCCTCCCGGCGGCGTGACCTCCGTCCCCTGACCCGCTCGAACGACGTGTCCTGGAGACCCGCTCGAATTCGCTTGAGTGCCGTTCCGCTCCCGCACTACGTTGCCACGGTGGATCTCTTCGCACGTTCCTGGACGGCGCTGCGCTCGGCGGTCGCCGCACTCCCGGACGAGGACTTCGAACGGCCCTCGGGCTGCGCCGGCTGGCTGGTGCGGGACCTGGTGTGCCACCTGGTCATCGATGCCCAGGATGTGCTGATCACCCTGGTCACGCCCGCCACGGGCGAGCCGACCGTGGACGCGGCCGGCTACTGGCAGCCGGTCGAACCTCCGACCGGTGAGGACCCGCTCGACGCACTGATCCCCCGGCTGGCCGCCGCCTACGGCGAACCCCGGTTGCTCGCGTTCCATCTGGACGACGTCGGCTCCGCCGCGGGCCGGGCCGCCGGACTCGCCGATCCGGCCGCGCGCGTGCGCACCCGGGGCGAGGTGTTGACCGTGGGCGACTACCTGTCCGCGTACGTCGTCGAGTGGACCCTCCACCACCTCGACCTGATAGCGCACCTGCCGTCCGCACCCCGGCCGCCCACCGAGACCCTCGCGGCGGCGCGTACCGCACTGGAGAAGATCGTGGGAACCGCGTTCCCCGCCTCGATCTCCGACGCGGACGCCCTGCTGATCGGCACCGGCCGGCGTGAGCCGACCGACGCCGAGCGCGACGAACTGGGTGAACTGGCCGGGAATCTCCCCTTCTTTCTAGGCTGAGCACCACACTTGTCATCTGCTGAGATGACGTTCGTATCGGGTCACTACCATGTGGCCCCAAGACAACCGATCGGCCGGTTCGCACAGTGCGTTCCGGTCGGGGTCGCCGATGCCAGGGACCGCTCCCCGGGCTGCGGTGATCTTCCTGTCCAGGAGGACCTTCCGCATGTTCCGACGTATTGGCAACACAGTCGTCCGACATCCCGTGTGGACGATCGTGGCATGGCTCATCGCCGCGGTGGCGGTCATAGCCACCGCCCCCGGTCTGCCCTCGAACAGTGACGAGAGCAGCTTCCTGCCCAAGAGTTACGAGTCCATCAAGGCCTCGGTCACCCAGGAGAAGGCGTTCCCCAGCGCCTTCACCCCGTCCGCGATCGCGCTCTACCAGCGCACCGACGGCGGCAAGCTCACCGCCGCCGACCAGAAGGACATCGCCCGGATCACCACCGAGCTGGGCGCCAAGCACATCGACCAGGTGCAGAAGGTCGTCCCCGGCCCGCCGTCCAAGGACGGCAAGTACTCCATGACCCTGGTCCAGATGGACAACAAGAACGCCGGCCAGCCCAAACAGGCCGACGCCGCCAAGGTGTTGCGCGACGACGTCAAGCAACTGGCCAAGGGCACACATCTCGACGTCAAGCTCGGCGGCTCCGCCGCACAGGCCCTCGACCAGCAGGACTCGTCCCAGCGAGGCCAGGCGCTGATCGGCTTCGGCACCTTCGCGATCATCCTGGTGACCCTGCTGATCATCTTCCGGGCGCCGATCCTGGCCATACTGCCGCTGGTGCTCATCGGCCTGGTCGCGGGCATCGCCAACGGACTGATCGCGTACGCCACCAAGCTGTTCGGCCTCCAGGCCAACAGCTCGATCTCGTCGATCCTGATCGTCGTGCTCTTCGGTGTGGGTACGGACTACTTCCTGTTCCTGATGTTCCGCTACCGCGAACGCCTGCGCGCCGGTGACGAGCCCAAACTGGCCATGATCAACGCCGTGGGCCGGGTCGGCGAAGCCATCGCCTCGGCCGCCGGCGCGGTCATCATCGCCTTCCTGGCGCTGGTGCTGTCCACGCTGGGCTTCCTCAAGCAGATGGGCCCGGCGCTCGCCATCGCGGTCGGCGTCACCCTGCTCGCCGGTCTGACCCTGATCCCGGCCGTGGTCTCGCTCATCGGACCGAAGGTCTTCTGGCCGTCGAAGTCCTGGCAGCGGGAGCCGGAGAACGCCCGGTTCGCCGCCCTCGGCCGCGGAGTGCGGCGCCGCCCGGCGCTGACCGCCGTCGTCTCCGGTCTCGTCCTGGTCGCCCTGTCGCTCGGCACGCTCGGCTTCAAGGCCACCTTCGACCTGGCGTCCGGCTCCATGCCGAAGACCAAGGAGTCCATGGTCGTCCAGGACCAGATGCAGAAGGCGTACTCGGCGGGCGCCGCCGCGCCCACCGACGTCTATCTGTCCAGCAGCGACGGCAAACCGCTGGACAAGTCCGGCTTCACCGCGTACGCGCAGAAGCTCGGGGCCGTGGACGGCGTCGCGAACGTCCGGATGAGCCAGGTGAGCACGGACGGCACCACCGCGGACTTCACCGTCACGCTCAAGTACGAGGCGTCGACGGACAAGGCGATAGACGCGGTGGGCAAGGTGCGCGACGTCGCCCACTCCGACGCGCCCGAGGGCACCAAGGCGGTCGTCGGCGGTATTTCCTCGATCTACAAGGACATCAACACCGCCGTCAACCACGACTACAAGACGGTCTTCCCGGTGGCCGCGCTGCTCATCATGGTCATCCTGGGCCTGCTGCTGCGCAGCGTGGTCGCCCCCTTGTACCTGATGGCCTCGGTGGGCCTCGGCTTCGGTGCCACCCTCGGCGCCACCGTGTGGATCTTCCAGAACGGTGAGGGGCACTCGGGGCTGATGTTCATGCTCCCGGTGATCATGTATCTGTTCGTGGTCGCGATCGGTACCGACTACAACATCCTCATGATTGCCCGGCTGCGCGAGGAGGCCCGCGAGGGCCGCGAGCCGCGCGAGGCGGCCGGCATGGCGCTGAAGTATGCCGGACCGACCGTCGCGGCAGCCGGGTTCATCCTGGCGGCGACCTTCGCCACGATGATGCTGGCGGGCAACTCGCTGCTCACGGAGATGGGTTTCGCGGTCTCCTTCGGCATCATCGTCGCCGCGTTCGTCATGGCGATGTTCTTCACGCCGAGCCTCACCGCCCTGATCGGCCACGCGGCCTGGTGGCCGGGCCACGGCGACCAGGCCGAGCAGCCGACGATCGCGGCAGGCACCGCCGGCTACGGTTCCGTACCGGCTCCCGGCACCGACCGGGACGCCGTCGGCGGACACCGCAACTAGCGGCAGCGTGATCACGGGGGAGTCCTGCCGGGCCACACCGGCCCGGCAGGACTCCCCTTCGCCATGCCGGCACAAGACGCGGCGCCGGTCGGCAACGCGGCCCCCGCCCAGGGGGGGGCGGACGACTCGTGCCGTGCCCCCGTGACGGAGGACGCGGTTACCAGCGCACCGCCGTGAAGTCGATGGACCGGGGCCGCAGTTCGCGGGTGCGCACCGCCAGACGGCGCAGCCGCGCCGCCATGTCGTCGGCCGGGAGGTGGCACCGGTCGCCGTGGCCCGGCAGCAGCCACTCGAAGCGCAGCCGGCCGACGGTGCGGGCCAGCGAGGAGGCCAACTCGCCGATGGAGTACCAGGTGACGGTCTCGGCCACCTCGACGTCCCCGGTGCCGCGCGACCAGTAGAAGCTGTCGCCGCTGAAGCAGTACCGCTCGTCCGCGACGAACAGCACGCTGCCCCTGGTGTGTCCGGGGAGCGGGAAAGCGGTCACGCCGTCGGCGATCTGCGTCGGGTCGGTGCCGCGCAGCACCTGATCGGCGTCCGGCGCCGCATCGAGGTCGCCCTCGTGGATCCACAGCCGCGCGCCCAGCCGGTCGGCGTACCGGCGGCCGTGTGCCACGTGGTCGCGGTGGGTGAGCAGGACGTCGGTGACGGGGCCCAGCTCCTCGTAGCGATCGGCCAGCGTCGTGCTCCAGCGCGGGGTGTCCACCAGCATCGCGGTGCCGTCGGGGCGGCGCAGCAGGTAGGAGTTGGCGCCCGCGGTGCGCGGGGAGTTGTGCCCGCACAGGAACACGGCGTCGTCCAGGGCCAGCGGGAAGGGATCCTGGGCCGCGTCCAGCCGTCCGGACGGAGGGCGCACGGACCGGGTGTGGCACGCGTTCGCGGCCATGTGCATCAGCCGCACCTCGTCCCGGTCGCGCGGCTGGCGCAGGACCGCCGAGCGGCCGTCGACCTCGCCGATCAGGCCGGGGGCCAGCTGCCGGGCGACGTCGCAGTTCGTGCAGCGGTCGTCCACGTACCAGCCGTTTTGTAACTGTCCATCGCTCATGGCCCGTTCCTCTCCTCGCGGCGCTCGCCGCCCCTGTCGCCGACTCTCCAGAGGTATCCCGCGGCGTACCCATACCGGAAGGGGGTCCGGGCCTTGTACTTGCGAAGACGCGCTGCTCTCGGGCGACCCCGACGGGCGGCGATGTCACCAGGAGCACTCATGGCGCGCGGGCCGTCGACGGGAGCCGGCGTGAGTGAACCCTCGACCAGGGCGCGCGACACGGGCGCGGCCCCGGCTCCCGCAGGACCGGGCCTGAGCGCCGACCTCGTCGGCGGTGTGCCGGGCGTGCCGCTCTTGGGCCGGCCGTACGCACGACCCGGCAACCGGCAGGTCTCCGGCGCCTCGTGCCTGCTGGTGGCCATCGGCGCGGCCGGTCTCGTGTGCGCGGGACCGGCCCGTGGCGCCGGCCGTCGCACCGCTCGCCGGGCTGGATGCCGGCGGCAGCGTCCGCGGCCTGACCCAGCTCATCGCCGTCGGCTTCGACCACCGTTCGACGGCCATGCCGGACATCCTCGACGCGCACGTCGGTATCGGCGCGATCCTCGGCCCCGCCCTGGGCCGGCGCGGTCGGTGCCGGCCCCTGCCCGGCGACCTTCCCCGGCTTCGCGCCACCCGCAGCGGCTGAGCCGCCCTGCACCGTCCCGCCCGCCTGCCCCGTCCCGGAACTCCGAGACCGGCGGGCGGGGCGACCGCCGTCACGCGCCCGGAGGCCACACACCCGCATGAGCACACACAACACCGACGGCCCGGCCCCCCACACCGCGGTCGGCGCACCTTCGCAGGCAGCCGTCCCGCCATGGACGACGTGGCGAAGCCGGCCGGGGTGTCCGAGCAGACAGCGTCCCGGGTGCGCCACGACCGTCCCGCCGTCTCCTTCGACACGACGCGACGCGACGCGGTTCGGGCCCTGGACCGGCACACGACCAGCGCACGGACTGGTCGTCCGACGCAGTACCGGCCCGGCCCCGGCCCGCTGACCCGCGTCAACTCCGGTCGCGGCAACGGCGTTTCACCCGAAACGGATCCGGCGGCCTGCCGTGAGCGGCGGGTAAAGCGGTGGACAAGGATCACGCCAGCACCAGACTGGCCCCATGACCACCCCGGATGCCAAGGCCGACCTCCGCTTCTACCTCCAGTCCGCACGGGATGCCCTGCTGTGGAAGCTCGACGGACTCTCCGAGTACGACATCCGCCGCCCGCTGACGCCGACCGGCACCAATCTCCTGGGCCTGGTGAAACATGCGGCCTGCGCCGAACTGGGCTACCTGGGCGACACGTTCGGACGGCCTTCCGGCGAATCGGCCTGGTTCGGAGACGGCACCGAGCCCAACGCCCATATGTGGGCCACCGTCGACGAGTCACGCGCGTACGTCGTGGACCGTTACCGCCTGGCGTGGGCACACGCGGACGCCACGATCGACGCGCTGGCACTGGACACGATCGGCCGGGTGCCGTGGTGGCCGGACGGCAGGGACGAGGTGACGCTGCATCACGCCCTGGTGCGCGTGATCGCCGACACGCACCGGCACGCGGGGCACGCCGACGTCGTCAGGGAACTCCTCGACGGTGCCGTGGGGATGAACCAGGACAACACCGCCCTGCCGTCGGACGAATCGGCGTGGTGGGAGGAGTACCGAAGCCGGCTGGAGCGCGTGGCCCGGGAGGCCGCCGGGGACGAGTGACGTCCGGCCCGAGCGGGTCTCGTCGCTCGGCGCGCGACTGGCCTGCCGGAAGAGGCGGTGGTCGTAGTACCCGGGTACCACGCCCCGGGCCGGGTTCAGTCCCCGGTACCACCGGATCCGGGGTGCGCGGATCCTAGCGTGGGCGGTGAGGCGTCGGCGGCTATCGGCGGGCGCCGCGTCCGACAGAGAGAACGCGCATGATCGAGGCACAGCAGCTGACCAAGAGGTACGGCGAGAAGACGGCCGTAGACGGGCTGGACTTCACCGTCAAACCCGGCACCGTGACCGGCTTCCTCGGCCCCAACGGCGCCGGGAAGTCCACGACCATGCGCATGATCGTCGGGCTCGACGCCCCGACCAGCGGCTCGGTCACGGTCAACGGGCAGCCCTACGCCCGGCACCGGGCACCCCTTCAGGAGGTCGGCGCGCTCCTGGAGGCGAAGTCGATCCACCCGGGCCGCTCGGCCTACCACCACCTGCGCGCGCTCGCGCTGACGCACGGGATCCCCCGGAGCCGGGTCGACGAGGTCATCGACCTCGCCGGTCTCGCCAGCGTCGCGAAGAAGCGCGCCGGGGCGTTCTCCCTCGGCATGGGCCAGCGGCTCGGCATCGCGGCCGCGCTCCTCGGCGACCCGCAGACGGTGATGCTGGACGAGCCGGTCAACGGGCTCGACCCCGAGGGCGTCCTGTGGATCCGCAACCTCCTCAAGGCGCTCGCCGACGAGGGCCGGACCGTGTTCGTGTCCTCCCACCTGATGAGTGAGATGGCCCTGGTGGCCGACCACCTCATCATCGTGGGGCGTGGCCGGCTGCTGGCCGACACCACCGTGCCGGACCTCATCGCCGAGGCGGGCGGCGACGCCGTCAAGGTCGTCACGGGGGAGGCGGGGCGGCTGCGGGACGTGCTGGCCGGGCCCGGCGTCGACATCACGGGTCGCATCGGCTCGGAGGAACTCCAGGTCACCGGCCTGAGCGCCCGCGAGATCGGGTCGACGGCGGCCGAGCACGGCATCGCGCTGTACGAGCTGACCCCGAGGACCGTCTCGCTGGAGGAGGCCTTCATGAACCTGACCAGGGACGCCGTCGAGTACCACGGATCCACCACCGCCACCGAGACGCCGGAAGCCGCCGGGAGGACCGCATGAGCACCCTGACGACCACGGCGGAGACCGAGGCACCCGCCTCCGCCCCCGCCCGCCCCGCCTACCGGGTCACCGGCCGGCGCGTGCTCTCCTCGGAGTGGGCCAAGCTCTGGACGCTGCGCTCCACCTGGATCACCCTCGGCCTGGCCCTGCTGTTCATGGTCGCGTTCGGGCTGATCGCCTCCGCCCGCTACAAGTCCAACATCGACTCGGGCCACCACATGGACGGGGACTTCGCCCGCTCCACCGCCGTCAGCCTGTCCCTCTTCGGCACGCACTTCGCCCAGCTCGCCCTCGGCGTCCTCGGCGTGCTCGTCACCGCGGGCGAGTACTCGACCGGCATGATCCGCTCCACGCTCGCCGCCGTACCCCGCCGGCTGCCCGTGCTGTGGTCCAAGGCTGCCGTCTACGGGCTCGTCGCGCTCGTGGTGGCGACCCTCGGCGCGTTCGTCACCTTCGGGATCGGCAGCGGCATGATCTCCGGCACACCCGCCGCGATGGGCTTCTCGCACGCCGGTGTCGCCCGCAGCCTGCTCGGCGCCGGGCTCTACCTCGGCCTGGTCGGCGTCATCGGCACCGCCCTGGGCGCGCTGCTGCGCTCCGTCGCCGGCGGTATCTCCGTCCTGGTGGCGACGCTGATGCTGATCCCCGGCCTGATCTCGCTGCTGCCCAGCTCCTGGCAGGACAACATCAACCCGTACCTGCCGAGCAACGCCGGCGAGTCCATGTTCGCCCTGACCCACGACAGCACCACCCTGTCGCCCACGGCCGGACTGCTGGTCTTCCTCGGCTGGACGGTACTCGCGCTGGCCGGTGCGGCGTACCGGCTGGTGCGCAGCGACGTCTGACCGCCCTGCACCATGGGCAGGTGACACCTTTGACGACCACCACCGACGACATCGGCGGCATGGGGCCGCTGCTGGCCCGGATCTCCCGGGGCGGGCAGCGGCTGCGGCAGGCCGACCGCGCCCACCCCTGGGTGCTGGACACCGCGGTGGTGGTCGTCGTCTTCCTGCTGTTCTGCCTGCCGGACCTGCTGCACGGGCACGACGGCGGCGAGGGCGACGCTGACGCCCCACGCCGCCTCTGGCTCGCCTTCACCCGGCTTCCGCCGGCGGCCATGCTGGCCCTGCAGGCGGGGCTCGTGCTGCCGCTGCTGTGGCGGCGGCGCCGGCCCATGGCCGCCTTCGGTGCGATCGCGGCCGTGTTCGTCGTGCAGTGGTCCCTGGGCGCCGTGCTGCGCGCGGACATCGCCCTGTTCATCGCCCTGTACAGCCTGACCCTGCACGGCAGACCGCGGCAGCTGCCCTGGGCCTGCGGGGTGATGGCCGCCGGAATGGTCCTGGTCGCGGTCCGCGCGTCGGTCGCGGTGTCCGTCTGGGACGCGCTGTTCTTCCTGCTGAGCACCGCGATCGCGGCCCTCGCGCTCGGGCTGACGGTGCGGATCCGGCGGGCCCAGCTCGCCGGGCTGCGCGACCGCGCGGCCCGTCTGGAGATCGAGCGCGACCAGCGCAGCAGGCTCGCGGCCGCCGCCGAGCGCGCTCGGGTGGCCCGTGAGATGCACGACATCGTCGGGCACAACCTCTCCGTCATGATCACCCTCGCCGACGCCGGCGCGTATGCATCGGACGCGGCTCCCGAGCGCGGCAAGGAGGCGCTCGAACTCATCGGTGACACCGGCCGTATGGCCCTCGGCGAGCTGCGGCGCGTCCTCGGCGTGCTCCGCGAGGACCCGGACGGCACTCCCCGGCCGCCCGAACTCAGTCCCCAGCCCGGCATCGCGGACCTCCAGACACTGTGCGACGGTGTCCGCACGGCCGGCCTGGACGTCGTCTACCGGACCGCCGGTGACGTGGACGCCCTGGACAGCGGGGTGCAGCTGGCGGTCTACCGCATCGTCCAGGAGGCCCTCACGAACACCCTGAAGCACGCCGGGGCCGACACCCGGGTGAAACTGTCGGTCGTCGTCGAGGACACCCGCCTGCTCGTCCGGGTCCGGGACGACGGACCGGTGGCCGGGCATCCGGCGCCGCCGAACGAGGAAGGGCACGGCCTGGTGGGCATGCGAGAGAGAGCCGCGCTCTACGGCGGACACATCAGCGCCGGACCCGCGCCCGGCGGGGGCTGGGCCGTGACGGCCACCCTCGACCTGACCCCCGAGGGCGGTGCCCGGTGACGACCGTGCTCGTCGTGGACGACCAGCCGCTCCAGCGCTTCGGGTTCCGCATGCTCCTCGACGCCGTCGCCGAGACGGAGGTCGTCGGCGAGGCGGCGCACGGCGGCGAGGCCGTCCGCAAGGCCGCCGAGCTGCGCCCCGACGTCGTCCTGATGGACGTACGGATGCCCGGCATGGACGGCATCGAGGCCACCCGGCGCATCACCGCCGCAGGCGACCGCTCCCGGGTCCTCGTGCTGACCACCTTCGACCTGGACGAGTACGTCCACGCCGCGCTCCGGGCCGGGGCCAGCGGCTTCCTGCTGAAGGACGCGCGTCCCGAGGAGCTCCTCGCCGGGATCCGCGCCGTCGCCGCCGGTGACGCCGTCATCGCCCCGTCCCTGACCCGCCGCCTCCTGGACGAGTTCGCCCGCTACGGCCCCGTACCCGGCGACGACGGAACCGACGACGCCCGGCTGCGGTCCCTCACCGACCGCGAGCGCGAGATCCTCGTCGCCGTCGGCAAGGGCTGGTCCAACGGCGAGATCGCCGCCCGTTTCGTCCTGTCCGAGTCCACGGTCAAGACCCATGTCGGCCGCGTCCTGGCCAAGATCGGCGCCCGCGACCGCGTCCAGGCCGTGATCTTCGCCTACGACCACGGGCTCGCCCGCCCGAACGGCGGCTGACACCCGGTCCACCGGTCACCCCGGCGCCATGCCGGTGGTGCGGAAGGGGGCGCGACAGGTGGCGGGGGCGACCCCGAGGCGCTGCTGGTAGGACCCGGCGCAGCGTCTCCGACGAGCCGAACCCGGCCGGCCGCGCGACCTCCTCGACGCTGTGCGCGTCGCCCTCCAGCAGCGCCTGCGCGGCCTCGGCGCGCACCGCCTCGCCGTACTGCCCCGGTGTCACCCCGGTCCGACCGCGGAACAGCCGCCCGAGGCGCCGGGGACTGAGGTTCGCGCACCGGGCGAGCGCGTGCAGATCATGATCACCGGCCGGGTCGCTCGGCACGGCGTCCATCACCTGCCGTGCGGCGGAGTCGTCGGCGTGCCGGGTCACCGGGCGCGCGCTGAACTGCGACTGGCCTCCGGGCCGGGCCGCAGCCGGCACTGCTCGACCTTCGATCCCGTCGCCTGCAGCGCCTCAGTCCTCGGTGGCGAGACGGCCGAGCCACTCGCGCAGAAGATGCTGTTCCGCGCCGCTGAGGGCCGTCTGGTCCGGGAGCACGGCGCGCAGAGCCCGGGCCGCGCCGGCCGGGCCCGGCTTGCGCACGGCCGGCTGCGCGTGGGTGACGGCGGTGACCATGGCCTCGCGCAGGGCCGTCAACAGGGCGGATCTGCGGTCGCCTTCAGGCAGGGAGAGCCAGGTGAGCACCGCGCCGCGCGCCGTGGCATGGATGATCGCGGCCGCCAGTTCCTCGTCCACGCGCAGCCAGCCGCCGGCGGCCAGGCGCCGGATGCGGCCCCGCAGGATCTCGATGCCGGTCCGGTAGGCGGCTGATGCCGTCGCCGAGGGCTCGCTGTACATGAGTGTGTAGAGCGCGGGGTGGGTCAGGCCGAACTCGACCGCGAGGTCCCATCCGGCCCGCAGGTCCTCGATGAGGTCCGGCGGGTCCGGGTCGACGCGCTTGGACGCGAGAAACGTGGCGAAGCCGTGCTCGGCCACCGCCTCCAGCAGTCCGTCCTTGTCGCCGAACAGGCGGTAGATGGCGGGCGGTTGGACGCCTGCGGCGTCGGCGACCGCACGGGTGGTGACCGCGTCGCGGCCGCCGGATTCCAGCAGGGCGATCGCGGCCTCGACGATCCGCTGCCGGGGCTGCTCGTGACCGGAGGAAGCGGGAGCGGGACCGATGGCGGCGGCACCGCTGCCACCGTGTGAAGAGGACGGCATGTATCAACGATATCGAATTTTCGTTTCCCTCGTTAGTATCGGTGGTATCGTAAATGTGATTCCACTGGAACTCCCACCCTCTGGAGTGCATCGTGATCATCGTGACCGGAGCCAACGGACAACTCGGACGCCGCGTCGTCGACCGGCTGCTGACGCGGATCCCCGCGGAGCGCGTCGGCGTGAGCGTCCGCGACCCGCGCAAGGCGCAGGCCCTCGCCGACCGCGGAGTCCGGGTGCGCCAGGGCAGCTTCACCGATTCCGCGAGCCTCGCTCACGCCTTCGAGGGCGCCACCCAGGTGCTGCTGGTCTCCGTCGACAAGATGGGCGAAGAGACCGTGCGGGAGCACCGCGGCGCCATCGGGGCGGCCGTCTCGGCGGGCGCCGGCCGCATCCTGTACACCAGCCAGATGGGCGCCTCGGCCACCTCGCGCTTCCAGGCCTGCCGTGACCACGACGCCACCGAGTCCGCCCTGCGCGCCTGCGGCGTGCCGTTCACGTCGCTGCGCAACGGTTTCCATGCCGCCAGTGCGCTGATGTTCCTCGGTGACGCCCTGGAAACCGGCGAGGTCGCCCTCCCGGAGGACGGGCCCGTGTGCTGGACCACGCACGACGACCTCGCCGAGGCCGCCGCCGTCGTCCTGGCCGACCAGGGCCGTTTCGACGGCCCGACGCCGTCCCTCACTGCCGGGCAGGCCCTGACTTTCGCCGACATCGCCGCCCTCGCCGCCGAGCTGACCGGCCGTGCCGTGAAGAGGACCGTCGTGTCCGACGAGGAGTTCCGGGAGCGGATGACGGGTCAGGGCGCCCCCGCCGAGGTCGCCGACCAGCTGCTGGGCATATTCGCCGCGAGCCGTGCCGGTGAGTTCGCCGTGGCCGACCCGGCCCTCCCGGCCCTCCTCGGCCGTGAACCGGTCACGATGGACACGGTGCTGCGCGACCGGCTGTCGGGGGGTGGTGCCTAGACTGATCCGGCGCGTGTGCGCCGGGCGGTCCGCCAGGTGGTCGCATCGGCGCGCGCGGCCGACTCCCGGAGGGGACGGGCATGCCGGATTCCGTGCGACCGAGGCGCCACCGCTGGCTCGCCGTGGCGGTCCTCGCCCTTGCGCTGTACGTCGTCCTGCGTGCCGCGGGGCTCTTCGGTGACGACGACGGCGACGACACCCCGCCGCCGGCGAAGGCGTCGGCCACCGCGCCGACCCCCTCGTCCGGCGCCTCGCCCCCCGCTGCCACCGCGTCGGCCGCGGCCGCCTCGTCGTACGACCCCGCCCAGTACGCCGCGCAGGTCCGTACCCGGGCCCGGCAGGCCGGCGTCAGCGCCCAGCTGCTGATGGCGATCCTCTACAACGAGGCCTACAAACCGCACGACCCGGCCTTCGAGCGGGCCTGGCAGAAGTACAAGCCGGACGCGGCCTTCGGTATCGCGAACATGCACCGTGCCGCCTTCGACGAGGTCAAGCAGGGCCGGGACTTCGCACACCGCAACTGGAACGAGCTGCCGGACGACCGCGGCCTCGCGATCGAGGCCGAGGCCTGGTACGTGCACGACCTGGCGGCCCAGCTGCCCACCGCACGGACCGCCGCATACTCGAAGGACGACCTGCTGGCGCTCGGCTACAACGCGGGCGCGGGCAACATGCTCGCCTTCGCCCGCGGCGCGGTCCCCGGCGGCCAGGCCCGCTCGTACCTGGACCGTCTGCACGCGAACTGGGCCAAGGCGGGCAAGGCTGTCGGCGCGGGCTGAACGCGATGGCCGATCTCCGGAGCCCGACCGGGGACGACGGCATGGGCACGGTTGTACAGTTGCGCAAAAAGGCAATCTAGAGAGGGGTGGGCGCGATGCTCCGCAACGGACTGGAACCCTGGCATCTGCTGGTCGTGGCGATCATCATCATTCTGCTGTTCGGCTCGAAGAAGCTGCCGGATGCGGCGCGGGGCCTGGGCAAGTCCATGCGCATCCTCAAGAGCGAGGCCAAGGCCATGAAGGAGGACGATGCCCCCGCGCCCGCCGCCGCTCCCGCCGAGGATACGGACACGGCTGCGACCGGTGCGACGGCCCCCCGCCTCACCAAGGCAGCCTCCGAAGCGACGGAGGCCACCGCACCGGCGACTGAGAACCGCGCGGCGCACTGAAGAGGCCGGCTGCACCTCCCGCACCGGTGACGCCCCCGCCGCGACAATTCAACCTTTGCGCAAATCGTGGAACCGCGACGGTGAGCTGGACGTTCAACCCAGTGAACGGACAGAGGACGGCAGTCGGGAGGACGAGTCGTGGGAGTTTCCCTGGGCAAGGGCGGCAACGTGTCGCTGAGCAAGCAGGCGCCGGGACTGAGCGCTGTGGTGGTCGGACTGGGCTGGGACGTCCGGACCACCACGGGCGCGGACTACGACCTGGACGCCTCCGCCCTGCTCTGCGACGCCTCCGGGAAAGTGGTCTCCGACCAGCATTTCGTCTTCTACAACAACCTCAAGAGCCCCGACGGCTCGGTGGAGCACACGGGAGACAACCTCACCGGTGAGGGCGAGGGCGACGACGAGTCGATCAAGGTGAACCTGGCCGCCGTGCCGGGCGAGATCGCCAAGATCGTCTTTCCCGTCTCCATCCACGACGCCGACGTCCGGGGCCAGAGTTTCGGCCAGGTGCGCAACGCGTTCATCCGCGTCGTGAACCAGGCGAACGACCAGGAGATCGCCCGCTACGACCTCTCCGAGGACGCCTCGACCGAGACCGCGATGGTCTTCGGCGAGCTGTACCGGCACGCTGCCGAGTGGAAGTTCCGCGCGGTGGGCCAGGGCTACGCCTCCGGTCTGCGCGGCATCGCGCAGGACTTCGGCGTCAACGTCTGACGGAACCGGCCGCCCGGCCCCCCTCCCCGTCTGCGCTGCGCGAAGGGGGGCGCCGGATCTCCTGCTCTCCTGACAGACTGGACAGCCGAACTCGCCCTCAGGGCAAGCGACTTCCGCAGACAGGAGCAGCCTCGTTGCGTCCCCTCACCGACAACCCCGTCACCGCTCCGCAGGACGACTCGTTCCATTTCGGGCCGTACGTCGACGTCCTGCACGCAGCGGTGGAGCAGGCCGCACCGCTGCCCCTGACCGTCGGCGTGTTCGGCTCCTGGGGTGCGGGCAAGTCGAGCTTCCTGCGGCTGTGGGAGCGGCGGTTCGAGGCCGGCCGCACCCGGACGATCTGGTTCAACCCCTGGAAGTACGACCGCAAGGTCGAGGTCTGGGCCGCGCTGCTGCACACCGTCCTCGCGGAGATGGAGCAGGTGCCGACCCTCCGGGACAAGGCCGTCCGGCTCGCCAAGGCCGCGACCTGGCTCTCGATCCGCGCCGGCCTGGGCACCGCGGCGGCGCTCGGCACCGGCGGCGTCATCAGGCGCGAGGACGTCGACGACCTGCTCAAGGGCCTGTCCGAGGGCGACGCGGAGCAGTACCGGCAGGTGAACCACTTCGAGACCGACTTCGCCGATGCCGTACGGGAGTTCGTCGGCGAGGACGGGCGGCTGGTGGTCTTCGTGGACGACCTCGACCGCTGCACCCCCGAGTCGGCGATGACGGTGCTGGAGTCGCTGAAGCTCTTTCTGGCCCATTCGCAGTGTGTCTTCGTCCTCGCCATGGACGTGGACGTACTGGCGGCGATCGCCACCAACAAGTTCGGCGAGTCCCTCAAAGGGGCGCCGGCCGACGTCGCCTCCGGCATGGCCTACCTCGACAAGATCGTCCAACTGCCGTTCTTCCTGCCGGACGTGGGGTTCGGCACCCTCCGCGAGGCCTTCAGGCCCTATGTCTCGGAGCTGGCGGACGACCCCCTCTTCTGGGAGCTGCTCCAGCGCGGCCTGGGCGCCAATCCGCGCCGGCTCAAGCGCTACGTCAACGTCTTCAACATGGCACTGGCCGTCTCCCGCGCCCAGTTGCCGGCCGGCCGGATCGACCGGGAATACCGCCTCCAACTGGCGGTGCTGCTCATCATCCGCACGCTGCACCGTGGCTTCTTCCACACGCTGAGCGTCGATCCGGAGTCCTGGCAGACGCTGGTCCGGTGGTTCGAGCAGGTCCAGATCAATCCGATCGCCCGGCAGAACACCCTTCAACTCCCCGAGCACCTGCGCGACTTCGCCTCCGACTCGGTCCTTGAGCGCCTCTTCACCCACAGTGGCGGGGAGCGCCTGCGGCCGCCGGCCGGCCCGGTCGTCCAGGAGATGATCAGCACCCTGCGCAGCACCGCCGGCCCGGCCGCTCCGCAGTAGCCCCGAGCCGAGCGGCCGGAGCGGCCGAAGACGTCCTCGCGGCCGGAATCCGGGACACCGGGCGCCGGCCACGCGGCTGCCTTCCTGGCGCACGGCGTGGTCGAGGGGAGTGTGGACGGCGCGGGCGGGGGTGTTCGCGTTCTCGCGCAGGCGCGCCGCCCTGACCGTGTGCCGGTCGGTCGGGGCTGGGGGTGGCGCCGGGCTCCGGGCCTCCCGGCGAAGTGGATCTTGTTGTCTTCGTGGCGCACGGCGTGGTCGAGGGGAGTGTGGACGGCACGGGCAGGGGTGCCCGCGTTCTCGTGGAGGCGCGCCGCCCGACCGCGTGCCGGTCGATCGGGACCGGGAGTGGTGCCGCGACCAGGGCTCTTCGGATCCCGGCGAAGAGGATCCCGTCCAGATCGGCGGACGCCGTCCGGAACCGGGTGAGCTGCCCGGACTCCCGCAGCGGGGCCGGACGAGGGCCAGTGCCTCGGGGTGGGGCGGAGTGCCGGGCGGCCACGTCGGGCCGGGTGTGCGGAACGTCGAGCGGGCCGCGCGCGACGGGGTCACTCGCCGGTCGACCGCGTGGTTGCGGGTGGTAGCCAGGGACCGTGGTGATAGACCCGTCCGGGACTCAGGTCTGCTGCTGGGCCGAACAGTTGGGGGACCGTGACCAGATGGTAGCCGCGGGCCCGGAGTGCGCGGACGATCGTGGGGACGGCCGGCGGGGTCGTGGCGTACCGGTCGTGCAGGACGACGATCGCTCCCGGCCGTACCAGGCTCAGCACCCGGTGCTCGATGACGGGCGGATCGTGGAACTTCCAGTCCCGGGCGGTGACGCTCCACATGATCACCGACATACCCTCCGCGGCGGCTGCCGCCCGCACCCGCGCGTCCCACGCCCCAAATGGCGGCCGGAACAGCGTCGGCCGCTGCCCGGTGACGGAGGCGATCTGCCGTGCGGCGGTGCCGATCTCGTACTCGATCCGGGCGAGCGGGAGGCGGGTGAGATGCGGGTGCGTGACGGTGTGGTCGCCGATCGCGTCCCCGGAGCGGTACTCCCTGAGCACGTCCGCCCGGTAGCGCAGCGCGTGCGGCCCGATGAGGAAGAACGTGGCCAGGACGTGCGCTCGTTGCAGTGTGTCCAGGATCGAGGCCGTGTACGGCGTCGGTCCGTCGTCGAAGGTCAGGGCGACGCATCGGGTGACCCGGCAGTCCACCCGGTGGGCCGGCCCGGCCGCGGCGACGGGTGCGGCCATGCCCACGGACAGCAGCCCGACGGCCGCCAGGGGAACGAGCACGCGGGGAAGAAGCCCGTGGCGGAAGCCGGACATGTCCTGCTCCTTCCGTCCCGGAGGCCGGGTGCCGGCCCCGGTGCTCACCAGCTTCGCCCCCGGGAGTAAGAGCAGGCTGAGAACAGCCGGCACCCCCGCAGACGCTCGACGAGGCACGACGGACCCGCGGACGGCGCCTCGCGCTGCTCGTGCGCAGCGGTCAGCGCTCCTCCTGCGTGCGTGTCGCCCGGCGGGCCCGCAGGACCTCGGCGAGCAGCGGGATCAGGGAGAGGACCACGATCAGGGCGACCAGCGGGAGCAGATAGCGGTCGACGTTCGGGATCGAGGACCCGAGCGCGTATCCGCCGAGCGTGAGGCCGAGGCTCCACACCAGCCCGCCGGCGACCTGCCAGACGGTGAACGTCCGCACCGGCACACCCAGGGCGCCCGCCATCGGGTTGAGCACCGTCCGCACCACCGGTACGAAACGGGCCAGGACGACGGCCTTCGCGTGTCCGTACCGCTCCAGCAGCTCCTCGGCCCGCTGCGCACCCTCCTGCAGTCGCTTCGAGCGGCTGCGGGCGAGCAGGGCCCCGCCCGCCTTGCGGCCGAGGAGATACCCGACCTGGGCGCCGGCCAGCGCGCCGACCGCGGCCGAGACCAGCAGCGGACCGAGCGAGAGGTGCAGGCTCTGGTCGGACGAGCCCGTGCAGAGCAGGCCCGCGGTGAACAGCAGCGTGTCCCCGGGCAGGAAGAAGCCGATGAGCAGCCCTGTCTCGGCGAACATCACCACGCCGACGCCGAGGACGCCGAACGCGGCCAGCAGCGAATGGGCGTCCAGGACGTTGACGGCCAGCTGCGCGGCGAGATGCGTGGGTGTGGTCATAGACCCCGAGCCTCCATGAGGGTGACGACAAGCATGCGAAGCATGTAGTTGATCCGTGAACTGATACTGATCGGGACGAGTGGCGCGCGCTGCGGCGTTCCCGGTGTCTAACGGCCGGAGCGGCCCGGGGCACCGGCATCGGCAGGGTGAACGTCGGGCACCGTGGCGAGGCCCGGCCACCCGTGATCGCGGATCGGGCCGACCTCGTAGCCCCGCTCCGCGCAGGTGTCGAGGATACGGGGCACCGCGCCGAGGGCCGAGCGCCAGGCGCCGGGGGCCGAGGTGCAGTCCGAGTCGTGCAGCAGGATCGTGCCGCCGCCGTCGAGGTCCGCGGTCACCGTCCGGTGGACCGAATCGGGTGTGGCCCGTGCCGTCCAGTCCTCGCCCCAGCAGGTCCACAGCACGGGCGTGAGCCCGAGGCGCCGGGCCGACACATGGGCGGCGGTGGACATGACCCCGTACGGCGGCCGGAAGAGCGTCGGCAGCGTTCCGGTGATGTCGGCGACCGTGTCGCGGGCACGGGCGAAGTCGTCGTACGTCGCGCGCGGGCCGCGCAGCAGCAGGGGCCGGTGCCGCCAGCCGTGGACACCGATCTCGTGGCCGGCCGCCGCGATCTCGCGCACCACACCGGGGGAGCGGTGCGCCTCGTTGCCCAGCAGGAAGAAGGTGGCGCGCACCCCGCGCCGGTCGAGCAGCCGCAGGAAGAACGGGGTGGACAGCGGGTCGGGTCCGTCGTCGAAGGTGAGGGCGACGTGGTCCGCGCGGCCCCGGCCGGACAGGCGCGGCATGGTGCGGTTGCGCAGGGGTCCGAAGGTGGAGACGACGGGCGCGCAGTGGACCGCGGCGAGTGCGGCGGCGGGCAGTGCGGCCAGCGCGGCCGTGCGCAGCGGGCTGGAGCTCGTCACGAGTGGTGCCCCTCCTCGGTGAAGGCCGGCGCGGGCCGGTCCAGGTCGAGGCCATGGCCCAGGGTGTGCATCAGCGCGGGTCCGTCATAGGTCGTCACGACCCCGGTTCCGACGGCGCATGCCCACACCGCGCAGGCCGCGGCGCCGGTGACCGCGAGCCGCCGGGTGCGCAATCGCCGCCGTCGGCCCGGTCCCGGCGGCGGGGGCGGCGGGCCCGGGTGGTGGAGGCGGGCTATCTCGGCCGCGGGGCCGTCGGCCGGACCGGGCGCGAACAGCGCGAGTCCGGCCTCGCGCTGCCGTTGCCCCAGCGGGCCGCCGACCAGCTCGCCCAGCACGCCCTTCAGGTCGGCCGGGTCCTGGATCCACACGGCCACGCCCGCCTCGTCCAGGGCGGCCGCGTTGGCCGGTCCGTGACCCGGTATGCAGCGGTAGCTCGCCACGGGCAGGCCCGCGGCGAACGCCTCCAGGGAGGTCAGCCCGCCGGCGTTCTGCACCAGGACGTCCGCCGCGTGCATCAGGCCGGGCATGTCGTCGACCCACCCGTAGGAGTACGTGATCCCGTCCGCCCGCAGCTGCCGGGCCAGGGCCTCGTTGCGGCCGCAGACCACGACCGGGACGGCGGCCCCGCAGTCGCGCAGCTCCCGGGCGACCTGCCGGACCGGCCCCACTCCCCAGGACCCGGCGACCAGCAGGGCGAGCGGGGCGTTCTCCGGCAGCCCGAACCGCGCCCGCGCGCGGGCGCGTTCGAGCGCGTCGCAGGGGTGGAAGCGGGGGTCGGTGACCGGCCCGCGCACCCGCACGTCGCGGGCTCCGGCCGCGCGCGCCTGCGCCGCGGGCACCGCGTGGGCGGCGAGGTGGACGTCCACTCCGTCCGCGACCCACAGCGGATGCACCGAGAAGTCGGTCAGGTAGGTGGCGACCGGGACGGTGAGGCGGCCGGCCAGCCGCAGGTTGCCGAGCACGCGGCTGGCGCCCGGGTACGTGGACACGATCGCGCCGGCGTCCGGGTGCAGCGCGCGCAGCACGCGGTCCTCGGCGGCGCGCAGCAGCGCCCGCGCCGCGGGACCGCTGCCGCCGACGCGCTCGGTTCCGGCGTAGAGCCGCTGGTAGGCCCAGGGGGCGGCGACGAGCATGCGGTGGTAGCCGTCCCGGACGGCTCGGCCGAGCCCGGCGGGCAGCAGGTCCAGCAGGTCGTGCCGGTCGACGGTGAAGCCGTCCGCGGTGAGGCGGCGCTCCAGTTCGGCGGCGGCGCCGTCGTGGCCGGCGCCGACGCTCGCCGAGACGATCGCGACGCGGCGCGGGACGGTGGCCGCGTCGCGGGGCACCGGCGGGACGGCCGCAGGCGCGGACCTCGGCAGCGTACGTCCGGGATTGACCATGGGCTGTCCTCTGCGCAGGTGTAAGGAAGGTACGAAACTACAAGTTGTAGTAGTTCCTGGTTCAAAGCCCGGAGCATACCTCCTACAACTAGTAGGAGACGGCCGGGTAGCCTGGACTGCGGCAAGGCAACGAAAGGGCGAACGGTGAACGGCTTCAGGGACGGCGGCACACCCGGCAGGCGGGCGCGCGGCGAACTGGAGAGCAACGTGCTCGCCGCCCTCTGGTCCGCGGACGGACCGCTGACGGCACGCCAGGTCCTGACGGGACTGCCGGACGACCTCGCCTACACGACCGTCCTGACGATCCTGTCCCGGCTGTACGACAAGGGCATGCTGGTCCGGCACCGCGCCGGCCGCGGCTACGCCTACGAGCCCGCCCGCGACGAGGCCTCCCACACCGCGCACCGCATGAAGTCGCTCCTGGAGGGCGGTTCCGACCGCGAGGCGGTGCTGACCCGCTTCGTCTCCGAACTGTCCGAGCGGGACGAGCAGTTGCTCCAGCATCTGCTGTCCGGGCCCGAGGACCACGCCGGCCCCGACGGCGCCGGACACTGAGGCGACGGGGGAGTGAGCCGGTGCTGATCAGCGTCTACGTCCCGCTCGTCGTGACGGTCGTCCTGAGCGTCCTCGCGCCCCGGCCGGCCCGCCGGCTCGCCCCCCGCCCCGCCGCCTGGGCCCTGGCCTGCACGGCGCTGGTGACGACCGTCGGCTGGACGGGCTCGCTGGCCCTGCTGGCCTTCACCGGGATCGCCCAGATACCCGAGGTGGCGGCGGAGGGCCGCTGGTCGGTGCCGGTCCTGCGGGCCGAGAACCCGGTCGACCTGACCGTCGCGGTCGTCGGCGCCCTCGTGCTGCTCGCGGGGTGCGCCTCCCTCGTCCTCGCCGCCGTACGGCAGGTCCGCCATGTCCTGTGGGCCCGGCGCGAGTGCGCCCGTGTGCCCGGCGACGGCGAGCTGGCCGTCGTCGACACCGATGCGCCCCAGGCGTTCGCGCTGCCCGGCGCGCCCGGCCGCATCGTCGTCTCCCGGGGCATGCTGCGCTGTCTGGACGACGCGGAGCGCGAGGCGCTGCTGGCGCACGAACGCGCGCATCTGCGCCGTCGGCACCACCTGTTCCAGGCCGTCTGGCGCCTGGCCGCCGCCGTCAATCCGCTGCTGCGGCCCCTGGCCGACGCGGGCGGGTACGTCCTGGAGCGCTGGGCCGACGAGGAGGCCGCGACGCACGTCGGCAGCCGCAGGGTCGTCGCCCGCGCCGTCGGCCGAGCCGCCCTCGCCTCCTCCTCCCGCACGTCGGCCCCGCCCGCGCTCGCCGTCACCGGCGGCGCCGTGCCCCAGCGGGTCCGAGCCCTGCTCGGCCCGCCCCCGCCCCGCCGTACCCTCCCCATCGCCGGCGGTGCCCTGCTGCTGACCCTGTGCTGCGTGGGCCTCGCCAACGCCGCCTCCGACAGCGACAAGATGGTCGACGACGCACAGCGGGCCCAGTGCGCGGAGGCGGTCGCGCACGTGGACGCGGCGGGGCGCCCCGCGCACGCCCGCTTCCACTTCTGCTGCTGTCATCACCGGCCGGGCGACCGGCAGGAGTAGCGTCCGGCGTCGGGCCCGCGCGGCTGCCGCGGTCAGCGGGCGGCCCGGATCCGGCGCAGGATGTCCCGGGCGACGCGGGTGGCCGCGAACTCCGTCCCGGCGACGAACCGCATCATGGGTCCGAACACGGGCGCCGCGAGCGACCCGGTGAAGTACAGCCCGGGTACGGACGACTCCAGCGTGCCCGCCAGCTCGGGGGCCCTGGAGCCCGGCACGCACACCAGCTCCCGTCGCAGCGCGGGGGAGAGGAACGGCAGCGCGTCCAGGTCGAGCCGGTATCCCGTGGCCGCGAGGACGTGGTCGACGGTGAGATCGGACGTACCGTGCGGCCCGGTGAGCCGGAGGCCGGCCGTGGCCCGTGGTGTCACCTCGGCGTCCGTGACGCGGCTCGCGGTCTGCACCGGTACGACGCCCTCGACCCGCTCCCGCAACCACCAGCCGCCGGAGGGGCCGAGTGCGCGCCGGAACAGCAGGAGCCGCGCGGAGGCGGGCAACTGCCGTACGGCCTGCGGTGCTCTGCACACCGCGGCCAGCACATAGCCGGTGCCCAGCGGTGAGGCCGGCCGGGCGAGGCGCGTGGGCCAGGGGCGGGACAGCACGGGTGTCGTCCCCCACCGCACCCGGTTCTCCCGGACCAGCACCCGCACCTCGGCGCCCGCCTCGTGCAGCAGCGCGGCGCTCTCCAGCGCGGACTGACCGCCGCCGATCACGGCGACCCGCTGCCCGGCGTAGCAGGACAGGTCGGTGTGGTGGCTGGTGTGCGACACGAGCGCCCCGGGCCCGGCCCCCTCGGGGGCCAGCCGGCCCAACTGGTCGGGTATGTGGGCGAGTCCGTTCAGTCCGGTGGCCACGACCACGGCGCGGGCGGCCACGACCCGCCCGTCCGCCGGCCGGACCGTCCAGCCCGCACCCGCGCCGTCCCGGTCGACGGACACGACCCGGGCGGGGTCGACGTCACCGACGTACTGCTTCTGGAACCACTGCCCGTACCGCACGAACACGTCGCACGGGATCGGCGTCAGCTCGGTCAGTTCCGGCTCGCCCTGGAGCCGGCGGAAGTCGGCGAGCCGGGCGCCCGGCCCGGGTGCGGACAGATCGGTGGCCGCCGGTGTCGACTTCAGGAACATCCCGGTGGCCATGGCGTGCCGCCAACTGCCCATCACCTCCCCGAAGATGTGCACCGGCACCCCGGCCGCACGTAGATGCGCGGCCACGGAGAGCCCGTACGGCCCCGCCCCGACCACGACGACCGGAAGCTCCCCGCGCCCGGCCGGCGCCCGCTCGGGGGCGGGGTGTCGACCTGGAAGCGACTGCGTCATGCATCCCCCTGCTGGTCCGCTCGCCGCCCTCCCCCGGGCAGCGCGACACGTCGGGATGGTGCGACCGCCGCCGCACGCGTCCCCCCTCCGCCACCGAGTGTGACCTGTCGCCCGTGGGTGATGTGTGAAAACGGCGCACGTTGCCTGAAACATGGTCGAACCGTGTGCGGTGCATTGCCGGGCCGTGCGCCCCTGCGGCCCTGGTCGGCGGCGCATGTGTCCCGGCCGTCGCCATGGACCTCACCGGCACCGGCCCGGACCGCGTGGCGCCCCGGCTCAGCGGGCGCGCAGGGCGGCGAGCGTGGCGGCGAGGTCGGCGGGGCGCGGCCGGTTGTGCGGCAGCTTGCCGAGGACCACCGCCATGCCGCACGTGTCCGTCAGGGCGGAGAAGACCAGGCCGCCGGCGACGCCCGCCGACAGGAGCGCGAAGGCCGGGTGGACGAGCAGGCCGAGCAGCAGCCCCAGCAGGACCAGCGTGCCCGCGGTGAGGCGCACCTGCCGCTCCATGGCCCAGCCGGACCGGGTGTCGCAGGCCACGGGCCGGTCCAGGTCGTGTCCGGCGCCGGCCCAGGCGGTGGTGCCGCCGGTGAGCGTGGCCGCGGGGATGCCCTGCTCGGCGAGGAACGCGCAGGCGTTGCCGGAGCGGGCGCCCGAAGCGCACACCATGAGGAGGGCGCCGCGCTCGGCCGCGTCCCGCAGCTCGGGCAGTGCGCGCCGCAGCTGGTCCACGGGGATGTTCAGGGCCCCGGGCAGATGGCCGGCGGCGTACTCGCCGGGGGTGCGCACGTCGATGACGGTGAACTCGTGCAGCCGGGCGCCGGCCTGGTCGGTGCCGAGGGCGACGGGGGAGAGGGGGCTGGTCATGCCGGAGTCGGTCCTTTGCTGTTCGTCTGCTGTGCGTCGGCGTCCCGCGGGGGGACGTACAGTTACCCCTAGGGGTATTCGGTTGAGGAGTTGATCATGGAGCTGGAGCTCGAGGGCGAGTCCCTGAAGGCCGTGCTGAACCGGCTGCGGCGGGCGCAGGGCCAGATCTCCGGGGTGATCCGGATGATCGAGGAGGGCCGGGACTGCGAGGACGTCGTCATACAGCTGGCCGCCGCCTCGCGGGCGCTGGACCGGGCCGGGTTCGCGATCATCGCCACCGGCCTCCAGCAGTGCGTGGCCGACATCGAGTCCGGCCGGACGAACGGCGACGACGCCAAGGCGATGCGCGCCCGGATGGAGAAGCTGTTCCTGTCCCTGGCCTGAGCTCCCGGCGGTCCCCGCACCGGCGCGTGCGGCGGGCCGTCACAGCACCGCGTCGGCCAGCATGAGGCCGGCCACCGCGAGCAGGACCACGGCGAAGGCCCGCTGAAGCGTGCGCGCGGGAAGCTTCGCCGACAGGCGCCTGCCGTCCCACGCGCCGAGGACGGCAGCTCCGGCGAAGGGTCCGATGAGGCCCCAGTCCAGGCCGCTCGCCGTACCGGTGCGCGTCACGAGCGCGGCCAGCGAGTTGACCGTGATGACGAGCAGGCTGGTGCCCACGGCCGTCCGCATCCGCATCCCGAGGACGCTCACCAGCGCCGGGACCGCGAGAAAGCCGCCGCCCACGCCGAGAACGCCGGTGACCGCGCCGAGTCCGGCCCCCGCGACCGCCGCCCGGCCCGGCCGTACCGGTGCGACCGCCTCCTCGGCGGGCGCGCGCCGGCGCATCATCCGCAGGGCGGCGGCGCCCGCCACGACGGCGAAGCCCACGGTCAGCACGGTCGCCGGCAGGCGGGAGGCGAGCGCCCCGCCCAGCATGGCCGGGCCGATGCCCGCCGCCGCGAACAACAGCCCCGTACGCCAGCGCACATGACCGTCGCGGGCATGCGCCGACAGCGCGGTCGCCGAGGTGACGGAGACGATGACCAGCGCGGCCGTGGTGGCCGCGACCGGGGTGAATCCGAGCAGGTAGATCAGGGCGGGGACGGCCAGCACACTGCCACCGCCGCCGAGCGCCCCGAGCGTCAGCCCGATGGCGGCCCCGGCGGCCAGAGCGAGGAGCACGGCGCTCACGCGACGGTCCCGCCCGCACCGGCCGGGCCCACCACCGGTCGCCCTGCACCGGCCCGGGCCTGCATCCCGCCGACCACGTCGGGGTCCCTGGCCCGCAGCAGTGCGGCGGCCTCCTGGGAGCGGCGGATCACCACCAGCGGCCGCACCCGTGCCGACGCGGGCAGCCCGGCCCCGGCGGCCAGCGCCCCCAGAGGCAGATGCACGGCGCCCGGGGCGTGTCCCGCCCGCCACTCGTCGGACCGGCGGACGTCCAGCAGTACGGCGTTCCCGCCGGCCCCGCGGTGGCCGGTGCGCTCGGCGGCCTCCGGCGCGGTCAGCCGGTCCGGGGCGCCGGGGTGTCCTGCGACGACACTCATCGTGGTTCTCGTTCCTGTTGCTCGTCTCGGTGCGGTGCGCTGTGGCGACGCGCGGTCATGAGGTGGTGCGGACGGTGAGTCCGGCCGCTGCTGCCGAGTCGAAGGAGTCGTCGACGGCCACGACGTCGCGGCCCTGGGCGTCCAGCAGCGACGCGGCTATGGCGGCCCGCATGCCGCCGGCGCAGTGCACCCAGACCTGTCCCGCGGGCACCTCGTCGAGTCGCTCGCGCAGCGTGTGGACCGGGATGTGCACCGAGCCCGCGATGAAGCCGCCGGCCCCCCGCTCGGAGTCCCGGCGGACGTCCAGCACGACGACGCCGTCGCGGGAGCGCCCGGCGAGGTCCGTGAACGTGGCCCGCGGGAAGGACGCCGGCGCCGTGCCCTCGGACACCCAGTGCGCCGGGTCGCCGGTCGCCGCGGCGGCCGGGCGCTCGATCCCGACCCGGGCCAACTGCCGTTGTGCGGCGACGAGTTGCTCGGCGGACTCGGCCAGCAGGGTCACCGGCTTGCCCCAGGGGATCAGCCAGGCCAGGTACATGCCGAGCTGTCCGTCGGCCTCGAAGTTGAACGAGCCCGCGACATGGCCCGCGGCGAAGGCGACACGGTGGCGCAGGTCCACGACCCACTCCCCGGCGGCGAGCCGCGCGGCGATCTCGTCCGCGTCGGCCACGGCGGGCGGCGTCAGGTCGACCGGGGCGGGGCCGTCGGCATTGGCCGGGCCCATGTGCGTGTAGTACGCGGGGACGTCGTCCAGGCCGCCCAGCAGCTCGGCGACGAAGGTGTCGACGTCACGGACGAGCGCCGCGTTGTTCGCCTTCTCCTTGCCGATCGTCGTCGTGCCGTCGCCGCCCGCCCGGCCCGCCTGGTTCGACGCGCAGAAGCTGCCGAAGCCGTGCGTGGGCAGCACCGCCGTCTCGTCCGGCAGCTCCGCGGCCAGCCGGTGCGCGGAGGCGTGCTGGGCCCGGGCGAGGTCCCGCGTCAGGCGTGGTTCGACCAGGTCGGGGCGGCCGACGGTGCCGATCAGGAGCGAGCCACCGGTGAACACCGCGACCGCCGAGCCGTCCTGCTCCAGGGCGTACGCCGTGTGGTGCGGGGTGTGGCCGGGCGTCGCCAGCGCGCGCAGGACGAGTCCCGCGGCGGCGTCGACGTCGTGGCGGTCGCCGTCGTGCACCGGCACGCGCGCGTAGGAGACCCGGGCGCCGGCGGGGACGAGGTAGGCGGCGCCCGTGAGCCGGGCCAGTTCCAGGCCGCCGGTGACGTAGTCGTTGTGGAGGTGCGTCTCGACCACGTGGGATATGCGCACGCCGCGCCGGGCCGCCGCCGCGATCACGTGGTCGATGTCGCGCGGCGGGTCGACCGCCACCGCCGTGTGCGCGCCGCCCGCCAGGTACGTGCGGTTTCCCAGCCCCGGCACCTCGATCGTGTCGACGAAGAACATCGCGTACTCCTCTCCCGTCCATGAATTACCCCCAGGGGTATATCGTCGACAGTAGCACGGGTACCCCGGGGGGTATTTTGGCGAGCGGTGCGGCCCCCGGAGCCGCGGTGTGATGTGAAGCCAGTCGGGTGATCGACGGGCCGGTCCCGGGCTCGGGTGCGGCCTCTCGTGGGCTGCGCCGGAGAGACTGCCGCCATCCCCCAGTGGAGGTGGCGAACAGCATGCTCAGCGACAGCACAACGACGATCGCGGCCGAGCGGCCGCTGGTGGCGGACGTCGTCGCCGGCGCGCCGCGCGTGGCGGAGATCGCGGCGCGGTGCGCCGAGGAGACGGAGGCCGCCCGGCGGCTCGCGCCCGAGGCGGTCGAGGCGGTGCGGGAGGCCGGGTTCGCCCGGCACTTCGTCCCCGCGGCCCACGGTGGTGCGGACGGCCGCTTCGCCGACATGACCGCGGCGGTCACGCTGGTCGGCCAGGGCTGCGCCTCTGCGGCCTGGGGCGCCTCGCTGTCCGCGTACGCGGCCCGCTACGGGGCCTTCCTGCCGCTGGAGGGACAGGCCGAGATCTGGGCCGACGGCCCGAACGCCCTGATGGCGGGCGCGCTCATGCCGGCCGGCAAGGCCGAGCCGGCCTCCGGTGGCTGGCGGCTGACCGGCGAGTGGCGGTACATCAGCGGGGTGCGCTTCGCGGACTGGGTCTTCGCCTGCTCCGCCGTACCCGACGGCCGGACGGGCCCCGACGGTCGCCCCGAGGTGCGGTTCTTCGCGGTGCCGCGGACGGACGTCATCGTGCGGGACACCTGGTTCACGATGGGCATGCGCGGGACCGGCAGCGACACCATGGCCCTGGACGACGTGTTCGTGCCCGAGCACCGGACCTTGTCGAGGTTCGACATCAACGCGGGCCGGGCGACCGCCTCCGTGGCCCGCTGCCACACCGTCCCCGTGGACGCCCTGAACGCCCTGCCCCTCGCCGTTCCCGTGCTGGGTGCCGCCCGCGGGGCGCTGCGTGTGGGCGGCGAGCAGACCATGCGGCGGGTCGACCGGCGCGGCGCCCCGGTGCGGGAGAAGCCGCCGGTCCAGATCGAGCTGGCCCGCTCGGCCGGCGAGGTGGACGCGGCCGAGCTCCTCATGCAGCGGGCCGCCCGGGTCGCCGACGGCACCGAGCAGGCCCGGGAGGGCGAGGCGGCGGTGCGCGGCCCGCGGGACCTCGCGCTGGCTGTCGGACTTCTGGTGTCGGCCGTCGACCGGATCTTCAAGGCCGGCGGCACCACGTCCCACTTCGAGGCGGACCCCCTCCAGCGCTTCTGGCGGGACGTCAACACCGCCGCGTCCCATGTGATCTTCGACTTCGAGACCACCGGCGCGGCCTTCGGTGCCTGGGTCCTCGGCGCCGAGGGCGCGGAACGCGGACGCTGAGGCGCGAGCGCCGAGCGTGTTTCTGCTCCAGTAGCTTTCCCGCGGTGCACTAGCTTCTCAACTCCGCCTGGAATCACCGCTGGAGAGTCGCCCATGCCCCGAGAAGCGCCGTACCGTGCGCTGGCCGACGTGTTGCACGCCCGCGTTCTCTCGGGGGAGTGGGACGTCGGTGAACGCCTGCCCTCCCGGGCACGGCTTGCCGAGGAGTACAGGGTCGGACGCAATGTCGTGCAGCGGGCCATGGACCGGCTGATCGCCGAAGGACTGCTCGAAGGGCGCGCGGGATCGGGCACCTATGTGCGCACACCGCGCGAGCGGCTGCGGCTGGTCCGTTCGCGGCACCATGAACGCCCGGGCGGCTCACCCCGCCCCGCCGGTTCGTACGCGGGGGTATACCCCGATCTGCGCGAGCGGGGCCGGGCCGACGCCTGGGACGCGGACAGCCAGGTGCGGGTGCCCGCCCCCGAGGCCATCGCCGAGCGGCTCGGCATACGCCCCGGAGACCTCTGTGTCACCACGCGCTACGAGTTCCTCGCCGAGGGGCATCCCGTCCAGCTCTCCGAGTCCTGGGAACCGATGGCCCTCACCGGCGGAACGCCGATCGTGCTGCCCGAGACGGGCCCGCTCGCGGGGAAGGGTGTGCCCGAGCGCATGCGCTCCATCGGGGTCGTCGTCGACACCGTGGTCGAGATGCCGCGCCCGGCCCGCGCCACCCCGGCACAGGCGAACCTGCTGGGCATCAGCGCCGGAGACCTCGTGCTCCGGATAGAGCGGACCCTCCACGCCGCCGACGGCCGCCCGGTGGAAACCGCCGACATCGTCATACCGGACGCGCGTCGGGCCGTGGTGTACGAATTCGGCGTCGAGCGGTGCAACAGGTGATACCGAAGGGAACTCCCTCGCGGCCCGGTCTGCTGCGTGATCCTGATTTCGGGCGCCTTTTCGCCGCAACCGCCCTCGGACAGCTGGGCGACCGCATCGTCTTCCTGGCGCTGCCGCTGGTCGCGATCACAGCGCTGCACGCCGATGAATTACAGGTCGGACTGCTGACCGGGACGACCACGGTGGGCTCGCTCCTGATCGGACTGCCGGCCGGTGCGTGGGTGGACCGGATACGAAAGCGGCCCGTGATGATCGCCGCCGATCTGGTGCGCGCGCTGATCCTCCTGTCGATTCCGGCGGCGTGGTGGGCCCGCCTGCTCACGATCGAGTGGCTCTGCACGGCCGCCCTGCTGCATGGACTGCTGACCGTCTTCTTCGACGTCGCCTACGTCAGCTATCTCCCGCAGCTGGTGGGACGGGACAACCTGGTCGAGGGAAACGCGCGACTCTCGGCCGTCCGGTCGGTGACCGGCATCGGCGGACCGGCGGTGGCGGGGCCGCTGGTCGGCTGGGCGGGAGCCCCCGCCGCGCTGCTGGCGAGCTCGGCGGGGATGGCCGCGTCGGGGCTCCTCGCGACCGGTATCCGCAGACGGGAGGAGAGGTTGGAGGCGGTCGGGAGACGACCTCTGGCGCGGGACATCAGGGAGGGGCTGACCTTCGTCCTCGGGCAGCCGGTCCTGCGCGCGACCATCGCGGGAGACGCGATGTTCAACTTCTTCCTGGTCCTGTACCAGACGATGCTCCTGGTCTTCCTGGAGCGGACGATCGGTCTCGGTCCCCTCGGGATCGGCCTCGTCCTGTCGGGGATGGGCTGTGGCGCGCTGCTGGGTGCCCTCGTGGCCCGCGCGAGCGCACGGCGGCTCGGACAGGGGCGGGTGATCTGGCTCGCGCCGCTGGTCACTTGTCCGCCGACCGCCCTGATGCCGCACGCGCGGCCGGGCTGGAGCCTGTACGCGGCGGCTGTCGGGCTCGCGGCGCTCTCCCTGGGCGGTGTCGTCCGCGTGGTGTCCCAGTCGAGCCTCCAGCAGGCCCTCACCCCGGACCGGCTCCTGGGCCGTATGAACGCCACGGCCCGGTTCGTGTCCTGGGGCGGCGTTCCGCTGGGCGGAGTGCTGGGCGGGGTCTCCGGTGCGCTGTGGGGAGCCGGGACGACCCTGTGGATCGGCGCGACCGGCATGACACTGAGTTCTCTCGTCCTTCGCCGGGCGGGCCGGGGTGCGACCATGTGAGGTGTGCGTGCCGCGTACATCCAGGAGCTGGGTCCCGCCGACGTCATCCGGTACGGGGAGATTCCCGCGCCGGTGCCCGGTCCCACCGACGTGCTGGTGGCGGTGCGGGCCACGGCGGTCGACCCCGTCGACACCCTCGTCCGCTCGGGGCTCTTCCCGACCCATCTGACCTTCCCGTTCGTCGTCGGTCGCGACCTGGTCGGGACGGTGGCCGAGACGGGGCCCGGCGTCACCGGATTCCGGGCCGGGGACCGGGTGTGGTGCAACAGCCTCGGGCACGAGGGGCGCCAGGGCGCGGCGGCGGAGCGGGCGGTGGTGGCGGCCGACCGGCTGTACCACCTGCCCGACGGCGTCGATGCGGACACCGCGGTCGCGGTCGTCCATCCGGCGGCGACCGCCTACCTCGCGCTGTTCGTGCACGGGCGGCTGCGCGCGGGCGAGACCGTGCTGGTCGCCGGGGCCGCGGGCAACGTGGGCAGTGCCCTGGTGGCGATGGCGGCGCGGGCCGGCGCCCGGGTCCTCGCGACGGCCGGCGCGCGGGACGCGGCGTACTGCGCGGAGTCGGGCGCGGCCGAGGTCTTCGACTACCGCGATCCGGACCTGGCCGGGACGATCCGGGGCGCCGCGCCGGCGGGCGTCGACCTCTACCTGGACACGGCGGGCGTCAACGATCTGGAGACCTCCGTCGGGCTGCTCGCCCGGCGGGGTCGCGTCGTGCTGCTGGCCGGTGCCGGCACCCGGCCCGTGCTGCCCGCCGGGGCCCTGTACATGAACGACCGCTCCGTCGTCGGATTCGTCATCTCCCACGCGACCACCGGCGAGCTCGCCGAGGCCGCCAGGTACATCAACGACCTGCTCGGCCGGGGTGTCCTGCGGGCGCGCCGCACCGAAATCCTCCCGCTCGACGCGGCCGGTGCGGTGCACGCCCGGCTGGAGCGGGGCGAGCTGCACGGGCGCCGCGTGGTCCTGCGCACGGACGTCGCCCAGCGCGTAGGGATCTTCCGGTGAGCGAACCGATCTCCACCTGATAACGTCTACTCACTTGTAGACGTTCATGTTGCGTACGTCCACGAGTCATCTTTACGTCCACTCAGTGCCGCGGCACGTTCCCCGGAGCGCGCCGCACGCGCACCACGGCCCCGGAGATCCGCTCGATGACGACTTCCTCCCCGACCGCCCAGGCACTCGACGGCGCGGCCATAGACGGTGGCCTCTACACCGACGTCACCGACTTCGCCCGCCATACGCACTGGCTGAACGGGACCGCGGCCGCGTACAGCGCGTACGGCACCGGCATCTTCGCGCTGCTCCTGCTGGTCGCCTGGTGGCGGGCCCGTGGGCAGGGGAGCACCGCGATGGCCGCCGTGCTGGCCGCGCCGTTCGCCGTCGTCCTCGCCTATGTGGTGAACAGCGGGATCAAGATGGTCTTCGAGGAGCCCCGGCCGTGCCGGGCGCTGCCCCACGACTTCCTCATCGAAGCGTGCCCGGCCCCCGACGACTACGCCTTCCCCAGCAACCACACCACCGTCGCCTTCGCCTTCGCGGTGGCGCTCCTGCTCATCGGCAGGTGGCTCGGTTCCGTCGCTCTGCTCGCGGCCGTCGTGATGGGGGCCTCGCGTGTCTACGTCGGCGCCCACTATCCGCACGACGTCGCCGTGGGCGCCCTGGTCGGCAGCGTGGTCGCTCTCGTCACGGTGCTCGCGGCGCGCCGGTTCGCGCCGCCCCTGGTGGACCGGCTCCGCACCGGCGCGCTGCGCCCGCTGCTCACGGCCTAGCGGGCGCCGGGGAAGCGTTTGTGAAGGAGGGCGTGGGGTCCGTACGTAAAAGAGTGGCCGTGCGCGGGCGCCGTGTGCTTGCATTCCGGACGTCAAGAGCTCATTTCGGAGCGTTCCGGGCAGCCCCGCCCTCCCGGCGGCGGTCGGCGCTCCGCTCGTACGGACCCCACCGGGAAACGGAGCCCCCGTCCCTCATGCCGCACCACTGGACCACCCGCGCCGAGACCGGCGCCGACATCCCTGCCGTCCGCGAGATCAACCTCTCCGCGTTTCCCACCGCCGAGGAGGCCGACCTGGTGGACGCCCTGCGGGGTGATCCCGCGTGGATCGACGGGCTGTCCGTGGTCGCCGCCGGCGACAGCGGCACACCGGCCGGGTACGCCCTGCTGACCCGCTGCCACATCGGCGACGTCCCGGCGCTGTGCCTGGCACCCGTCGCCGTACGTCCCGACCGGCAGCGCACCGGCGCCGGCTCCGCCGCGGTCCAGGCCGTGCTCCGGGCCGCCCGGGAGCGGGGTGAGCGCCATGTGGTCGTCCTCGGCCACCCGGACTACTACCCGCGCTTCGGATTCACCCGCGCCTCGGCCCACGGGATCGGCCTGAGCATCGACGTCCCGGACGACGCCCTGATGGCCCTCGCCCTCGACACACGTCACCCCCTGCCCGCCGGCACCGTCCGCTACGCCGCGCCGTTCGGCATCTGAGCGGGCCAAGGCGGCTGTGTGTGGTGAGCGGAGTCAGTGGGTGGCCCCCTCGGAGACCTTCAGGTCCTGGCCCGCGGGGGTGGCGGCCGCGGTGACCAGCAATGCGCGCAGGCCGTGGGCGACCGTGGCGGGTTCCAGGGCCGGGGCGCTGCCGTCGGTGACCTGCTCCGGCGCCCATGGGACATGGACGAAACCGCCTCGGACGTGCGGGAGTTCGGTGGCGATGAGGTGGGCCAGACCGTAGGCGACGTGGTTGCACACGAACGTACCGGCGGTGTGCGAGACGGCGGCGGGCACGCCGGCCGTGCGCAGGGCGGCGACGCAGGCCTTTACAGGGAGCGACGAGAAGTAGGCGGCGGGGCCGCCCGGGACCACGGGTTCGTCGACGGGCCGGTGGCCGGCGTTGTCGGGGATGCGCGCGTCGTCGAGGTTGACGGCGACGCGTTCGACCGTCACACCGGGGCGGCCGCCCGCCTGGCCCAGGCAGACGACCAGCTCGGGGTCGGCCGCGCGGACGGTGTCGTACAGGACCGTGACGGACTCGCCGAAGACACACGGCAGTTCGGCGGCGGTGACCGTGAGCCCGGCGGGCGGCTCGGCGGCCACGAGGGAGGCCGCCTGCCAGGACGGGTTCACGCGCGCGCCGTCGAACGGGGCGAAGCCGGTGATGAGCACGCGGGTCATGGCACTTCCTCCATCGGGCGATTCGTCTGCGGTCGGCACGGCATCGGCACGGCATCGGTACGTCGTCGGCACGTCAGAACGCGAACAGCGCCATAATCACCGTGGCGCAGACCAGCAGCGGCAGCGCCGTCGGGAGCTGGGCCTTGATGGGGCCGTACTGGTCCTTCAGTTCGAGCAGGGTGGCCGGGACGATGTTGAAGTTGGCGGCCATCGGTGTGCACAGGGTCCCCGCGAAGCCGGCCAGCATGCCGACCGAGAGGACGGCCGCCTCGTTGCCGTGCATCTGCTCGACGAGGACGGGCCAGCCGATCGCCGCGGTCATCACCGGGAACGCGGCGAACGCGTTGCCCATGACCACCGTGAACAGGAACATGCCGGCGCAGTACGCCGCCACGGCAAGGTACTTGGAGTTGTCGGGCAGGATGTCGTGCACGATCCTGCCGACCTGCGTGCCGACTCCGGCCAGCGCGAAGATCGAGCCGAGCACGGCGAGGAGCTGGGGCAGCAGCAGGGCGGAGCCCATCGCCTCCAGCATGGAGCGGCCGGAGTGCAGCGGCACCGACAGCCTGCGCTCGCCGGTGACCAGCATGCCGACCACGAGGGCGACCAGACAGCCGACCCCGAGTCCGATCAGGGTGGCCTTGCCCGTCTCGAACAGCCCGGAGGTGTCGAGCACGGAAGCGCACACGATCGCGACGAGCGGGATGGTCAGCGCGGGGATGAAGATCCTGCTGCCGAGCCGGGTCGCGGAGGCCTCGCGCTCCGCAGCAGTGCTGGTGACGGGCTCGCCCTTGCCGAGGAAGTTGAACCCGGCGAGCACGATGAGGGCGAGGACGGCGACGCCGAGCGGCTCGGCGGGCAGGGTCCGACCGCCGTTGTGCGCAGTGGCGTTGGCGACTCCGGTGCCGTAGGGGAAGGTGAGTCCGAGCAGGCCCCAGAAGGCGGCGGAGGTCCACCGCCTGGGGTTGCTGCGGTCGGCGGCCATCTGCACGGCCATGACGACGAAGACGAGGCCCACCAGCCAGTAGAGCCATTCGACCTTGATCACTTGTCGGTTCCCTTCGGCAGCGGCAGATCGTGCTCGGCGTGGGCGAGGGCCATCTGGCGTTCCAACTGCCGGTCCAGGAGCAGGAGTCGGGCACCGTGGACGAGGAAGGCGCAGACGGCGAGCGGGATGGCCCACACGGCCAGCTGGGTCGGTTCGAGGTTCTGGTGGTACGTCGAGTTCACGAACCCGGTGATCAGCAGGATCGAGCCGACGGCGATGAAGCAGTCCTCGCCGAAGAAGAGGCCCACGGTGTCGGTCGACGCGGCGTAGGAACGCACCTTCTCGCGCAGGCGCTCCGGCAGTTGGGCGCCCGTCGTGCGCTCGGCGGCGGCCTCGGCCATGGGCGCGACCAGCGGTCGTACGGTCTGCGCGGGACCGCAGATGCTGGTGAGGCCGAGGGCGGCGGTGACCTGACGGACCAGCAGGTACACGGTGAGGAACCGGCCGGTGCTGAGCCCGGTGAGCCGGCCGATGAGGCGGCGGGCCTGTTCGCGCAGGCCGTAGCGCTCCAGCAGGCCGATCACGGGCAGTGCGACGGCGAAGACGGTGACCGAGCGGCTGTCGGCGAAGGACCGGCCGAAGGCCGCGAGGACCTCCGGCGGGTCCATCCCGCCGACCAGCCCGGTGAAGACACCGGCGACGCCCACCACGAGGACGGGATTGCGGCGCGTGACGAAGCCGAGGATCACCACGACCACGCCGAGGAGAACGATCATGCGGCGGCCTTCTTCGCGGGGGACGGGGCAGGACGCCCGGGTGGTGCGGATCCGGGAGGTCCGGAGCCGTGACGGATGCACGGACCCTAGGGGATCGTTCAACGATCGAACAAGGGTTGGTACCAGGACTGATTGAATCCTTGTCGGATCGTTCAACGATCGACTACGTTCCCCTCTGTGATCGACCTCAACGCGGACCTCGGAGAGGGCTTCGGCCGCTGGACCCTCACCGACGACGACGCCCTGCTCGCCGTCGTGACCAGTGCCAACGTCGCCTGCGGCTTCCACGCGGGAGACCCTTCCGTGATGCGCCGCATCTGCGACCTCGCCGCCGGGCGCGGCGTACGGATCGGCGCCCAGGTGTCCTACCGCGACCTGGCCGGTTTCGGCCGGCGCGCCATGGACGTCCCCGCGGACGAACTCGAGGCCGAGGTGGCCTACCAGATCGGGGCGCTGCGCGTCTTCGCCCGGGCCGCCGGGGCCGAGGTGGCGTACGTCAAGCCGCACGGCGCCCTCTACAACCGCACCGTGCACGACGCCGAACAGGCCGCCGCCGTGGTCGCGGGTGTCCGACTGGCCGACGGGGCGCTGCCCGTGCTCGGCCTGCCCGGGTCGCGGCTGCTCGCCGCCGCCGCGGACGCGGGCCTCACCGCCGTACCCGAGGCCTTCGCGGACCGCGCCTACACCCCCGGGGGCACGCTCGTGCCGCGCCGCGAGCCCCACGCCGTGGTCACCGACGAGGCCGAGGTGGTCCGGCGCTCGCTCGCCTTCGCCCTGGACGGCGCGGTCCAGGCCGTGGACGGGACGAGCGTCGCCGTGGCCGCCCGCTCCCTGTGCGTGCACGGCGACACCCCGGGTGCCGCCCGGATCGCGGCCCGCGTGCGCGCGGCCCTCGACGCGGCCGGGGTCGAGGTCGGGGCCTTCGCATGACCGGGAACCGGCTCCTCACCGTGCGCCCCGCCGGACGGCACGCCCTGCTCGTCGAACTCCCGGACGCCGAGCGCACCGGAGCCTTCCACGCCGAACTGCTGCGGCGCCGCGCGGCCGGCACCCTGCCCGTCGAGGAGATCGTGCCCGGTGCACGGACCGTCCTGCTCGACGGCGTGCCGCGCCCCGCGGAACTCGCCCGCCGCCTCGCCGACTGGACGGTACCCGCCCGCACCGCCGACGACGGGGAGGCCGTCGAGATCCCCGTGCGCTACGACGGCCCCGACCTCGCCCGGGTGGCCGACCTCTGGCAGGTCGGCGTCGACGAGGTCGCAGCACGGCACTCCGCCGCCACCTACCGCGTCGCCTTCTGCGGATTCGCCCCCGGCTTCGGATACCTCACCGGGCTGCCGGCCGAACTGCACGTCCCGCGCCACGACACGCCCCGCACCCGCGTCCCGGCCGGCGCGGTCGCCCTGGCCGGTCCGTACAGCGCGGTGTATCCGCGTGCCACGCCCGGCGGCTGGCAGCTGATCGGCACCATGTCCGACCCGGCCCGGCTGTGGGACCTCACCCGCGCGGAACCCGCCCTGCTCACACCGGGCACGCGCGTCCGGTTCGTCGCCGAAGGCGGCGGTACGGCGTGACCGGCACGCTCACCGTCGTACGCCCCGGCGCCCTCACCACGGTCCAGGACGCCGGCCGGCGCGGCCACGCCCACCTCGGCGTCCCCCGCTCCGGTGCCCTGGACGCCCCCGCACTGGTCCTGGCCAACCGGCTGCTCGGCAACACCCCCGACGCGGCCGCACTGGAGACCACCCTCACCGGCTGTGCCCTGCGCCCCGACCGCGCCGTGACCGTCGTGGTCGGCGGCGCGCCCTGCCCGGTGACCGTCGACGGACGGGCGGCGGCCTGGGGGGCACCCGTGCGGGTGCCCGCGGGTGCCGTCCTCGACGTGGGTGCCGTGACGGCGGGCGTGCGCTCCTACGTCGCCGTCCCCGGTGGGATCGCCGTCACGCCCGTCCTCGGCAGCCGCTCGGCCGACCTGCTCTCCGGACTGGGCCCGGACCCGCTGCGTGCCGGTGACGTCCTCCCGCTCGGCGCCGCCGTCCCGCACCCGCCCCGCACCGACCTCGCCCCCTGGCCCGCGCCGCCCGCCGAACTGACGCTCCCACTGCGGCTCGGCCCCCGCGCCGACTGGTTCACCGCCGCAGCGCTGCGCACCCTCACCTCGGCGACGTACCGCGTCTCGCAGCACAGCAACCGTATCGGCCTGCGCACCGAGGGGCCGCCGCTGGCACGCGTGCCGGGCGGTGAACTGCCCAGCGAGGGCATGGTGCTCGGCGCCGTGCAGGTGCCCCCCGACGGCCGCCCGGTGGTGTTCCTGCACGACCACCCGACCACCGGCGGCTACCCGGTCGTCGGCGTCGTCGCGGAACCCGCCCTCGCGGCGGCCGCCCAGGCCGCGGCGGGCACGCCGGTCCGCTTCGTCCCGGGCTGACGCCCGGCCCGCCGGTGCGCCGGAGCGGTCGCGACATGCCGGGGGACCGGCGCGGGGCGATTCTGGAGGCGTGGGCCGTCGAGTCCCTTCCCGCCACGCCCTGGCGGACTACGCAGCCTCGGGCCGACGGGCGGTCCGTGTGACGCTGGTCGCCGCGGCCGGGTTCTACCTCTTCCGCTACGGCCTCGACCGCCCGGTCGGAGCCACCTACGCCCTGTTCGCCGCCGTGGCCCTCGGCGGACTCGCCAGGATCCCCGGCACCGGGCGGCAGCGGGCCGCGCTGGTACTGCGGCTGCTGCCGGTGTGCTGGCTGCTGGTCGTCATCGGCACCTGGCTGTCGGTACGGACCTGGAGCGCCGTCGTCGGCATGCTCGCGGTCGGCTTCGCGCTGGCCTTCGCCGCCGTCGGCGGACCACGCCTCGCCGGAGCCGCCCCGGGCCTGCAACTCCTCTACATCCTCCCGTCGTTCCCGCCCTACGCGCCCGGCACGCTCGCCGAGCGCCTGGCCGGTACGACGACCGGGCTCGTCCTGCTCGTCGCCGCCGAGGCGCTGCTCTTCCCCGAGCCAGCCCCGCCGCCGTACCGCGAGCGGGCCGCCCACGCCGCACGCGTGGCCGCGCACTGCGCCACGCTCCTCGCCACCGCGCCCCACACCCTGACCGACACCGACGTCGGCCTGGCCCGCGAGGCCGGCCGGACGCTGCGGTCCCTGTCCGTGCCGGCGGCGGAACGCCCGGCCGGGCCGGGGGTGCGCGACCGCGCCCTCGCCCACACCGGCCTCGCCGCGCGCACCCTTCTCAGCCGCCTCGCCGACCTGCCCGGCGCGCCGGACGGGCGGCCCGGCCCCGAGGTGATCTCCGTCCTGCGCGCGGTGGCGGGGCTGGCCGCGGCGGCCGCGACCTGTCTGCACACCGGGCAGTCGCCGGTGACGCCGTACACGGAACTGGCCGCCGCACGCGCCCGCGTGGCGGCGGCCTCCGCGGCATGTGCCCCCGGTGCCGCGCCACCGGACCTTCCGCCCGCAGTGCTGCGCCGGCACGCGGCCGTGCTGGAGATCGCCGACGCCACCCTCGCTCTCGGCACGGCCGCCGATCTGGCCGTGCACGGCCGGCACGCGCCGGTGGAGACCGGGCAGAGCCGCTACTGGTACGCCAGGAGCCGGGCACCCGTGCTGTGGTGGCACCGGGTGTGCCATCACGCCGGTCGCCGGTCGGTGTTCTTCCAGAACGCGGTCCGTATCGCCCTGGCCCTGACCGCCGCCCGGCTCGTCGCCGGGGTGGACACGCTGCCCCACGGATTCTGGGCCATGCTGGCGACCCTCAGCCTCACCCGGACCACCATGGGCGAGACCTGGAGCACCATCCGCGCGGCCCTCGTGGGCACGCTCGCCGGAGCCCTGGTCACCGCCGGGGCGCTGACCCTGGCCGGCACCCACACCGCGGTCTACGCCGTCGTCCTGCCGGCCTGGATGCTGTTCGCCTTCACGGTGGGGCCGGTCAAGGGCGTCGGCTGGGCGCAGGGACTGTTCACCGTGCTCGTGGCCCTGGTATTCGCCCAACTCGCCGAACCAACCTGGCAGTTGGCGGAGGAACGGTTGCTGGACGTGCTGATCGGCAGCGCGATCGGAGCTGTCTTCGGCGTGCTCGCCTGGCCCCGCGGCGCCCATCACGAGATGCACCGCGCCGCGGCCGAACTCCTGCGCCGGGCGGCCGAGATCGTCGTCGCGACCGGTGCCACCGTGGCGGGCACCGGCGCCGCGAACGCACCGACCGGGGCACCGGGACACCGCTCGCTGCAACGCGCGATCGTCCTCGCCGAGTCCGCCTACGCCCAGTTCCAGTGCGAACAGGCGCCCTTCGGCGGGCCACAGGGCGGGACCGTACCGCGCCATGTGGACTGGCAGGCCACGCTGATGGCCGGCCACCACACCCTGTGGGGCTCCGAACGCCTGCTGGAACCCCCGCTCACCGCACTCGGACCCGCGCCGGCCGAGTCCGTCAGCGGGCTCGGCGACCGGGTGGCCGCGCGGATGCTGCTCGTCTCGGCGGCCCTGGACCCCGGCGGCGACACCCCGGCCGGACCGGTGCCGCGGATCGAACCGGCACCCGCCGCACTCGCCGCCGAACCGCCCGGCGCGCCGCGCCTGTACTACGCCACCGTGTCCTGGCTGGCGTCGCTGACGACCGACCTGACCCGCATCGCACGCGAATGACCCGCCCCGAACAGGCCCTTGGTGGTGCCGCCGGGCCGAGCCTGATAGGCATGGCCTGTGCGATTCGAGAGGGTACCCATGCCGGCGGGCGTCGAGGCGCGCCCCCGGGACGCCCGCGGATATCCCGTGCCCGCGATCACTCCGTGGGAGAACGACGAGCCGCAGTTCGCCCTGACCGACTACGACCGCAGCGCCGCGTGCGCCCGCGGGCGGCGGTGCTCCGTGTGCGACCGCCCCATGCCGCACGGGCCGGTGTGGCGCGTGGTGGGGAGCGCGGAGAGCGCGGCGATCGGCGCGGCGCTGGCCGCCGGGCGGCCCTACCGCAATCTCGCCCCGACCCTCGAAGGGCCGGGGCACCGTGCCTGCATGCTGTACGCCTCGATGGTGTGCCCGTATCTGGCCCGGCCGGGCGCCCGGCGCGGGCTGTCGGCGGCCGACCCGGACGAGATGACCGAGCACGTGGTGCGCGGCGCCGCCCGGGGCACGACGGGCGCGGTGGTGGGCTTCGCCGAGTACGAGTACGCCGTCACGCGCGGCCGGGTGCTGTTCCGCTTCCTCGACGTCGTGGAGTTCCTGCCGCACGACACCGCCGACACACACCTGGAGGAGCTGCGGGCCGAACTGGCCCGGTCGGCGACGTGACCCGCACCGCGCGCCCCGGACCCGCCCGGCCCGCCGCGTCGGCCGCCGTCAGGGGCGGTACGCCGCCAGGCCCGCCGTCGACGTGACCCTGGCCGGGCGGCCCGTGCCGTCGGCCGGCAGGGTCACCGTGCCCGACGGGGTGCGCACCGCCAGGGTCCTGCCGTCGGGGGACCAGGCCGGCTCGGTGTAGTCGGTGGTCGCGTGCGGGGTGAGGTCCTTGACGCGGTTGCCGTGCATGAAGTCCTCGACGAGGACGTGGTCGTGGCCGGCGACCGAGCGCACGAACACGACCTCTTCCTCGTTCGGGGACAGCGCGGGCTGCGCGCCCCTGGTGAGCTTGCCGCCCTGCTGGCGCAGGTAGTCGTCACGGATGTAGACCGCGCCGGTGTCGACGTTGGAGTAGACCGACGTGCCGTAGTGCCCGGCCGCGTCGGGCCAGACGTTGCCGGTCTGCGGGAGCGCCCCGCCCGGGCCCGGGTCGCCGTTCAGGGACAGCGCCTTCGGCGTGCCGTGGACGGCCTTGGCGGAGACGTACTTCAGGCGCGAGACGCCCTTGTCGCGGGCCGCGAAGATGAGGTTGTCCTTGGCGGGGATGCCGTTCTGCGCGTCCTTCGCGGCCACCTGCCAGGTCGGGTGGGACCAGTTCTGGTTGCCGGGGTTCTTCGCGACGACCACCCGGCCACTGCCGTCCGGACGGGCGATGTCGAGATTCCCGGAGCCGTCGATGAACGCGGCGTGGGCGCCGTCCGGGGACCAGGCGAGGTCCCGGACGGGTACACCGAAGTTCACCCGGTGACCGCCGATCAGCACGTACGCGGTGCCGTTGCTGACGGTCAGGGTCCCGTGCGCGGACCCGGTGGCGGCCGATGCGGCTCCGGAGGCGCCCAGCAGCGCCGTGCCGGTGACGGAGGCGGCCACGGCGATGGCGGCGGTGATGAGGCGGGTTCGGTCGGTCATGGCTGAATCCCCCAGAAATAAGGACGGGTACGACAGAGGCTGACAGGCTTCGATCTTCGGACGGTCCGCTCGGTGTCACAGGTCCGTAACAGCGCCCCAGGGCGGGTGGTTGACTGGGCCGCATGGACTTCACTTCGGCCTCGACGCCCGGTACGGCACCGCCGCTCGACCCCGAACTGGGCGCGGCGATCGCCGCGTTGGGGCAGGCGGCGAGGGAGCCGTTCACCCCGGAGAACCTGGCTGCGCGGCAGGCGCGGGACGCCGCGAACCGGCCCCGGCCGACGGTCCGGGACCTTGCGGACGGCGGCCGTTTCGAGGTGGCGGAGCTACGGGTGCCGGGAGCGCCCGGCGCACCGGACGTCACGCTCGTGAGCGCACGGCCCGCCGGGCTCACGGGCCCGCTGCCGCTGCTGTACTACCTGCACGGCGGCGGCATGATCATGGGCAACGCCTGGTCCGTGCTTCCGCAGGTGCTGCGCGCATGGGCGCTCCCGCTGCGGCTGGCCGTCCTCTCGGTCGAGTACCGGCTGGCGCCGCACACCCGGTATCCGGGACCGCTGGACGACTGCTACGCCGGGTTCGTGTGGGCGGCCGGGCACGCGGACGTACTCGGCATCGACGCCGACCGCGTCGTCATCGGCGGAAAGAGCGCCGGTGGCGGACTGGCCGCGGCGCTCGCCCTGCTCACCCGGGACCGCGGCGGCCCCGCCCCGATCGGGCAACTCCTCGTCTGCCCCATGCTGGACGACCGCAACGACACGTTCTCCAGCCACCAGATGGCCGGCGTCGACCTCTGGGACCGGACCTCCAACGCGACGGCCTGGCAGGCCCTGTTGGGCGACCGGTGCGGCGCCGCGGACCTGCCGCCGTACGCGGCGCCCGCCCGCGCCACCGACCTGTCACGACTGCCCCCGGCCTACATCGAGGTCGGTGCCGCCGAGACGTTCCGGGACGAGGGCGTGGCCTACGCGCAGGCCCTCTGGCAGGCCGGGGGCCAGGCCGAACTGCACGTATGGCCCGGCGCGTGCCACGGGTTCGACACCTTCGCACCCCGGGCGGCCCTCAGCCGAGACGCGCGCGAGGCCCGCACACGCTGGCTCCGGCGGGTCCTGGAGCAGTCCACGGCCGAGGCGCCGGAGGCCGATTGACAGGAGGGGGGAACCGAAGGCCGGTCCGCGGACGTCTCCCGAACGATCAAGCCTGAGGAGTGCACACGGTGCCGATCTACATCAGCGTGGACATGGAAGGCGTCACCGGACTCGTGGACGCCCATGACGTCCAGCCCGGCGGCCGGGACTACGAGCGCGGCCGGCGGATGATGGCCGAGGACGTCAACGCCGCCGTACGGGGCGCCGTCGCGGCCGGGGCCACCGACATCCTCGTCAACGACGCGCACGGCCCCATGCGCAACATCCACCCCGAGGACCTGGACCCGGCGGCCCGCCTGATCCGGGGCAAGCCCAAGCAGATGAGCATGCTCGAAGGCCTCACGCCCGAGCACGACGCCATGGTCTGCGTCGGCTATCACGCACGGGCCGGCGCGCTCGGCGTGCTGAGCCACAGCTTCATGGGGCACGAGATCGAGGACATCTGGCTGGACGGGAGGCCGGTGGGCGAGATCGGGCTCGCCCATGCCACCGCGGCGGCCCTCGGCGTTCCCACGGTGGTCCTCACCGGCGACGACCGCGCCTGCGCGGAGACCGCCGAGTGGGACCCGGAGGTCACCACGGTGCCGGTGAAGTACGCCCGCGACCGCTTCGCGGCCGAGCTGCGTCCCGCCGAGGAGGCACGCGCGGCGATCCAGGAGGCGGTCACCGCGAGACTCTCCGCGCCGTTGCCCACACCGGCGGTGACGGCCGACCCGGCGACACTCAGGGTTCGTTGGCAGTCGGCCTCCGTGGCCGCGACCCTGCCGGGAATTCCGGGAGTCGTCTCGACGGACTCCCGCACCGTCGAGGCACGCGGCCCGCTGCCCGGTCTCTACCGGCAGTTCGTCGTGTGGATGCGGGTGGCGGCGTCCCTGACCAACCAGCCGCCGTACTGCTGAGCCGGCCGGAGCGACCGAGCCACCGCGACCAGCCACCGCGGCCGAAAGGGAACACGCCCTGCTGACAGTCCTCGTGACGGGACGTCAGCATGGTCCGCATGGCCGACGAACCGAGCACACCGAGCACACCGAGTACTCCGCGTCGTATCGCCGACGACCACGTTGCACAGGTCGCCGCCCTCGACCCCGTGACCTCGACCCGGCTCGGCCTCCACCCCGGGGACGACCGGCAGGCGGACCTGTCGCCCGAGGGCTTCGAGGCACTGGCCGACGTGGCCCGGCGCACGCTCGCGGCGCTCGACGCGGCCGAGCGGTACGGCGAGAAGAACGGCACGGTGTGGGCGGACGCCGAGCGGAACTGCGCCCGTCTCCTGCGGGAACGGCTGACCGCCGAACTCGCCCTGCACGAGGCGGGCGACCAGTTCCGCCAACTGCGCAACGTCAACTCGCCCCTGCACCAGGTGCGCGGCGTCTTCACCCTGATGCCCACCGGGACCGACGAGAACTGGGCAGCCGTCGCGGGCCGGCTGCGGCACGTGCCCGACGCCCTGGACGGGTACCGGGCCACTCTGTCCGAGGGCATCGCGCGCGGGCTGCTGTGCGCGCCCCGCCAGGTGACCGCCGTACTCGGCCAGCTCGCGGCCTGGACCGGCCAGGACGGCGGCGGGGCCGGCTGGTTCGCCGCCTTCGTGGCCGCCGCACCCGACCGGCTCAGGCCCGGACTCGACGCCGCCGCCGAGCGGGCGACGGGCGCCGTGGCCGACTTCCGCGACTGGCTGCGCGGCGCCTACCTGCCCGCCGCCGACGGCACCCCCGATCCCGTCGGCCGCGAGCGCTACCTGCGCGCGGCGCGCTGGGCCGTCGGCGCCGCCCCGGACCCGGCCGAGGCCTACGCCTGGGCCTGGGAGGAGTTCCACCGCACGCGCGCCGAGATGCGGGCCGAGGCCGCACGCATCCTCCCGGGCGCCGACGTCCGCGCGACCATGGACCACCTGGACCGGCACGGCCACACCGTCACGGGCGAGGAGAACATCCGCGCCTGGCTCCAGCAGATCACGGACGAGGCGATCGACGCCCTCGACGGCACCCACTTCGACCTCTCCGGACCGATCCGCAGGGTCGAGACGCGCATCGCACCCGCGGGCAGCTCGGGCGCCCCCTACTACACCGGCCCCAGCCTGGACTTCAGCCGCCCGGGATACACCTACCTCCCCACCCTCGGCCAACAGACCTTCCCCACCTGGGAGATGGTCAGCACCTGGTACCACGAGGGCGTGCCGGGGCACCACCTGCAGACCGCCCGCTGGACCGCCGAGGCCGACCGGCTCAGCACCTATCAGATCACCCTCGGCGCGGTCAGCGCGGACAAGGAGGGCTGGGCGCTGTACGCCGAACGGCTGATGGACGAGCTGGGCTTCCTCACCGACCCCGCCCGCCGCCTCGGGTACCTGGACAAGCAGATGCTCCGGATCATCCGCGTGATCATCGACATCGGCATGCACCTGGAACTGACCGTCCCGGCCGGCTCCGGCTTCCATCCGGGCGAACGCTGGACCCCGGAGCTCGCGACGGCGTTCATGGCCGCACACCACGGCAGCGGCCCCGCCCGCCGCACCAGCGAGATCGACCGCTACCTCGGCTGGCCCGGCCAGGCCATCGGGTACAAGCTCGGCGAACGCGCCTGGCTCCAGGGCCGCGAAGCCGCCAGGCGCCGCCTCGGCACCGCCTTCGACCTGCGGGCCTGGCACACGAAGGCACTCACACTGGGCTCGCTCGGCCTCACGGACCTGGCCGAGACGCTTGCGTCGCTGTGAGACGCGGGCTGGTGGGGGCCGAAGGAAGGCGGGCGGCACGTCCGGAGTGAGCCGCTCGCCCGACGACGGCCGACAGTCCGCTGACCGCGGCCCGTCAGTCCGTCCGACTCGACGCCGATCGCGGCCCGCAGCGCGTCATGCCGCGGGCCGAGCCGGAACCGCACATCGCCGGTCACTGCGAAACCCGCCTGCCGGCAGGGTTGTGCGTTCGGGCGGGGTACGAGATCGTTCGAGGTGATACTGCTGGTGTCGCATGGTGGAGGACCTCCGTGACCGAACCCGCGCCCGCGGCGCTGCCCGACCCGCCCTACTACGCAGTGGTGTTCACCGCCGTGCGGACCGCCGGCGACAACGGCTATGCGGAGACGGACGAGCGGTTGTGGAAACTGGCAGCCGACCAGCCGGGATTCCTCGGCGTCGATTCCGCCCGCGGTGCGAACGGCCTGGGGATCACGGTGTCGTACTGGAGGGACGAGGACTCGATCGCCGCGTGGCGGGACCACGCGGAGCACACCCTGGCCCGTGCCCGCGGACGCGAGCACTGGTATTCCTCGTTCTCGCTCCACGTGGCCAAGGTCGAGCGTGCCCACGGGTTCACCCGCCCGGCGGTTCAGTAGGCTGCCGGCCCGAGCCAGGACAGTCCGTCCGTCGCCACCGTCAGGGAACCGGCCGCGGCCGGGGCGTCGAGGGGGCCGCCGTACAGGGCCTGTTCCTGGAGGTCGTTGCCGGTGCGGAAGGTGTCCGCGACGATCCGGGTGGACAGCAGCGGGTTGACGCGCTCCGGGCCGACCGCCAACCGGGCCACCGCCTCGCCCAGTTCGGCCACCGCGGCACCGCGCTCGGCGGCGAGCACCGACGCGTCGCCGGACACCAGTCCGCCGGCGAGTTCGGCGAAGGCGGCGGCTTCGTCGAGGTCGACCCGGGTGACCTTCTTCGCCGACCAGAAGTACGAGTCCTCGCCGCGTTCCATGTCGTAGAAGGCGATGAGGAATTCGTAGAACACGCCGTACTCGCGGCGGTAGCGCGCCTCGAACTCGGCGAAGCCGCGCTCCTCGGGAACGCTGCCGTCCAGCGCGGAGTTCACGGCGCGGGCGGCCAACAGGGCGCCGTACGTCGCCAGATGGACACCCGACGACAGCACCGGGTCCACGAAGCAGGCGGAGTCGCCGGCCAGAGCCATCCCCGGGACCCACAGCGACGTCTTCCAGTAGGAGTAGTCCTTGCGGACCCGGATCCGGTCGTACGGCGGCTCGGTCGCGAGCGGTACGTCCGTCAGCAGCCGGCCGACCTCCGGGCAGGCCTTGATCATGTCCTGCCAGGCGCCGCGCGGATCGCGCTGGACGGCCGCGAGGTGCTCGGGCGCGATCACGGCGCCCACGCTGGTCAGGTCGTCGCGCAGCGGGATGTACCAGAGCCAGCCGGCGTCGAAGGCGGCGCAGAAGATGTTCCCGCTGTCCGGTTCGGGGAGCCGGCGACCGCCCGCGTAGTAGCCGAACACGGCGAGGTTGCGGAAGAAGTCGGAGTACACCCGCGCCCCGCCGACCCGGCTGTGGATCCGGCTGGTGTTGCCGGACGCGTCGACGACGTACCGGGCCTGTGCCGTGTGCGCGGTCCCGTCCCGGTCGGTGTACTCGACGCCGCGCACCCGCCCGCCCACACTGAGCACGCGGCGCACGGGGCTGCCCTCGCGGACCTCGACGCCGACCCGCTCGGCGTTGCGCAGCAGTATCTCGTCGAACCGGGAGCGCTCCACCTGGAAGGCGGTCGCCGTGGGTTCGGGCAGGCGTGGCGTCATGGAGAAGGAGAACCGCCAGGGCTTCGGGTCGCGACCCCAGCGCATGGTGCCGCCGCGTTTCGGGGTGAAGCCCGCCCGGGCGACCTCGTCGGCGACGCCGAGGAGGCGGCACACGCCGTGCACGGTGGCGGGCAGCAGCGACTCGCCGATCTGGTACCTGGGGAAGGTGTCCCGCTCCAGCAGGAGCACGCGGTGCCCCCGCAGGGCCACGGCGGTCGCGGCGGTCGCGCCGGCCGGCCCGCCGCCCACCACGACGAGGTCGTACTCGGAGGTCATCCGCAGGCTCCTGTTCTCGTGTCCGGGTTTCATGTCCGGTTGTTCGTCCGCGGTCACCGGGCCGGTCACGCGGCCGGCCGGTCGGTCAGCCAGGCACGGATCGCCGCGGCCGTGCCGTCGGCGTCGCGGTGCAGTGCCGAGTAGTGGTCGCCGGGGAGGTCCGCGCTGTCGTGGGGGAGCGGCCAGTGCGGCCGCCAGTCCCCGTCTGGGTCGATCCGCCGCATGTGCGCGGTGGGGCGGCCGCGGAGCAGCAGCGCCGGGACCGGTGACGGCTCGGGCCGCCAGTTCTCCAGGACGCGGGCGTAACCGCCCCCGGTGATCAGCACCGCGTCGTCCAGCAGGTCCACCAGCTCGTCCGGCAGATCGGCACCCGCCGACATGAGCGCCAGCCCGCGCGGGTCGTCGCGGCGCAGCAGTCCCGCGTGGGAGTCGATCAGGATCACACCGGCCGGCGGCTGTCCTTCCCGCGCGAGCCGCCGGGCCACGGCATGCGCGACCGCGCCGCCCGCGCAGTAGCCGACGAGGACGGGGGCCGAGCCGAGGGGCAGGGACCGTACGGTGTCGGCGTGCGTCCGCGCGAGCGTGGCCATGCCGTCCGGAACGGCCCGCCGGGACGTGCCGAAGCCGGGATGCTCCAGCAGGAACAGGTCGCGTTCGCCGTCGAACCGGTCGGCGACCGCGGTGGGCACGCGGTGCCGCGGTGTGAGGTAGTCGGGGAGGTACACCAGCGGGGTGCCGCTGCCCCGCGCGAGCCGGACCGGCGCCACCGTGTGCCGGGCGCGTTCGGCCTCGGTGAAGGCGGGCAGAGCGTACGACGCGAGGTAGCGCAGCCCCATCGCCTCCAACGGTCCCTTCTCACGCAGGACTTGGTGGTACAGGCGGCTGAAGCGGTACGACGCGCCGACACCGGCGGCAGGGGAGCCGGCACCGGTCCGTGCCGCTTCGGCGTCCTCGGCGCCGCCGGTCTCGGCGCGCGGCAGCGCGCCCGCCTCGACCAGCGCGGTATGGACGTGCGCCGCCAGCTCGGTCGGGGTGGGATGCTCCAGCACGGCGGTCGGGGACAGCCGTACACGGGTGAACGCGCCGAGCCGGTTGCGGAGTTGGACGGCGGTGAGGGAGTCGAAGCCCAGCTCGGTGAAGGCCCGGTCGGAGGGGAGCGCGGCCGGGTCCGGGAAACCCAGCACCGCGGCCACCTCGACACGGATCAACTCGGCCAGCACCGCCTCCCGTTCGCCCGCCGCGACGCCCGCGAGCCGCTCGCGCCACGCACCCGGCACCTGTGCGACGGCCGCCGCGGTCGGTACGCCGGTGCCAGTCCCCTCACGTCGGCCGGCCGGCTCCGGCAGCAGGTCCGCGAGGACGGCCGGCGTGCCCGGGCCGCCGTCCGCCGCCGCGAGGTCCAGCGGGATCGGCACCAGCACCGGCTCCGCACGGCGCAGCGCACTGTCGAGCAGGGCCGTGCCCTCCCGCTCGGTGACGGGCAGGACGACCCCGTCGTCGAGGCGTTCGGGCGCGACACGGCCCGCCATGCCCACGTCGCCCGCAAGCGACCAGGGGCCCCAGGCCAGCGCCTGCGCGGGCAGCCCCTGGGCCACCCGGTGCCGGGCGAGGGCGTCGAGGAACCCGTTCGCGGCCGCGTAGTTGGACTGACCCGGCCGGCCGAGCACACCGGCGGCCGAGGAGTACAGTACGAACGCGGACAGGGCGAGGTCCCGCGTCGCCTCGTGCAGATACCAGGCACCGTCCGCCTTCGGACCGAGCACGGCCGCGAGCCGTTCACCGGTCATGGCGTCCAGCACGCCGTCGTCCACCACCCCGGCCAGATGGAAGACCGCGGTCGGTGCCGGCCGGCAGGACGCGACCAGGGCGGCGACGGCCGCGCGGTCGCTCACATCGCAGGCCGCCCCGCGCACCGTGGCCGCCAGGCCGTCCGCCCAGTCCGGGACCCGGCCGTCGCGGCTGACCAGCAGCAGCCGGCGGACACCGCGTTCGGCGACCAGATACCGGGCCAGGCTCGCGCCGAGCGCCCCGGTGCCGCCGGTGACGAGCACGGTGCCCGCGGGATCCGGAGCGGGTGGCTCGGCGGCGGGCGGGTCCGCGAGGGCGAGCCGGGGTGCGCACAGGGCTCCGTCGCGCAGGGCGACCTGGGGTTCACCGCAGCGCAGCGCGGCCTCAACCGCCGCCGGGGCGGGCGGAGTTCCCAGTCCGTCGGCCAGCACGATCCGGCCCGGGTGCTCGGACTGCGCGCTGCGCACGAGCCCGGCGACGGCGGCCTCCGCCAGGTCGGGATCGTCACCGGTCGCGGCGCGCGTGAGCACCAGCAGACGGCCCGGCCGGACATCGGAGGTCCAGTCGCGCAGCCGTTCCAGTACGGCGGTGAGCAGGCCGCGCACCCGGTCCGGGACGGGCAGGCCGGCCGGCAGCGCCGCGGCCGCCGCCGGCACGTCGAGCACCTCGTGTGCGGGAGCGGTGTCGTGGACCGGGGCCGTGGGCCGCCAGGCGAGTCGGTAGGTCCCGGCGGCGGACCGGGGCAGCGCCGGCAGCGCGCGGGTGACCACGGACTCCACGGCGGCGACGGGCCGGCCGGCCGGGTCGGCGAGGGCGACCCGGAACTCGTCCGGGCCCAGCCGCCGTAGCACGGCACGAGCGGCGTGGGCGCCGGGCAGGTGCACCGACACGCCGGTGCAGGCCATCGGCACCCGCGGCCCGCTCGCCGGCCCGCCCGGCTCCGCGGCCAGCAGCGCGGAGTGCAGCGCCGCGTCGAGGAGGGCGGGGTGCAGCGTGTACGCGCCGGCGGTCGCCGCGTCCCCGGGCGGCAGGGCCAGTTCGGCGAAGACCTCCTCGTCCCGGCGCCACAGCGCGGTCACGGCACGGAACGCGGGTCCGTAGCGCAGGCCGTGCGACGCGAGACGCGGGTAGTCGACCGGGACCGGCACGGCGCCCGGGGGCGGCCAGGCCTCCGGGGCCGCCCCGATGGGCGGACCCGCGGGCGCCGTGCCCGCAGGCGTCGGATCCGCGGCGGTGAGCGTCGCGGTCGCGTGCCGGGTCCACGGTCCGGGCGTACCGTCCGTACGGGCCCAGACGGTGACCGGGCGGCCACCCGTCCCGTTCTCCGCCCCGGCCACCACCTGCACCTGCGTCGGCTCCGCCGGGGACAGCACGAGCGGCTCGTGGAAGGCCAGTTCGGCGAGCCGGACGGCGCCGGACGCACCGGCCGCCCGCGAGGCCAGCTCGGCGAAGAGGGTCGCGGGCGCCAGCACCCGGCCGCCGATCACATGGTCGGCGAGCCAGGGGTGGCGGCTGGTGGACAGCGTGGCGGTGTGCCGGATGCCGGGTCCGTCGGCGTCGGGCTGCGGCCGCCCGAGCAGTGGATGCCCGGCCGGGACCGGCTGCCGGACGGCGTTCAGCCAGTAGCGCTGCCGCTGGAAGGGATAGGTGGGCAGCGGGCGACGCCGGGCGCCGCTGTCCGCGTACACCGACGGCCAGTCGACGGCGACCCCGTGCACATGCAGGGCGGCCAGGGCCTCAAGTGCCGTACGCGCGTCGGCACATGACGCGAACACCGCACCCGTGCCCGCTGCCACACACTCCTCGGCCGCCGCGCTGAGCGCCGCGGACGGCCCGGCTTCGACGAACGCCGTGACGCCGTCGTCCGCCAGCCGGCCGACCGCGTCGGCGAACCGGACGGTCTCGCGTGCCTGCCGTACCCAGTACTCGGGGGTGGTGAGCGCGTCCGGCTCGGGACGGCCGGTGAGCGTGGACACCACCGGGACGGACGGGCGATGGTAGGTCACGGACTCGGCGACCGCGCGGTACTCGGCCAGCATCGGGTCCAGCAGCGGCGAGTGGAAGGCGTGGCTCACCGCCAGCCGTCGGGCCGGCCGGCCGAGGGCGGCGGTCAGCGCCGTCACCGCGTGCTCGTCGCCGGAGAGCACGACCGACGCCGGTCCGTTGACCGCCGCGACCGCGACCCGGCCGGTCACCTCGTCGAGCAGGGGCGTCACCTCGGCGAGCGGCGCACGCACCGCGACCATCAGCCCGCCGGGCGGCAGAGCGCCCATCAGCCGGCCGCGGGCGGCGACGAGGCGGACCGCGTCGGCGCGCGAGAACACACCGGCGAGGTGCGCGGCGGCCAGCTCGCCGACGGAGTGGCCGACCAGCCGGTCCGGCCGTACGCCGACGTCGGCCAGCAGGGTGTGCAGGGCGACCTCGAAGGCGAACAGGGCGGGTTGCGCGTAGTCGGTGCGGTGCAGCAGACCGTCGTCCGGGGCGTCGGTCACCGCCGACAGCGGCCGGTCGAGGAACGGCGTGAACGCGTCGCACAGTTCGCCGAACGCCGCGTCGAAGACGGGAAACGCGGCACGCAACTCCCGTCCCATTCCAGGCCGTTGGGCGCCCTGGCCCGCGCAGAGCAGCGCCACCTTCGGCCGGGTCCGCGCGGTGCCCCGCAGCAGCGCAGGACCGTCGACGCCGTCCGCGAGATCCCGCAGCCCGGCGAGCAGGCCCGCGGGACTGTCGGCCAGGACGGCGGCCCGGTGGGAGAGCGGCGCCCTGGTGGTCGCGAGCGAGTACGCCACGTCCAGCGCGGCGGCCTCGCTCGTCACGTCGGCCGACGCGGCCGCCAGCCGGGCGGCATGGGCCCGCAGCCCGGCCTCGTCACCGCCGCCGACCAGCCAGGGCGTGACCGGCAGCCGCCTTCCGGGCGTCGGCGCGGAGGTCCGCGAACTCCCGTCCGCCGCCTCCTCGATGATCACGTGGGCGTTCGTCCCGCCGATGCCGAACGACGACACGGCCGCCCGGCGCGGCCGCCCACGGCGCGGCCAGGGGCGCGCCCGGTCGAGCAGCCGGACCGCCCCGGCCGACCAGTCGACGTGGGGGGACGGCCGGTCCGCGTACAGCGAGGCCGGCAGCAGGCCGTGGCGCATCGCCTCGATCATCTTGATCAGGCCCGCGATCCCCGCCGCGGCCTGGGTGTGTCCGAGGTTCGACTTGACCGAGCCCAGCCACACCGGGTCGGCGGGATCCCGTCCCCGGCCGTAGGTGGCGAGGAGCGCGCCGGCCTCGATCGGGTCGCCCAGGGCGGTCCCCGTGCCGTGCCCCTCGACGGCGTCGACGTCGGCCGCCCGCAGCCCCGCGTCCGCAAGGGCCAGCCGGATCAGCTCCCGCTGGGCCGCACCGCTCGGGGCGGTCAGACCGTTGGACGCGCCGTCCGAGTTCACGGCGGAACCGCGCAGCACCGCCAGCACCGGATGACCGTGGCGCCGGGCGTCCGACAGTCTTTCCAGCAGCACCAGACCGACGCCCTCGCCCCACGCCGTACCGTCCGCGCCCGCGGCGAACGACCGGCACCGCCCGTCCGGCGACAGCCCGCGCTGCCGGCTGAACGCGATGAACGGCTGCGGACTCGACAGCACCGTCACCCCGCCCGCCAGCGCGAGCGTGCACTCCCCGGCCCGCAGCGACGCGGCGGCCAGGTCCAGCGCGACCAGCGAGGACGAACAGGCGGTGTCCAGGGTCAGCACCGGCCCGTGCAGCCCGAGGGCGTACGCGATCCGGCCGGAGGCCACACTCCCCGACGAGCCGATGCCGATGTGCGACTCCAGCTCGTGCGGGGAGACGCCGGTGCCGTAGCCGATGTGCATCAGCCCGACGAAGACCCCGGTGCCGCTGCCGCGCAGCGCCGGCGCCGGAATGCCCGCCCGCTCCAGCGTCTCCCAGGCGACCTCCAGCAACAGACGCTGCTGCGGATCGGTGGCCAGGGCCTCACGGGGAGACATGCCGAAGAAGAGCGGGTCGAAGTCCGCCACGTCGTCGAGGAACCCGCCCCGGCGGACGTACGTCGTCCCCAGCCGGTCGGGGTCGGGGTGGTACAGCGAGGCGAGGTCCCAGCCCCGGTCGGCGGGGAAGTCGCCGGTGGCGTCGACTCCTTCGGCCGCCAGCCGCCAGAGGTCCTCGGGGGAGGTCACCCCGCCCGGGTAGCGGCAGCCGACGGCCACGATCGCGACCGGCTCGGCCTGCGGGCCGCGCCGCGCGACCGCACCGGCGGGCTCGGGCTCCGGCGCGCTGTGCAGCCGGGCGTCCAGGTGGGCCGCCACGGCGGCCGGGTCCGGATGGTCCCAGACCAGCGTCGCCGCCAGCCGCAGCCCCGTGCGCACGCTGAGCCGGTGCCACAGGGTCATCGCGTCCATCGAGGTCAGACCGAGGTCGGCGAACGCGGTGCCGGGCGCGGCCGGCGCACCCCGCATCGCCGCGATCTCCGCACACACCAGATCGGTCAGGGCGGCCCGCCGTTCGCCGGGCGTGTGCTCGCCCAGCCGCGTGAGCGTCGGCTCGGCCGGCCGGCCGGCCAGCGCCTCGCGCAGCAGCGCCCGGCGCGGCTTGCCCGCGGCGGTGCGCGGCACGGCCGGTGTGAACAGGACCTCCTCGGGCACCTTGTGCGCCGACAGCACCGTGGCGCAGGCCCGCAGGAGCGCCGCCGTGTCGAGGGCGGGACGCTCGGGCACCACGAACGCCACCGGCACCTCGCCGAGCAACGGATGGGCCCGCGCCACCACCGCCGCGTCCCGCACCCCGGGCAGGGCGCACAGCACGCGCTCGACCTCGGCCGGGTCCACGTTCTCACCGCCGCGCACGATACGGTCGTTCACCCGGCCGGTGACGATCAGAGCGCCGTGCTCGCCGCACCGGCCCAGATCGCCGGTGCGATACCAGCCGCCGCGCAGCGCACGGGCGGTCTCCTCGGGCCGGCGGTGATAGCCGAGCATGACGCCGGGCCCGCGCACCCAGATCTCCCCCTCGCCGGTGTCCCGCCCGGTGCGCGGATCGACGATCCGGACGTCCGTGCCGGGCAGCGGCGCCCCGCTGCCGCCGGGCACCCGCGGCCCGTCCGGCGCCTCCATCGCGATCTTGCCGCAGGTCTCGGTGCTGCCGTAGCCGTCCAGGAGCGGCGCACCCAGGCCCGCCGCCACCTGCTCCCGCAGCTCCGGATCGCTCGGCGCACCGGCGGTGACACACCACCGCAGCGAGGGCACCGCGCCCACGCCCGCGTCCAGCAACTGCCGGTAGGTGAGGGGCACTCCGCCGAGGACGGTGGGCGCGAACTCCCGCACCAGCTCTGCCAGCACGGCCGGTTCGGACACCGAGGTGATCCGCGCGCTCGCGCCGGCCGCGGTGGTGCCGAGGACACAGAGCGAGTGCGCGTAGGTGTGCGCGAGCGGCAGCGGCCACAGCAGCCGGTCCGCCGCCGACAGCCCGAGCCGCGGCAGATAGCAGGCGACCGACGACCACAGTGCGGACCGCTGGCTGGACACGGCGGCCCTGGCGGTGCCGGAGGTGCCGGACGTGTAGAGGAGCCAGGCCGGCTCGTCGAGGCCGAGGTCGTCGCGCGGCGCGGGCGGCACCGCGGCGGCCGCCTCCGCGCCGGGTGCCGCGGCCGGTACGACGGCGGCCAGGTCCTCGAAGCCCACGGCTCCGGGCGGCAGCGGCCCCTCGCCGGTCACCACCAGCCGGACCGGGCGCCCGGCCGTCAGCGGGGCCAGCCGTGGCAGGTTCCGCCGGTCGGTGACCAGCACGGCCGGATCGCAGTCGGCCAGCAGCCCCGCGAGTTCGGCAACGGTGCCGCGCGAACCCAGCGGGACCCCCACCGCGGCCGCCCGCACCGTGGCGAGCAGCCCCTCGACCAGTTCCACGCAGTTGTCGAGGCAGAACGCCACCCTGGCACCCCGGTCCACCCCCAGCCGGGCCGCCAACCCGGCCGTCCTGCGCTCCAGTTCGGCCCAGCCCACCCGGCGCCGGTCGTCGGCGAACGCGAGCCTGCCGCCGTGACGCCTGGCGTTGTCCGCGAGCAACTCGGGGACAGGCCGCACCTCGAACACCTCCGCCACACCCACCAGGCTTCTCCCTCGCACCAACACCCGCTCCATGTAGGCCTGTTGACGAGCCTACGGCGCACACCGGCAGGCCGGCGGCAACGGCTCGCGGGGGCGCCGGCCTGAGAGATGAAAAGATGGCCGCTCACGGACACCGGGGCGGACCTCCCCGGGAGGGGAGCGGACGGCATGCCCGAGCGGTGGACGGAAGCAGAACCCGGGAGCGGTCGGGCAGCGGCACCGTGCCGGGTCGTCGTGTGCCGGGACTGCTGCTGCGGCACCCCCAAGGTGCCCGGCCTCGACCACGCCGCCCAGACCGCGCGGCTGCGCGCCGCGGTGCCCGTGCGCGTCTCCGACTGCCTCGACGCGTGCGACCAGGCCAATGTCATCGTCGTGCAGCCCTCCGCCGCCGCCCGGGCCGGCGGCGCGCGGCCGGTCTGGCTGGGCCTGGTGAACGATCCGGACGCGACCGAGGACATCATCGCCTGGGTCCGCGCGGGCGGCCCGGGCCTGGCCGTCCAGCCGGACATCCTCGACCTGTACGCCGTCACGCCCCCGGGCCGCCGCGCGGTGTGACCGGCCCGCCGCCCCTGCCGTGGCCCGCCGCGGGGGTGCGGGAACCCGGCGCGCACGGCCCTGAGAGGATCGTCCGCGACCAGCGGGTGCACCGGATTCGGGAAGGAACCAACGAGATCATGCGCGTCACCGTGGCCCATGACCAGACGGAGGTGTCCGGATGACCGGCGCCACGGGAGCCGGGCTGCCGCACGGCGACGACACCGTCCTGTTCCACACCGCCGGTCGGGCCGCCCACATCACCCTCAACCGGCCGAAGGCCCTCAACGCCCTCGACCACGAGATGGTGCGCCGTATCGACGCCGCCCTGACCGCCTGGGAGCACGACCCGGCGGTGCGGACCGTGGTCCTCACCGGCGCGGGGGAGCGCGGCCTGTGCGCGGGCGGCGACATCCGCGCCATCCACGACGACGCCCGCGACGGAGACGGCACCGCATCGGCCGCGTTCTGGCGCGACGAGTACCGCCTCAACGCCCGCATCGCCCACTACCCCAAGCCGTACGTCGCCCTCATGGACGGCATCGTCATGGGCGGCGGGGTCGGCCTGTCCGCACACGGCGGCGTCCGGATCGTCACCGAGCGCTCGCGGGTCGCCATGCCGGAGACCGGCATCGGCTTCGTCCCGGACGTCGGCGGCACCCACCTGCTCGGCCTCGCCCCCGGCGAGCTGGGCACCCACCTCGCCCTGACCGGGGACGGGATCGGCGCCGGTGACGCCCTGCTGTGCGGACTCGCCGACCACTACGTACCCTCCGCGGCACTCGGGGAGTTCGTGGCCGACCTCGCCGGGCTGTCCGTGCACGACGCCCTCGACCGTCACGTACGGCCCGCACCTCAGGGGGAGTTGGCCGAGCGGCGGGAGTGGATCGACGCCTGCTACCGGGCCGGCACGGTCGAGGAGATCGTGGACCGGCTGCTCGACCACGGCGACCCGGCGGCCAAGGAGGCGGCCGAAACCCTGCTCGCCACGTCACCCACCTCCCTGAAGGTCACCCTGACCGCGGTGCGCCGCGCGCGGCGGCTCGGCCTGCTGGAGCGGGTGCTCGACCAGGAGTACCGGGTCTCCTGCGCCTGCCTGAGCACCCACGACCTGGTGGAGGGCATCCGCGCCCGGGTGATCGACAAGGACCGCGACCCCCGCTGGTCCCCGGCGACCCTCGCGGAGGTCACCGACGCCGACGTGGACCGCTTCTTCGCCCCGCTCGGCTCCCGCGAACTGGGCCTCGCCGGGCCCGGTGTGGCCCTGGAGACCGCGTAGGCCTCCGCTTCCGACGCCCGCTGTCCGGCGCCGTTCTGTCACGGCCGCCGACCCAGCCGGCGCGTCCGGGAACAATCCCGGCGCGGCGCGCGCTGCACCCGGTGACGATGGCCGGGGCCGGAACCGACCGGCGGAGGGAGTGCGGGACCGATGACGACGTCAGCGAACGAACGGCACGACGGCATCGAGCGGAGCCCCGTGGCCGAGCCCCGTCTCGTGACCATGTGCGGCCGCCGGATCGAGGTGCGGCGCCTCAGGCTCGGCCGTGCGGACCGGCCCGTCAGCCGGATCGCCCTGGACGTGGGCGAGGACCGCGGCGGCGTACCCGGCGCGTGGGCCTCGCTCACCCCGGACGAGGCGCGCGGTCTGGCCCGGCTGCTGCTGCGCCAGGCCGGTGCGTCGGAACACCCCGCCGACGACCCGTTCAGCCACTGACTCCGGCCGCCGTCGTCGACAGGTCGACGGCCCGGTCGACGTCCTTCGGCTGGAGCTCGCGCAGAATGCCCTCCAGCAGGTAGTAGTCCGCGTAGGGCAGCGAGATCTCTGTCCCGTCCCCGGCCGGGCGGTTGCGGGTGCAGCGGGCGACCACGGCCTGTGCGCGCGTGGATCGCGCCGTCAGACAGGTCCCGCAGAGGGCGGTGAGCATCCGCAGCGCGGTGTCGCGGTACTCCGGTCTGCCGGTCGCCGCGGACAGGTCGAGCAGTCCGCAGGCCATGACCGCCCCGGCCGACGCGTCCTTGATGTCATGGGGCTGCTGCGGCGCGCGGTAGTCCCACACCGGCACGTGGTCGGCCGTCAGTGCTCCCGTCGCGTAGTCGGCCAGGCGCCGCGCCGTGCACAGGAACGGCCGGTGACCGGTGCGGCGGTACATGGTCGTGAAGCCGTAGATTCCCCAGGCCTGCCCGCGCGACCAGCAGGAGGAAGGGCTGTAGCCCTGGACCGTGTCCGGTCCGATCGGTGCGTCGGTGTCGGGGTCGAAGTCGAAGACGTGGGGCGTCGGGCCGTCCGGCCGGGGGAAGTACCGCTGCGCCGTCCTGGCGTGCTCCACGGCGACGTCCAGGTACTTCTGGTCCCCCGTCCGCCGGCCGGCGAAGGCCGGCAGGTCGAGGTTCATCAGGGTGTCCATGATCACCCGCCCCGCGTCCTGCCGGGTGTCCAGTGCTCCCCAGGCCCGGATGAAGCGGCCGCGCGGGTTGTACCGCTGGATCAGCGAGTCGGCCGCCTGTACGGCGCCCGCGCTCCAGGTCTCGTCGCCCGTCAGCCGCCACGCGGTGACCCAGGACGGGTAGAAGAGGAAGCCGAGGTCGTGGCTCGTGGTGTCGTACCGGCGGGGAGCGAGTCCGCGGGCCCAGTCGAGCGCCGGCGTGCGGAACATGTCGTCCCGGGTGCGCAGGTACGCCATCCAGAGCGTCCCCGGCCAGAATCCGCCGACCCAGTCGCCGTTCTGCGAGAAGACCCACTTCTCGAATTTCGTACCGACCGGAAAGCCGTTCATCCCCGGGGCGACGGACCGCAGCTTCCGCACCGCGTGGTCGGCGGCCTCGGAGAGGGTGCGGACGACGGAGGCCGGGGTGGGTCCGGTGGACGCGGCTCCAGTCCTCGCCGCCGGGGCGACGGCGGCCACGGTGAGCACGGTGCGCCGGGAGATGCTCATGAAGGTCCTCCAACTCGGCCGTCCGGCAGGGACGTTGAGCGAGTCTGGCACGGCGGCCGAACCTGCGGACACCCATGTAAGCCGAGTTCGGATACGTGAACCTCGGAGTGGACTGTCACAGGCCTCCCGCAGACTCCTCGATGATCAAGTGAGCGGCGACTCGGGGGAGTGCGCGATGGCGGGTGCGTGGCGGAATCGCGCGGGGGACGGGCCGAGGCGGCGGAACTGTCTGAAGGCCCATCACGCCGCCTGGGCGGTGTTCCATCCCGACTGGATACCCGAACCGCTCGACCCCTCCGTCGAGTGGCTCAAGCGGGTCCGCGTGGCTGCCGGAACCGTCGCCGCCGTCGGTGTCTACACCTTCGTCGAGGGCGGCTTCGCCTTCGGGGAGATGGCGCAGAACCTGCTGATCGCATCGGGAGTCCTGCTGTTCATCACCCCGCTCACGGTCGGGGTCATGCTCTGGATATGGCAACGCGACGGCAGCCTGCGACCCCTGCGTCCCGCGCTGCTGCGGGCACTGGGGCTGCTGCTCACCTTCGTCGCGTCCGTCGTCGTGACCGTCCTGCTGCTTTAGAACGGCACCACGCTGGGCGGCGGCCTGCTGATCATCCCGCGGGGCCTCCTGACGCTGTGGCTGGTCTGGTTCGTGGGCGCCGGAGCCCTGCGGGTCACGGGGAACTTCTTCGGCACGGCCGCGGTGCACCGTTGTCTGCCGCCCCTGCTCGTCATCGTCACGACCTGGCTGATGGCCCTGCCCGACCTGTTCACCGGAGACCTGCACGGCCTCGGACTCAGACTCGGGATCCTGTTCGTCCTCGGCGCCCCGGTGACGGTCACCGCCATCGCGCTGTTCGAGATGGCCCGCCTCAAGCGGGACCAGGGCATCCGGCTCACCGCCCACCCGACCCGGAGCCGATACAACAACCCTCATACATAGGACAGTTGAAGCACAGGACCACCCACGAAGCGCCACCCGGAGCGAGCGCGCCGGTTGGCTTCCGTTCCCCTAGCGTTCAACTGGCGCCCCCTGCCACCGTTGTGTGCCCTCCCTAACCTCCTTGAGGCTTGTGAAGGAAGGGGCTCATGGACACTCTGCTCGCGATCCGGGCACGCGGCATCACGAAGTGTTTCGGCGAGGTCGTCGCACTCGACGGCGTCGACCTGGACGTGGCACAAGGTCAGATCCACGGTCTGGTCGGCCCGAACGGGGCCGGCAAGACGACGCTGCTCGGGCTGCTGCTCGGCCTCGCCGTCGCCGACAGCGGCGGCCTCGACATCCTCGGCACACCGGCCGGGCGGACGTTCGCCGCACCCGACGGCGTCGCCGGCTTCGTGGACGGACCGGGCCTGTACCCCTCGCTCACCGCACGCCAGAACCTCGCCGCGCTGGCCGCACTGCGCGGCCAGGACGCGCGGGCGGCCGGCATCGACGACGTACTCGCCCAGGTCGGGCTCACGGACGTCGCCGACGACAAGGCCCGGGGATTCTCCCTGGGCATGCGCCAGCGGCTCGGACTGGCCGCCGCCCTCCTCACCCGGCCCCGGCTGCTCGTGCTGGACGAGCCGTCCAACGGCCTGGACCCGGCCGGAAAGAAGCACGTGCACGGCGTCCTCAACCGGCTCGCCGCGCAGGGAACCAGCGTCGTGCTCTCCAGTCACCGGATGGACGACCTGGAGGCGCTGTGCTCCGAGGTCACCATCCTCGCCACCGGACGGGTGGTCTTCTCCGGCCCGCTGAGCAAGCTGGCCGCCGAGAACCGCGAACTCGACTACCGGCTCGTCACCTCCGACCCGCAGGCCGCCCGCCGGCTCGCGGCGGACGCGCCCGGGATCCGTACCGTCGACGGCGTCGGCGCGCGCCAGGGCGCCGAGGCACTCGTCGTCCGCGCCCTCGTGCCCGACCTGGACCAACTCGTGACACGGCTGGTACGGGAGGGCATCGCGCTGCGCGAACTCGCCCCCGTGGTGTCCCCGCTGGAGGCCGCGTTCCTCGCCCTCACCGAGCAGCAGGAACCGGCCATGGGACAGCGGGACACCGACATCACCCGGCACACCGCCGACACCGCACGGCAGACCGCCCACGCCGACCGGCAGGAGGCCGACAGATGACCGCGACTGCCGTCCCCCCTGGGCCCGTTGCGGCCGCCACCCGCGTCACCGTGGCCCGTGGCTACCGCTTCGAACTGGTCAAACTCGTCTCGCAGTGGCGTGTCCGGCTGCTCGTCCTCGCCTGCTGGATCGCGCCCGGGCTCTTCGTCGCCGGAGTCGGGCAGCAGAGCACACTGCCCTCCGACACCCTGTTCGGCCGCTGGATGCTCGCCACCGGCTGGGCCGGCCCCCTGGTGATCCTGGGCTTCTCGGGCACCTGGGCGCTGCCGCTGCTGACCTCCGTGGTCGCCGGTGACGTGTTCGCCTCCGAGGACCGGCTCGGCACCTGGCGGCATCTGCTGGTCGCCGTCCGCTCACCCCGCCGGATCTTCGTGGCCAAGGCGCTGGCCAGCCTGACCGTCATCGTGCTCCTCGTGGCCGGGCTGGCCGCCTCCAGCACGGTGGGCGGGCTTCTCGCCGTCGGCAATCATCCGCTGGTCGGGCTCGACGACCATCTGCTCGCCCCCGGGGACGCGGCCGGCAGGGTGCTGCTCGCCTGGCTGAGCGTGCTGGCCCCCACCCTCGCGCTGGCCGGCATCGGACTCCTCGGGTCGGTCGTGCTGGGGCGCTCCCCGATGGGACTGCTGCTGCCCGCGGTCGTCGCCCTCGCGATGCAGCTCGCCCAGATGCTGCCGCTGCCCGTCGCCGTCCGACTCGCCCTGCCCAGCTGGGCGTTCATCGCCTGGAACGGCCTGTTCGCCGACCCGGGCCAGCTCGGACCGCTGGTCATCGGCGTCGTCGTCAGCCTGGTGTGGGCGGTCACGGCGACGGCGATCGCCTATCTGCTCTTCCTGCGGCGCGACTTCACCAACTCCACCGACGACGGATCGGCGCGCCGTGCGGTCACCGCCGGGCTCCTGCCGCTCGCCGGGCTGATCGCCGTCACGGTCGCGGTCGTCGCCGCGCTGACCGGTGCGACCACCGGTTCCGGGATCCGGCAGGACAAGGTGCAGCGCTCACTGGCCACGGCCTTCGCGCACCTCTACCGGATGCAGACCGCACAGCTCAACCGGCCCCCTGTCACCGAGGCACAGCTCACGTCCTCGGCCGCCTGCACCAAGGGCGACGTCGCGGACGACGCACAGGGCGCCGGCAACGACTGGCGCTGCGTCGTCTCCTGGCACCTGCCCGGCACCCGGACCGTGGGGCAGGCCGTCTACCAGCTCGACATCACCGCCGACGGGCGGTTCGTGGCCGACGGCGACGGACCGAAGGAAGTGAACGGCTACTTCCTCGTGCGCACCTCGACCGGAGACGCGCCGAACCCGCTCTGGCAGTTCGACGGCAACGTCGATCTGCTCTCCACCTCCCCGAAGGGATGACGTCATGCAGATAACGCGCCGACGCCGGCAAGCCGAGAAGGAGTACTTCGTCCTGCTCGGCAGACATGTCGGCCGCCGGGCGACGCTGCTCACGGCATGCATCACCACGGCGGCCCTGGCCACCGGCACCGCAGTGGCCTCGACACAGCAGTTCGGCAAGGAGCAGGTCGGCCAGGTCACCGGCAAGGGCCAGGTCATCTCCAGCGACCAGTACCTCAACCCGTACGGCAGCCGCCTCGTCATCAACGACGGCAAGATCATGTCCTCGACGGTCAGCCCGGACGGCAGCCACCTCGCCGCCGCGGTCACCGACGGCGACGCGGCCCTGGTGGTCGTGGACCTGAAGACCGGGAAGGTGAAGCAGAAAGTCGGCACCAACGCGGCGGACGACCTGCGGATCAAGGACGGCTCCGTCGGCCAGGAGGGCCCGACGTACTCGCCCGACGGCAAGCAGCTGTGGCTCGGCCAGACCGACGGCTACACCAAGTTCACGGTGAGCGCCGACGGCACCCTCGCCGACCCGGTGACGGTCTCCATCCCGGCCGACGGCGCCAAGCACGCCCTGGCGAGCGCGGCGGTGTTCTCCGCCGACGGCTCCACCGTGTACTCCGCGGTCAACGGCCAGAACCGGGTGGTGGCCATCGACGCGGCGACCGGCGCCGTCAAGCAGAGCTGGTCGGTGGGCAACGCCCCGCGCGGCATGGTCCAGGTCGGCGACAAGCTCTACGTCAGCAACGAGGGCGGCCGTCCGGCGAAGGCCGGCGACACCACGATCAACTCCTACGGCACCCAGGTCCCGGCCAATCCGAAGACCGGTGCCACCACGACCGGCACGGTCAGCGTCATCGACCTGAAGGACGCCTCCGCCGCCGTCGGCACCATCGAGGTCGGTCTGCACCCGACCGCCGTGTATGCCAAGCGCGGCGCGGTGTTCGTCACCAACACCGCCGACAACAACGTGTCGGTCATCAACACCAGGAACGACAAGGTCGTACAGACCATCTCCACCCAGCCGTGGCCGGAGGCCTCGGTCGGCTACGAGCCCAACGCGGTCACCCTCACCGACGACGGCCACCTGCTCGTGACGCTCGGCCGCGCCAACGCGGTCGCCGTCTACCGCTACACCTCCGCACAGGAGCCGGTCTCCTACGTCGGTCTGCTCCCGACGGACTACTTCCCCTCCGAGATCACCACCGTCGGCAGGACGGTCGTCGTCTCCAACACCCGTGGCATCGACGCCCGCCGCCCCGACAGCGCCGGCCACGGCACCCACGACACCACGTCCAGCCTGACCCAGTTCGCGCTGCCCAGCGACCGCACCATCCGCTCCGAGACCCGCAAGGTCTTCCAGCAGAACGGCTGGACCGCGGGCGCGGTGCAGACGGCGAACAAGCACAGCAAGGCCAGGGCGGTGCCGGTCCCGGCGCGCCTCGGCGACCCCTCGACGATCAAGCACGTCTTCCTGATCGTCAAGGAGAACCGGACCTACGACCAGGTCTACGGCGACATCGCGAAAGGCAACGGCGACCCGTCGCTGACCCAGTTCGGCGAGAACGTGACGCCCAACCAGCACGCGCTGGCCGAGCAGTTCGGGCTCTACGACAACACGTACGACATCGGCACGAACTCGGCCGAGGGCCACAACTGGCTGATGCAGGCCGACAATCCCGAGTACACCGAGTCCTCGGCCGGTGAGTACCTGCGCAGCTACGACACCGAGGACGACGCGCTCGGCCATCAGAAGTCGGGCTTCCTGTGGTCCGGTGCGCAGGCGGCCGGCAAGTCCGTCCGGGACTTCGGTGAGTTCCAGCAGTTCCTGACCAAGCCGTCGGGCGCGAGCTGGCAGAACCTGTACTGCGACGCCAAGAACATGGCCGCGACCGGGCAGGGCACCGCCTACCCGTTGAACTCGTCCTCGCCGATCCCGTCACTCAACAGCGTGTCGGTCCCCGGCTTCCCGAAGTTCGACACCAGCGTCCCGGACGTCTACCGGGAGCAGATCTGGAAACAGGACTTCGAGAAGAACGGTCCGGCGAACCTGAACATGTTCTGGCTCTCCAGCGACCACACCGGCGGTCCGGCGAGCCCCGCGGCCCAGGTCGCGGACAACGACCTCGCGACCGGCAAGATCGTCGACGAGATCTCGCACAGCAAGTACTGGAAGGACTCGGCGATCTTCGTCGTCGAGGACGACTCCCAGGCCGGCCTCGACCATGTCGACGGCCACCGTGCGCCGATCCAGATCATCAGCCCCTGGGCCCAGCACGACACGGTTGACAGTCACTACTACTCGCAGATCACCATGATCCGCACCATCGAGCAGATCCTCGGGATCCACCCGATGAACCAGAAGGACAGCGCGGCCACCCCCATGCGCGGCGCCTTCACCAGCCACCCGGACGACACGCCGTTCACGGCGCTGCCCAACCGGACCTCGCTGACCGACGGTCTGAGCACCCCGCCGTCCTGCGGTGTGGACACCCCGGCCGCGCAGAACACCAAGGCGGCGCTCGTCCCGGCGACGAAGGTCCCGGCGGACAAGAAGTCCCTCGTGTCCGCGTGGAACACCTGGAAGTCGAAGCAGCGGCTGACCGGCCCGAACGCCGTGCCCGACTACGCGAACCCCGAGCAGATGAACCACCTCACCTGGTACGAGACCCACAACTGGAGCACGCCGTACCCCGGCGAGAAGAAGATCTTCGCTCCGAACGACGTACCCGGCGCGTACATCCCGTCCGCCGAGAACGACGGCTGACCCAGCCCCGAACCACGAAAACGTGCGGCGCATCTCTTGTGGGGGGAGAGGTGCGCCGCACGCGTGCAGGGGGCGTCGGAGACTAGCTCAGGCTGAAGTCGTCGGCGTAGATGTCGGACTGGCCGTACCAGCCGTGGACGTAGACGGTGACGGTTCCGCTGCTGCCGGTGGTGAAGGTGACCGACTGCCGGTTCCACGTGGAGCTGTTCGACCAGGTGCTGGCGGTGGCGCCGCCGCCGACCCCGATGTAGGCGTACGGGCCCTGGGTCCAGCCGCTCAGCGTGTAGCTGTGGTCGGGGGACAGGGTGACGGTCTGGTCGCACTCGCCGGTGCTGCTCGCGCTCGGGGTGACCTGGAGGCCGTGGCTGCCGGAGTGGACCGGGGCGGTGACCACGGAACTCCCGCCCGTGCAGGTCCAGGGGCCCAGGCCGCCGGTCTCGAACCCGGCGTTGGCCAGCGAGCCACCGCCGCCCCCGCCCCCGCCTCCGCTGGCGGTGACGGTGAGCGTGTACGTCGCGCTGCGGCTGCCACTGGCGGCCGTACCGGTGACGGTGATGGGGTAACTGCCCGCTGCCGCGGATGAGTTGACCGACGCCGTCAGAGTCGACGTGCCGCCGGAGGTGACCGATGCCGGACTGAAGGAGACGCTGACGCCGGAGGGTACGCCGGTGGCGGAGAGGCCGACGGACTCGGCGCTGCCGGAGGTCACGGCGGTGTTCACGGTCGCGGTGGCCGAACCGCCCTGGGCGGCCGAGGCGGAACCCGGCGACAGCGAGAGCGAGAAGTCGCTGCCCGTGTTGCCGCCCCCACCGCCCGAACTGCCCTCGTACGGCACGAACGCGTCCGTGAAGGCGAGGCTGTTCTGACTGATCTCGCTGCACGCGGGCAGGGAGTTGGCGCTTCCACTGCACGGCTGGTCGCGGGTGACCGCCCAGAACGCGAGGCGTCCGACGCCGTTCTGCGCGGCGAAGTTCTCCACCGTCTGCGCGTCATCCCGGGTGAAGGTGGAGCCGTCGTCGTTCTTGCCGATCATCGGGGTGATGCCGAGATTGGCGTATGTGTAGCCGGAGTCGACGGACTGCATCTGGGCCAGCGTGGCCTTGGCCGCGTCGACGGCGCCCTGACCCATCTCGGTGCCGGTGCCCGCGTAGTAGTCCATGGCCATGATGTTGACCACGTCGATCTTGATGCCGGCGTTCTTGGCGGCCTTGAGGATGTTGACCCCGTCGCCCGTGAGGCCGCTGGTCAGCACCGGCAGGGTCATGGAGAACCGGAGGTTCGGGTTGGCCGCCTTGAGGTCCTTCATCGCCTGCATCTGCCGGGCCGCCGCCGCGGTGTCCGCGACCGCGGCGCCCTCGACGTCGAAGTCCAGCTGGGTGACGCCGTAGTCATCGATGATGGCCTGGTATCCGGCGTCGATGCTGCTCTGTGTGGAGCAGGTCCAGGCCAGCGGCTCACCGCTCGCCCCGCCGGAGGAGATGATGACCGACGCGCCCTCGGACTTCGCCTTGGCGATCTCGGGGTCGGTGTAGGAGTCGTTGCCGATGGGGAGCGTGTCGCCCCAGATCTGGTTGCAGCCCGTGCCGAGCACGAAGGCCGCGGTGTAGGCCTTGAGGCCGTGTCCGGTGACGGCCGTGTCGAGCAGGCCCTCCTGACCGTTCGACATGTCGACATAGGGAGCCACGGAGTACACGCTGCCCGCCGTGGACGCGGCACTGCTGGCCGGCGCCAGGGCGGTGGCGGCGCCGGTGGCCGCCAGTGCGAGCGCGCAGGCGGAGGCCGCGAATCTTGCCAGGTGCATGACAGTGCCCCTTTCGGGGATGCCCCTCGGGCGTTCGAGTGATGGGGAGTTGGTACATACCAAACAGCCCGAGAGTGCACCCGTCAAGAGGACTAGACCAAATCAGAACGATCCGGGGGCCTGACACCCGTTCAGGCGGTGACCCCCGGCCGGCCTACGCGCCGGCCGGCAGCACGTGGTCGCCCGCCTTGTCCGTGCTCAGGCACAGCGAGCACACGACCGCACCGTGGGCGGCGCACGCCGTCAGGTCCGGGCGTTCGTACGGCTGGTGGCACACGTGGCAGTCGAGGGTGACCGCGCTCGGGTTGCCGTCCGCGTCGAGCAGCGGCTCGGTCAGGCCGTCGTCGGTGCGGCGCAGGTAGTACTTCCCCCTGGTGACGACGGCCGTCACGGGGGTGAGGACGAAGGCGAGCACGGCCGCGGCGACCGGGGAGTACGGCTGGAGGGTGTCGCCCAGCAGATGGAAGTACATCGCGATCGACAGGCCGGAGGCCGCCACGAAGGCGACGACGCCCACCGGGTTGACGGCGTACAGCATGCCGCGCCGGAACTCGGGGATCAGCGGGGACAGCTTCAGCACGTACTTGTTGACGCCGATGTCCGTGGCGACGGTGACCACCCAGGCGATCGCGCAGTTCGAGTAGAAACCCAGGACGCTGTTGAGGAAGCTGAACATGTCCGCCTCCATCAGCGCCAGCGCGAAGCCGAGGTTGACCAGCACGAAGATCATGCGGCCGGGATAGTGCCTGGTGATCCGGGTGAAGGAGTTCGTCCACGCCAGCGAACCGGAGTAGGCGTTCGTCACGTTGATCTTGATCTGGCTGATCACCACCAGCACCACGGCCAGCGGGACGACCAACCAGGACGGCATCATCGTGTCGAAGGCGCCCCGGAACTGCTGGATCGGCTCGGTCGCGGCGGCCGGTCCGACCTTGGCGAGGATGTAGACGGCGAGGAAGACGCCGATGGCCTGCTTCAGCGCCCCCAGCACCACCCAGCCCGGGCCCGCCATGACGACGGCGGTCCACCACGTGCGCTTGTTCGCCTCGGTCCGCGGCGGCATGAAGCGCAGGTAGTCGATCTGCTCGCCGATCTGCGCGATCAGGGACAGACACACACCGGCGCCGAGCAGCACGGACGCGGTGTCGATGCCGCCGTGGCCGTCGGTGCCGGCGTAGGAGAGGAAGCGGTCGACCGTGCCGGGGTCGGTGGCGATCAGGTAGGCCAGTGGGCCGACCATCAGGAGCAGCCAGATCGGGGTCGTCCACACCTGGAGCTTGCTGAGCGCCTTCATGCCGTAGATCACCAGGGGGATGACCATCAGCGTGGCGGTCAAGTAGCCCAGCCACAGCGGCAGTCCGAGGCCCAGCTTCAGGCCCTGGGCCATGATCGAGCCTTCGAGGGCGAAGAAGATGAAGGTGAAGCTGGCGAAGATGACGCTGGTGAGGACCGAGCCGTAGTAGCCGAAGCCGGAGCCGCGGGTGATCAGGTCGAGGTCGATGTTGTAGCGGGCGCCGTAGTACGCGAGCGGGAGACCGGTGACGAAGATGACGACGGCGGCCACCGCGATGGCCACGAGCGCGTTGCCGGTGCCGTGGGCCAGGCCGATGCCGGCGCCGATGGAGAAGTCGGCCATGTACGCGATGCCGCCGAGCGCGGTCGTCGCCACGACCATGGGGGTCCAGCGCCGGTAACTGCGCGGAGCGAAACGGAGGGTGTAGTCCTCCAGCGTCTCCTGCGCCGCCTGTCCGGCGGCGCCCTGCGGCGTGGCCGGCTCCGCCGTGGCCGGTGCCGGCGGCCGTGACTCCGTGGTGCTCATGTCGCGCCTCCCGGTGCTGCGTACGGCCGTGTATACGACCTGATCCGTGGCCGGTCACGCTAGAAAGCCGTTGTTACCCCCGCTTCCCGCCCTCGTGAACGCGATGTTTCCGGGAACTCACCCGTCGTTCGGGGGAGTTGCCGCCTGCCGCGCCGCGAGCAGCGGGTTCCGGTACGGGTGCGTCGCGTCGAGCCGGGACGTCAGGTACTCGCCGGCCACCTGGGGGGCGTAGCGGGGTTCGGCGCCCGGGGCGAGGCAACTGGGGAGACAGGTGATGCGGGCCCGGTAGGGCGGGGTGACGAACAGCGGGATCGAGTACCGGTCGGTGTCCGCGGGGTTGACCACCCGGTGCGGGTTGGAGACCCAGCGGTCGTTGGTCCAGATCGCCATCAGATCACCGAGGTTCACCACCAACAGGTCCTCCGGTACGGCCACTCGGATCCAGGTGCCGTCGCGCCGCATGACCTCCAGTCCGCCCACCCCGTCGTCGGCCAGCAGGGTCACCGTGCCGTAGTCGGTGTGCTCCCCGCAGCCGAGCTGACCAGGGGCGGGCCGCGCGTGCCGCTGCGGCGGATAGTGCAGCAGCCTGAGGTGGTACATCACCTCGCCGCCCGCCATCGTGAGCAGATGGTCGTCCGGCAGCCCGAGGGAACGGGCGAGGGCGCGCTGGACCCGCTCGGCGGCCTCGACCGCCTCGGCCCGGTAGGCGCTCCAGGCCTGCCGGAAGCCGGGCAGATCCGGAAGCTGGTTCGGGCCGAAGGTCGGGGTGCCCGCGAGCACTTCGGGGTGATCGGGACCGTGCTCCCCACCGGTGTCCAGCCCCTCCTTCAGATCACCGGTGGTCCTTTCGTCCAGGGTCTCGGCGGCGATGCCGAAGTACCCGCGATGGCAGGTCGAGCGGCTGATCGCGAGCGCGTTCTTGGCGGCGGCAGGCAGCGCGAAGAACTCCCTGGAGGCCGCGAACATCGCCGCACGGGTCTCGGGCCGCACCCCGTGACCGGCGGCGAGGAAGAAACCGGTGTCCCGGCAGATGCGGTCCACCTCGGCCGCCACCGCGTCCCGTCCGGGATCCGGCGCCGCCCCGGTGGCGAAACCGCTGATGTCGACAACCGGCAGGCCGGCCATGTGATCTCCTCGAAATTCAGGGTGCGACGGTGGCACGGTCCTCATGTCACCCGGGCGGATGCGGACGCCGGAGCTCCCGGCGCAGGACCTTGCCCGTCGGACCGCGCGGAAGGGCGCTGACGATGCGTGCCTCATGGATCCGTTTGGGCGCGGACACCCGGGCCGCCACGAAGAGGACGAGCTCCTCCGGACTCGCCGGGGCGCGCAGGGTGACGAAGGCGACCGGCACCTCACCGGCGCGGGCGTCCGGCCGTCCGACGACGGCGGCCTCGGCCACGGCGGGATGCCGGGTGAGCACCGCCTCCACCTCCGCCGGGGACACCTGGTGCCCCTTGCACTTGATGAGGTCCTTGAGCCGGTCGGTGATCCAGAGGTAGCCCTCGCCGTCCACATGACCGACGTCGCCGGTGCGCAGCCAGCCGTCCGCGCCGAGAACCCGCCGCGTGGCCTGCGGATCGCCGAGGTAGCCGGCCATCAGCCCCGGGCCGGTGACGTGCACCTCGCCCGACGAACCGGCGGGCACCTCGTGGCCGTTCCGCACGATCCGGATCCGCACGCCGGGCAGGGGCAGCCCCGCCGAGCCGGGCCGGGCCCGGCCGTCCACCGGGTTGACCGTGATCATCGGCCCGCCCTCGGTCATGCCGTACCCCTGCGCGACGACGCAGCCGAGCCGCTGTGCACAGGCGCGTTCGAGTTCTGCGCCGGCGCCGGCACCGCCCACGTACACGACACGCAGCGCGCTCAGGTCGTACCGGTCCACCAGCGCACCGGTGGCGAGCAGGTCGACGAGCGGTGGCGGGACGATCGTCTGCGTCACCCGGTGCCGGCTCAGCGCACCGAGGAACGCGGCGGGCGTGAAACGGTCCAGCGTGACCACGGTGGCCCCGGCCGCGAGCCCTCTCAGCAGCACTCCGCAGACCCCCATCACATGCGCGAACGGGGCCAGCGCCAGGAGGACGTCGTCGGTGCAGAGCGGCAGCGGACCCGCCGCCTGACGCAGGTTGGCGATCAGGCCGCCGTGGGTGAGCACGGCGCACTTCGGCAGGCCCGTCGTGCCGCTGGACAGGGCGAGGACCGCAGGATCGCCGGCACGCACGACGACGGATACCGCGGCGGATCGCGCGGCCCGGCGGTCCGGCAGGAGGTCGAGCACAGCTCCGACGCCCGCCCGGACGGCCGCGGCGCGGGCCGGCGCCCGGAGTGCCGGCGCCGTGACGAGCACGGCGGCACGGCCGAGCGCGAGCTGGCCGGCGAGTTCCTCCTCGGTCGCCAGCGGGCTGCACAGCATCGCCGCGGCGCCCGCCCGCAGCACGGCGCACAGCGCGGGCGCGAAGTCCGGGACATTGGGCAGGTGCAGTGCGACCACGTCGCCCCGCCCGACGCCCAGGGCGGCCAGCCCGGCCGCCCCGCGCCGCGCGCGGTCCGCGAGCGCGCGGCCGGTGAGCGGTCCGGTTCCGTCGGCGGCGACGATCGCGGTCCGCCCGTGCGGCACGGCGCCGAGCACGTACCGGGCCAGCCCGCCCTCGCCGCTCACGCGAGAGCGGTGAAGTGCCCGGCCAGGAAGCGCCGGACCGCCGCCAGGAACAGTTCCCTCTCCTCGACGAAGGCGAAGTGACCGCTGTGTTCGCAGACGATCAGTTCCGCCTGCGGCACACCGGCGGCGATCGCCTGCGCCGCCTCGACCGAGCAGACCCGGTCGTCCCGGCCGGCGAACAGCAGCATCGGGCCTTTGACCTGGTCGAGACGGTCCTGCACGTCGATGCCGCCGTAGCCGTTGGCCACGAAGTGCCGCAGCACGGCAGGTGCGTACCGGGTGTCCTTCGTGCGCTCCCGGTACTCCGTGATGCGCGGGTCGGCGGGGTCGGAGAACAGGAAGGGCAGCTGCGTGTCCAGGGCGTCCCGTGCCTGCGCGGGGGTGCGCACCCGGACGGAGCGTTCCATCGCCGCACCCACCTGGTCCCGCAGCTCGGCCGGCCGGAACGTCTCCAGCGACGTGTCGGCATGTGCGAAGTGGGCGACGGACGGTACGGCGGCGCACAGGATGCTCGCGACGTCCGTGGTCGGCTCGTCGACGGCGTGCTGGAGCGCGACGAACGCCCCCAACGAGTGGCCGAGCACGGCGTACTCACGCAGTCCGAGGGCCCGCGCCACCGCGCCCACGTCCGCCGCCAGCCGTCCGAGCGTCCAGCTGTTCTCGGCGGACGAGGGCGAACGCCCGTGGCCGCGCTGGTCGATGAACAGCAGGCGGTGGCTGTCGGCGAGCGGGTCCAGATAGTCACCGAAGGACCCGTGGTCGAGGCCGGCACCGTGCAGCACGAACACCGCCGGTCCGCTGCCCCGTTCCGCGACATGGAGTGCGGTGTCCCCGACATCGACCAACGCACCGTCTACGGTCATGGCGTTCCTCCTGGTTCAGATGCGCTCGACGGTGAGCCACATGTGCTCTTTGGTACGGAAGTTGCTGTCCCAGGCGGCCCGGCCGACCTGTCTCAGCGCGTCGACGTCCTCGGCGACGACCCGGCCGAGCACCGGAGCGTGCAGTGTCTCGGTGGTGGGCCCGTACTGGACGACCAGCTTGTTGCCGGTGGCCTGGGAGAAGCGGAGCCTGCCCACGGGGGCGTCGCGGATGCGCTCCGTCACCGGCGTCGGGGCCACGCTCACCAACGGCGTCCAGGCGTACATGGACTCGCCGGTCACGACCGCGTGGTCCTGCAGCACCGTGAACGGCAGAGCGGCGAGGAAGTCGTCGCACAGGCGCTCGTTGAGGTCGCGGCAGACCTCCGCGACCACCTCGACGCCCAGGGGCTCCCATCGCAGCCGTACCGGTGTGCGCACCGAGGAGCCCTCGTCGCACGCGGCAGGCAGCGGCTGCGCCATGACGTCGGGCGGCGCGGCGTCGTAGCGGTACGCCTCGCCGACGTGCCACGGGAAGTAGTGATGGGACCAGGCCGTGAGGCGGTTGACGTACGCGACGAACGCGGACAGCGCCGTGACGAGCCCGCGGTGGTCGCGGACACCTGACTCGACCATGAGCCGGGCGTGATCGGCCAGCTGCTCGAAACCGCTGTACCGGAGGAACTCGCCGTACATGGGGACCCAGCTGCGCAGTACCGCCAGCGCGCTGTGCACGCCGATCTCCCGGTGGGCCACCATACGCAGCGCCTGGTAGAGGTTCATGGAGTAGTCGCGCAGGATCCCGTTGGCCAGGTCCCAGGCGGTGAAGTACTGGCCGTACGAGCCCGGCCGGTGGGGGAGTGCGCCGGTGCGCAGGGCGTGGATCTCCGCGGGTTCCCGGGCCAGCAGACGTGCGGTCAGGGCGCGCAGATCGGACCAGGCCCGGGCCTCGGTCGTGTCGGTCGGCGTGGTGGTCATGGAGCCTTTCCTGTGTCATGCGTGACCGGTCGGCGCGCGCGGGTCCGCGGGGGCGGGGTGTAGCGGCCGGTGATGACGCCGTCCGGATCCAGCGCCTGCTTGAGCGCGGAGACGGTGCGCCAGAAGCCGTCGTCGGTGCGCTCGATGAACGGGCCGGCCGAGTCGACGTCCAGCCGCATCGGATAGATGCCGTGAGCCTCCAGCCGTCGGTGCAGTTCGTTCCGCAGGGCGTGGGCGCGCGACACCGCATCGGGGCTGCGCCGGTCGAAGTAGAAGGGGAAGAAGCCGGACAGGGCGGTGGGGCCGATCATGCCGAACAGACACGCGGCCGTGATGCCGGCCTCGTCGGCGGCGGCCCGGACCTCCGCGACGCAGGCGGCCACGTGCGCTCCGGAGAACGGCAGCGTCACGTTGGCGCACAGGAAGCCGGGCAGGTCGCGGTCATGGTCCAGGCCGGCCGTCCCGGGCGGGAAGGACTTTCCGGCGGACCGGGCGATGTTCTCCAGCGAACGGTCCGAGGGGATGCCCTGGGCGAGGCGCAGCCGGGCTTCCAGCAGGGCGCGGTCCTCGCCGTCGCGGGCCCGGGGATCGTCGTGCTCGGTGTCGAAGCCGTCCGTGCGGAGCACCAGGGCGTTCATGCGGCGTCGCAACTCCCGGCCGGCCTCGGCCCGGATCGCGCTGGTGCCGTAGAGCGTGATCTGTGCCTTCCAGGTGGCCCCGGTGTCGCGCCGGAAGAACCGGATGTGGGGGTCGATGCCGTCGGTGACGCGGACGTACCCCGTGATGACACCGTCCTCACGGGCCTGGCGCAGCGCGTCGACGACGCGGGGCAGCCTGGCCTCGGCGGCTTCGAGCGTCAGCTCCCGGAAGGGCCGGGCCGGGTGCAGACGCAGCACCATCTTCGTGACGATGCCGAAGCTGGACTGGACGAACAGGCCGCGCAGGTCCGGTCCCAGACCCGGCGGATAGTGCTGGATCAGGTCGCCGGACTCCCGCAGGTGCCACAGCCCGGTGCGTACCGTCTCGCCGTTTCCCAGGGCCACTTCGACGCCGAGCAGGTCGTCGAAGCGCGCGCCGAGATGGCCGCCGCCGTGGTCGAGGACGTTGCCCACGATGCTCGTCTCCCGGCCGGCCCCGGTCACATTGAGTTTCAGGGCGCAGCCCAGCCCCGTGAGGTGGTCGGCGAGCTGTCCCTGGGTCGTGCCGGGCTCGAAGACGGCGTAGCGGTACTGCGTATTGACCTCGATGATGCGATTCATCCGGCCGAGGTCGACCAGGGCCACCGGCCCACGGGGTGGCAGCGCCGATCCGAATCCCCAGTTGCGGCCGGTACTGAGGGGATGGAGCGGCACTCCGGTCGAGCGGGCCACGTCGATGATGTGCCGTACGTCATCCGGTGTCGTAGGCCGCAGCAGGGCAATCAGCGCACGGGGACGGTACTCCGACGTATTCATCTGATAGGCGGCGAGGACCTGCGCATCGGTCGAGACCGCCGTGGTGCCGAGTACGGCCCGCCAGTCGGCCACCGCCCGGTCGGCTTGTCGCATGTTTTTCATTATCGGCCCTGTCCCACTTTATATGACGGATTCCATGATCCGGGACGGGATCTCGATTTGTCAAAGCGGCAAAATCGACCGCACGCGATAATGAGAGATTTTTATATGATGAAAGGTGATCGAGGGAAGATGCCGTGTCAGGCGTCCGGTGCTGCTACATTCGGGCCCGATATTCGTCCCCAATTTACTTTCTCGCGTATTGCCGCAGATGCGACCGAATTGAATGTTCTGGGAATTTCCGAGAAAATTCGGCAGGAGGCGACTTGTCAATGAACCCGGTTTCGGCAACGCTCTCGAGTACTGTCCCGTTCCTCAAAGTGACCGACCCCGAATTCGATTTCCGCGGGCCGGAGGTGGCCGCGGCGCAGGCGGGCGACTGGCGCGCCGAAAGCCCGATCGGGCTCGTGGTCCTGCGCTACGCGGAGGCGCAGGAACTGCTGCGCGACCCTCGCCTGAGGCAGTCCGGAGAGAACTATCTCGCGATGAACGGAGTGATCGACGGGCCACTGTACGACTGGTACCTGCCGATGATCATCAATCAGGACGGCGAGGACCACCGCCGCCTGCGCGGCCTGGTGAGCAAGGCCTTCACCCTCCGGATGGTCAACAATCTGCGGCCCGGCGTGCGGGCGGCCGCGGAGCGGCTGGCGGACCGGCTCGCGGCCGCGGGCGCCTGGGACTTCGTCGAGGAGTACGCCGATCGCCTCCCGCTCGCCGTGATGTCCGAACTGCTCGGCATCCCCGCGGAGGACCACGAGATCTTCCGCCGCCGGAGCACCGACATCGGCCTGGTGTTCAGCCTCGCGCACGGCGGGGACATCCGCGCCAGGGTCGAGACCGCGGTGACCGAACTCCACGCATATGTCGACGGCCTGATGGCCGACAAGCGGGCGCATCCGGGCAGCGATCTCGTGTCCGCGCTGGTCGCCATGGAGCCGGACGACGAGCATCTGAGCCTGGCGGAGCTGCGCAACTTCATCGTCGCCCTGGTGTTCGCGGCCCATGACGCCACGCTCCGGCAGCTCGCCCACGCCATGGTCGCCTTCGCCGAGCACCCCGAGCAGTGGACCGTGCTCGCGCGCCGGCCCCAGCTGTTGGACAAGGCGGTCGAGGAGGTGATGCGCTGGGCCCCGACGACCACGACCGTGCACCGGTTCGCCACGGCGGACTTCGACTTCCGCTCCGTGCGCCTGACCGCCGGCACGGCCGTCACCGTCGCGGTCGTACCGGCCCAACGCGATCCCGCCGTCTTCCGCGACGGGCATCGCTTCGACATCACCGCTCCGCGCGAGGCCCCGCTGCTCCAGTTCGGCGCCGGACCGCACCACTGCCTCGGCGCGGTGCTGGCGCGCGCCGAACTCGGCGAAGCCCTGCGCGCGCTCACCGCCCGCTTCGGCCCGCCCGTCGTCACCGACCGCATCACCTGGCGGCCTCCCATGGGCATCAGCGGCCCGGCCGTCCTGCCGCTCCGCTTCGACCCGCGCCGGTGAGGCACGGCCGGTGACACCGCCCGGCCGGGGGCGGCGCCCGGACCTCACACCGCCGCCCCCGCGAACACCACCCGCACGCTGCGCACCCGCCGGTCGCGGCGGAACATGAGCCAGGCCAGGTTGGTGGGCACGGATCGGCACTGTCTCGGCCGGTCACCCCATGGCGTACTCCCTTGTCCAGGACCCGGCGCATGACGGGGCCGGGATGGATCCGCCTCTCGGGCGTGCCGAACCGGCCGACCACCTCGCCCTCCGCCGGCGTGGCCACGGCCTCGTGCGTGCTCTCCTCGGGGAGTGCGGATACGTCGCGCTCGTCAGGGACCGGGGCGAAACGGCCCCGGAGACGGAGGGGGGACCTTGCCGGACGGGGTGCGACCCGGGCTTGCGGTGAGCCGGTACTGGCCGGTGTGACCGCGGCCGGCGAGCCTGCTGACGGGAGCGGCGCTGCCCGCCCGGTTCGGGGCCCCGACCGGACCACGGACGGCCAGGCTGAAGCCGAGGAATGTGAGTCCGGCGCCCAGGCGCTGGTGACGTGGGTGTTGATCCGGACGAACTCCCGCATGTCCCCGTACGCGCGGGGTGTCCGGCCCTTGGCGATGCCCCGTGCGAACGGGCGGCGGGCGGCCGGGCTTCCCCAGGCGGTGACGGCCGGCCACGCGAACGAGACGGCGTCGGTGTGGTGGGACTGGGGCGCGTGCGGGTCGGACAGTGCGACCGCGGCGAAGTGGACGACGGTGCTGATCTCCAGGACTGGCGCGTCGAGGCCGACCCCGCGACGGCGGTCCTGGAGCAGGAGCAGCAGCCCCGAGGAGAGGCTCCCGACGGCGCCCCAGCACCAGTCGGAGGACGAGACGACGCCGGAGACGATCCAGGGGTGAATCCGCGCAGACAACCCGTTGACAGTTCCTCGGTGAAATGAAGCGGACGGCCGTGGAGCCGTGGTGGTCCGAGGCCGTCCGTGACGCGACGCCGACTGGATGCGCGGGGGGGGGCGCCGAAGTTCGATCCCCGCGATATGACGCCGGTCACCTCGCGGCCTCGCCGTCGTCCAACTGCCGTGCGGTGGTCAGGACATCGCCTTCTCCCGCTCGTACGCGGCCAGCAGGAACAGCCAGATCTCGCTGACGGTCGGGAAGGGGGCGATGGCGTGCCGGAGCCGCTTGAGCGGGACCTCGCCCGCCACCGCGATCGTCGCGGAGTGCAGCAGCTCGCTGACGCCGGAGCCGACGAAGGTCACGCCCAGCAGCACCTCCCGGTCCCGGTCGATGACCAGCCGGGCATGGCCCCGGTAGCCGTCGGCGTACAGGTTGGCGCCCTGGGCGGCGTTGAAGTCCAGGTCGACGGTCCGGACGCGGTGGCCCGCGGCGGCCGCCTGCTCCGCGGTCAGGCCCACCGCGCCCGCCTCGGGGTCGGTGAAGAACACCTGGGCCACGGCGTGCTGGTCGGCGGTGGTCGCGTGGTCGCCCCACGCGCCGTCGTCCAGCGGCCGGCCGGCCGCGCGGGCACCGATCGCGTCCCCGGCGGTACGGCCCTGGTACTTGCCCTGGTGCGTGAGCAGCGCGCGGTGGTTGACGTCACCGAGGGCGTACAGCCACTCGCCCTCGACGCCCTGGACCAGGCAGGTCGTGTCCACGTCCAGCCAGGAGCCGGGGGTGAGGCCGACCGTGTCCAGCCCGATGTCGTGCGTGGCGGGGGTGCGACCGGTGGCGAACAGCACCTCGTCCGCCTCCAGTTCGCTCCCGTCGTGCAGGGTGAGCGTGACGGGACCGGCGGGGTCCGGGCGGCGCAGGGCCGTCACCTGTGTTCCGATCCGTACGTCCACCCCCGCCTCGCGCAGTCCGTCCGCGACCAGCTCACCGGCGAAGGGCTCCATCCTCGGCAGCAGCCGACGCCGGACCAGCAGGGTGACCTGCGAGCCGAGACCCTGCCACAGCGTGGCCATCTCCACGCCGACACCGCCGCCACCGACGACCACGAGCCGGGCCGGCACCGTGCCGGAGTCGGTGCCCTGCCGGTTCGTCCAGGGCCGGGCCTCCTCGATGCCCGGCAGGTCCGGCAGCACCGGCAGGCTGCCGGTGGCGACGGCCACCGCGTGCCGGGCCGTGAGGGTCTGCCGCGCGCCGTCGTCCCCGGTGACGGTGACCCGACGGGGCCCGTCGAGCCGGCCGTGCCCGCGGAACAGATCGGCGCCGATGGACTTGACCCACCGGGCCTGCCCCGAGTCGTCCCAGTCGCTGACGTAGCGGTTGCGGCGGGCGAACACACCGCCGGTGTCGAGGCGGCCGGTGACGGCCTGCCGTGCCCCGTCCACCCGGCGGGCGTCGGCGACCACGAGGACCGGCCGCAGCAGCGCCTTGCTGGGGACACAGGCCCAGTACGAGCATTCACCGCCGACGAGCTCCCGCTCCACGACGGCCACCGAGAGACCGGCGGCGCGGGCGCGGTCGGCGGCGTTCTGCCCGACCGGCCCGGCGCCCAGCACGATCACGTCGTGGACGGCGGCTTCCCGGGGTGCCTGTTCGCTCATCGTCTTCCTCGCCTCGTGGTCGTGCCGCAGGGGATCTGTCGTCGCCATCGCGTCCCTGCGCCGTACGGGTCATGTAACCCCGGGGCTCGCGTCGCTCCTCGCCGCTCGGCCATACGGCTCACGAAGAACGGCCATAAGGAGTGCCGGTGGCCGGGCCGGAATCCGCGGACGGCACCGGCACTTGAGGATGCACGTCACGACGCACACCACGACACGAAGGACGGTTGCGATGGGTTCTGTTGATCTGGCCGGGCGCGTGGCTCTGGTGACCGGAGCGACCAGCGGCATCGGCGCGGCGACGGCCGAGCTGCTCGCCGAGCGCGGTGCGTACGTGCTGGTCGCCGGACGCGACGCGGCACGCGGCGAGACCGTCGTCGCCCGGATCCGGGAGCGCGGCGGCAGGGCGGACTTCGTCGCCGCCGAGCTGGCGGACGCCGAGTCGGCCCGGCGGCTGGCGCAGAAGGCCACCGAGCTGGGCGGAGGGCGCGTGGACATCCTGGTGAACAACGCGGGCATCTTCCCGTTCGGGCCGACGGCACAGACGTCGCCCGCCGACGTGGACGCCGTCTACGACGTGAACGTGAAGGCGCCGTTCCACCTGGTCGCGCGGCTCGCCCCGGCGATGGCCGAGCGCGGGTCCGGCGCGATCGTGAACGTCAGCTCCATGGTCGCCGAGTTCGCCGTCGAGGGGATGGCGCTGTACGGCTCCAGCAAGGCGGCGCTGAACCTGCTGACCAGGGCGTGGGCCGCCGAGTTCGGTCCGCACGGGGTACGGGTCAACGCCGTGGAGCCCGGCCCCACCCGCACGGGCGGTACGTCCGGCATGGGCGAGGACCTCGACGCCCTCGCCGCCCAGGCACCGGCCGGGCGGCCCGCCGAGGCCCGCGAGATCGCCGAGGCGATCGCCTACCTGGCCGGCGACGCGGCCAGCTTCGTACAGGGCGCGGTCCTGCCGGTGGACGGCGGCCGTACGGCCGTCTGAACCGTGCTTCCCCCGGCGGCCCGCCCCCTTCCCCCGCGCGCTCTTGTGTTCGGGACCCGCCGCGGCGGTGTGTCCCCGCAACGGCCGTGGAACGGACACAGCGTGACGGACCCGTGCGGTACCGGCGCGGGGTGAGTGGCGAGGGGCGGGGCGATGGGCGGGACGATGAGCACGCGGCGTAGTGTGCGGGCGGCCCTGGCGGGGCTGGGCCTGGCGGTGGCTCTCGCGGGCTGTGGATCGGGGGCCGGAGCGGGCGGCGACGGCTCGGGGGAGGGGAGCAAGTCGCCGCCCGCACCGGTGGTTTCCCCGACCGCCGATGTCGCCGCCTGCTTCGAGGGGCGCTGCCGGATCCGCGTGACGGAGCAGCCCACGCGCATTCCCGTCGACGCCCGGTTCGGGGTCGGCTCGCTGGAGGTCACCGGCATCACCGCACACTCGGTGGCCGTACAGGCCTCCGGGAACGGGCAGTTCATGACCTCGTCGGTCGGCGAGGGAGGAACGGGCAGCCTGAACGGACTGGTCTTCCGGGTGGAGAACGTCCACGACGGGCAGGCCGTGCTCGACTTCTTCCCGCAGGAGTAGACCCGTCAGGCGGTCTGGAAGAGCGCTCGCCGGCCGGCGGTGTCGACGAGCACCCGGTGGGTCTCGGGGCCGGGGTCGGCGACGCCGTCGGAGAGGACATGGACGCGGTGGTCGCGCTCGCCCCACTGCGCGTGGAGATCGGTCGCGGAGCCCGCGCCGAAGCGGATCTTCCGTACGACGATGTCGCCGTCCGCCGGTGCGATCCGCTCGTCGATCCGCGCGGCCGGGTCCTCGTGGTGGAGCATCTTCGCCGTGGCCACGGCGGTGAAGGACGTGTCGGTCTCGGGCACGGCCGACCGGTCGGCCTCGGTGACGGCGACCCGGACGCAACCGACGGTGCCGTCGGCGGCGCATACGTCCGCGATGGCGCCCTCGCCCCGCTCGACCGGCGCGTCGGACTCGGGGGCGAGGGGGACGACGCCGTTCTGGAAGTCCATGGCCGGCAAGACGGTCCGCGCGGGACGCATCCTCCCCGTACGCGGCCGCCCCGAGGAACGGCGGGCCTGCTGCTCGTCCGGTTTCCTCATCCCCCGTCGTAGCCGGCCGGCAGGGTGGCCGCGGCGCTGCGTGCGGCGGGAGACCCGAGGGGGCCGGGCGGGCGCTGTCCTGCTGTCGACGGTTGCTGTGCCGGGCACCTCGTGCGGACAGCGAGAGGCCCGGCACGGAGCTGCCGTGCCGGGCCTCTCGACAGGTCGCCGGGCCGCTCAGGGCCGGGCGTGCGCGCTGTGCGTCAGGAGCCGTCCGCCGACTTGGTGGCCGTCTTCGAGTAGGCGTCGTGCCAGGCGGCCTTCGCGCCGGAGTCGCCGATCCGGTAGACGTCGACCACCGCGCCCACCGCGACGGCCAGCGAGAGCACGCCCAGGACGATCCGCACGGGCAGGGCCGACCAGCGCAGGGCGCCACCGCCCTGGCGGGGCTCCGCCTCGGTGCGCCGGCCGGCCCACCACACGACCGCCGCCAGCACGAACAGGCCCAGGGCCCACGGCAGCAGCCCGTCGCCCAGCTCGGTGTGCCGGCGCACGAGGGGGTCGGAGTCCACGTGCCGTTCGAGCCACTCACCGGCATGCGTCGTCAGCGGCACGCTCACCAGGGCGACGAGGGCCACCAGCGGCAGCACCATGCCCAGCCGGCGGGCGGCGCGCGGCCACAGCGCAGCCGTGACCAGGGCAAGCGCGGTGAGCGGGATCAGCACGACGACCACATGCACGAACAGGACATGTGCGGGCAGACCGTTGATCAGAGTCATCAAGGCGCTCCTGAGGGGGGACAAGGCGCGTCAGCCTGGCACAGCCGACTCTCAGTTACCTCTGAGCCCGCTCAGCCGCACGCGCGACGGTGCCCGGGGGCGTCATGACCGCGCGCCCCGACGGCACCGTGGTGGCCTCGGTCGGCGTCCTAGGGTGGAGGTATGGGCGGCGGCACGGTGACGCTGTTCCTGTGCGGTGACGTGATGCTCGGGCGCGGCGTCGACCAGATCCTCCCGCACCCCGGAGACCCGGAGCTGCGCGAGGACTACGTCACGGACGCCCGGTCGTACGTCGAGCTGGCCGAGGCGGTCAGCGGGCCGATCCCCGCACCGGTCGGCCCCGCCTGGCCGTGGGGCGAGGCGCTGCCGCTGCTGGAGCGGGCCGCCCCGCACGTCCGGATCGTGAATCTGGAGACGGCCGTCACGCGCAGCGACGCGTTCGCCCCCGGCAAGGCGATCCACTACCGGATGCATCCGGCCAACCTCCCCGCGCTGACCGCGGCCCGGCCCGACGTGTGTGTCCTGGCCAACAACCACGTCCTGGACTTCGGCCGGCCGGGTCTGGAGGAGACGCTGGACTCGCTGACCGGTGCGGGCCTGCGGGCCGCGGGCGCCGGGCGCGACGCCGAGGAGGCCCGCACGCCCGCCGCGGTCCCCGTCGGGCCCGGCCGCCGCGTCCTGGTCCTCGCCCTCGGCGCGCAGTCCAGCGGCATCCCGCCCGACTGGGCCGCGACCACCGGCCGGCCGGGCGTCGCCCATGTCCGCGAGCTGTCGGCGGCGGCCGCCGGGACCGTCGTGCAGCGGGTGCGGGCCGCGCGGCGACCGGGCGACATCGTCGTCGTGTCGGTGCACTGGGGCGCCAACTGGGGCTACCACGTCCCCGCTGAACAGAGACGCTTCGCGCACGCCCTGATCGACGGCGGCGTCGACCTCGTCCACGGGCACTCCTCGCACCACCCCCGCTCCGTCGAGGTGTACCGGGACCGGCTGATCCTCTACGGCTGCGGCGACTTCATCGACGACTACGAGGGCATCCGCGGCTACGAGCGGTACCGCGACGACCTCCGCCTCGGCCACCTCGTCTCGGTGGACGCGGACACCGGGGCCCTTGCCGGGGCGCGGATGTTCCCCCTGCGGGCCCGGCGGATGCGGCTGGAGCGCGCCGGGGACGCGGACCGCGCATGGCTGCGCGCGACCCTCACCCGGATCAGCCACGGCGTCCACGTCGCCGCGCGGCCCGACGGCACGCTCGCCCTCGTACTCCGTCCGGCCGCCCGGTGACCCTCACTGCGGTGGCGTAGCGCGCAGGAGCTCCGCGCACCACTCGCGGACCGCGTCGGCGACCTGCTCCAGCGCGCCGGGTTCCTCGAACAGGTGGGTCGCGCCAGGGACGACGCGCACGGCGTGCGGGACCCGGAGCAGCTGCGCGGCCTCCTCGTTGAGCCGCAGCACCTCGTGGTCCTCGCCGCCGACGACGAGCAGGACGGGTGCGCGTACGGCGGGCAGCGCGGCGCCCGCCAGATCGGGGCGCCCGCCCCGCGAGACGACGGTCAGAACGCCCGCGGGGCGCTCGGCGGCGGCCTGGAGGGCGGCGGCCGCGCCCGTGCTGGCGCCGAAGAGGACGACGGGCAGGCCACGGGTGCCGGGCCGGGCCCCCAGCCACTCCATCGCGGCCACCAGGCGGCGTCCCAGCAGCGCGATGTCGAAGCGGTGCTCGCCGGTCACGACGTCCCGCTGTTCCTCCTCGGCGGTGAGCAGATCGATCAGTAAGGTGCCCAGCCCGGACTCGCGCAGCGCGGCGGCCACGGCCTGGTTGCGCGGACTGTGCCGCGAACTGCCGCTGCCGTGCGCGAACAGCACCACGGCCGGTGCGTCCTGCGGCACCACCAGATCACCAGGGAGCGCGGCGCCGTCGGCGGGCACCACAACCGTCTCGGACATCATGGTCATTGGTCATCGACTTCCCCAGGGGCTACGACGGTCCTCGGCCGTCTCCTGCGACTTCCTGCACCTCTCACGTACCCCGATGCGCGTCCGGCTACCGATTGAATGCCCAACAGGACATCACGACGTACGCGGGTGCACGCTGGCTGGGGATGGAGGGAACAGCGATGACTACTGCGAAGGACATCATGCACCCGGGCGCCCAGTGGATACCCCGGTACGAGACGCTGGACCGCGCGGCACAGCTGATGCGGGACCACGGCGTGGGCGCACTTCCGGTCAGCGACCCCGAGAACGGTGACCGTATGTGCGGCATCATCACCGACCGCGACATCGTGGTGAAGTGCGTGGCCGCCGGCCACGACCCCGCGAAGGTGACGTGCGCGGAGATCTGCGAGGGCACACCGCGCTGGATCGACGCCGCCTCGGACATCGCGGACGCCCTGCGGGAGATGGCGGGCCACCAGATCAAGCGCCTGCCGGTCGTCGAGAACAAGCGCGTGGTCGGCATGATCAGCGAGGCCGACATCGCCCGCAACCTCAGCGAGGGACAGCGCGCGGAGTTCGTGCAGCGGGTCTACGCCTAGAGCGAATACGTGGTCGGTGGCGTCCGTGCCCGGCACGGACGGGCCGGTCATGTCGTTGGGCCCGGTGACCGTGATGTCACCGAGGAGGCCTGATGACGGATCGTGCGGAAGCCATCGAATCCATGGAGCAACTCGCGCTGGTCTGGCGCGCGATGGTGCTCGACCGGGACCCGCACGCCGATGTGCGGGACCTGCCGGGCATCGCCGTGCGCTGGGCCGACTCCCGGTTCGCGTTCTGGAACTGCGTCACGCTCACCGAGGTCGACGCGGACCCGGCGCTGCTCGGCCGGCGTCTGGTCCAGGCGGCGGACATCATGCGCGCCAAGAAGCAGCCCGGGTTCCTGTGGCTCTTCGACGACCTCCTCGGTGACGAGGCGCGCGCGGGAGTGCGGGCGGCGGCCGAGCAGGCGGGCCTCGCCTACGGCTTCCCCGGCACCGGCATGGCCGGAGACCTCCTCCCCGTCCCTGAACCGTCCCACCCCGACCTGACCTTCGAACGCGTCACCACCGAGGAACAGCTCCGGGCGTACGCGGACCTGAACTCCCGCGCGTACGGCTTCCCCCTGGAGCACGGCCGTGACGGACTCCTCGGCTCCACGCTGTGGACGAGCCGGGTGCACGCCTACCTGGGCCTGCGCGACGGCGCCCCGGTGACCTGCGCCGGCACCGTGGAGGCCGACGGCCGGCTCTTCGTCGCTCTCGTCGCCACCGCCCCGGAGTGGGAACGACGCGGCTACGGCGAGGCGGTGACGCGCAAGGCCCTGTACGAGGGGGCCAGGGCGACCGGACTGACCCGGGCCATCCTGCACGCGACGGCGGCCGGCGCGCCCGTGTACCCCCGCATCGGCTTCCGGCCGAACTCGCCGATGGGCTTCTACGGCCTGGAGGCGTGACGGCGCGGCCCTAACTCCCCTGACCGGCGAGCACGGCCTCGGCCCGGTCGCCGCGCACCGTGTCGACGAACGCCGCCGGATCGTCCGGGAGCCGGTCGCCGCGCCAGGCCACGTGGCCGTCCGGGCGGACCAGCACGAAGGACCGTTCGTAGAGCGCGGCGGCGGCTCCGCCCGCCCCGGCGTGGACCGTCAGCGGAACGCCCCGGCCCGCGAACGCACGCTCCACGTCCGGGAGTCGGCCGGCCCCCGCGAAGCACAGCAGGGCGAAGCCGCGTCCGAACAGGTCGAGCGTGGAGGTGGTGGCGTCCCACCAGGTGTGCGCGGCGCGGTAGCCGGGCTCGCTGCCGGGGCGCCAGTCCGGGCCCGGCTTTCCGCGGCGTACCGGCACCCGGGGGTCCTCGATGATGGCGGGCGAGCGGTAGCGCAGTCCGAAGTGGATCTCCGGGGCGTCGAACTCCCGCTGTGCACCGCTGTCTTCGAGCACCCTGGCCGCATGGCTGCGGGCCAGCTCGCCCTCGGGCCCGTCCAGGTGGATCTCCGGCGGCACCTGCCTGCGCAGGGTGCGCTGCAGATTGACGTGGGCCTCCGCCAGGCTCGCCACGGCGATCGGCCGGCGTTCGGCGTCGTAGGTGTCGAGGAGCAGTTGTCCGGCCCAGCCGTTCAGGGCGGCGGCGAGTTTCCAGCCGAGGTCGGCGGCGTCGCCGATGCCGGTGTTGAGGCCGAAACCGCCGGAGGGCGACAGCGTGTGCGCGGCGTCGCCGGCGAGGAAGACGCGCCCGGCCCGGTACCGGTCGGCGACGCGGTGCGTGAGCTGCCACTCGCCGTCGCTCAGCAGTTCCACCGGAGTGTCGAAGGCGAGGACATCGCGGATCAGTGTCACCGGGTCGCCCCGGTCGGCGGTGCCGTCCGCGGCCACCACCAGGTTGTACAGGTCGCTGCCGTTGAGCGAGCGCATGGGGAAGCGCAGTGTGGACGACAGCATCAGGAAGTAGACGAGCGCGGCCCGGTCGCCGAGCCGCTCGTTGAGCTCGGGGGCGCGGAAGAGGATGTTGCGGAACACCTGGGTGCGGTGGCGCGCCGGTGCGTCGATGCCGCAGGCGCGGCGGATCGGGGAGGAGGCGCCGTCGCAGGCGACCAGATAGCGCGCCCGGACCGTGCCGGTCGAGCCGGTGGCGTGGTCGGTGAGGTCGGCCTCCACGTGGTCGTCGGTCTGCCGGACGCGGTCGACCGTCGTGCGCAGCCGCAGGGGACCGTCCGGATGGACGCCCACGGCCTTTGTCAGCACCGGGTTCAGCCAGTGGGCCGGGCACATCTGGTCGGGCTCGGGGGTGTGCGTGAAGGCGGGCCGGTTCCCGGCGGTGCCCCGGCGGTAGCGGTAGACCTCGTGGCCGCCGACCCGGGTGACCCAGGCGATATCCAAGGGATGGTCGGCCGGCCAGCCGGCGCCCCGGACGGCGTCCGCGACACCCCAGCGGCGGAACAGCTCCATCGAGCGCGGGCCGATCGTGCTCACCTTGGGGTGCCGGACCTGTCCGTCACCGGCGTCGATGACCAGGCAGTCGATCCCGCGGTACGCCAGGTCCAGCGCGAGGGCCATTCCGACGGGGCCGCCGCCCACGATCAGCACGTCGGTCCGCTCGTCGGAACGCGTCATGTCCTGCCTGCCTTTCGTGCGTGGGTCCGTTCCCGGTGGGGCGGGCGCGTCGGGTGGCCCGGGGCCGGCCACCCGACACCCCGGATCAGGGCCGTTCCGCGCTGACCAGCAGGCAGCCGAAGGTGTCGACACCGGCCAGGTCGGCGGGGTGGAACGCGTCCTCGGAGAAGGCGAAGTTGCTCTCGACCATGGCCTCGGGACGCTCGTCGGGATGCGCCGTCTTCACCAGTTCGTGGCCGGTGCGCAGGGTGGTCTGCTCCGTGACGTCGAGGACGGCGCGCGGACGCAGGCCGGACCGGCGCAGCAGCCCGATGTAGTCGTCCAGGTCCGCCATGGTCGCCATGAGGTCGCGGCAGAACTTCTCGACGCCCGGGTGCCGCGCCTGTCCGCGCGGGCCGCGGTCGAACACATCGGTCAGGACGAGCCGGCCGCCGGGGACCAGCACGCGGCCGATCTCGGTGAGCACCCGCTGCCGGTCGGGCATGTGGCAGAGCGACTCCAGGGCCATCACGGCGTCGAACGACCGGTCGGGGAAGGGCAGTCGCATCGCGTCCCCGTGCTGGAACACGGCCCGGTCGGCCACCCCGGCCTCGGCTGCCAGCCGGTTGGCGGTCTTGATCTGCTCCTCGCTGATGCTGATACCGGTCACCCGCGCACCGGTGCGGTCCACCACCCGCAGACCGGGGCCGCCCACCCCGCAGCCCAGGTCGAGCACATGGGAGGTGCCGTCCACCTTCAGGTGCTCGATGAACACGTCGGTGAGCCGGTCCATCGCCTCCTCGATCGTGGCGTCGGAGTCCGGGGAGTCCCAGTAGCCGATGTGCACATTGGTGTTGAAGGTGCCGTCCTTCATCGCGTTCAGCGTCAGCTGGTCGTACAGCTTGCCGACGGCTCCCGGCACCGGCAGTGTCTGGGCGGAATCGGTCATGGCAGTGGCCTTTCTGGTCGGGTCTGGTCGGGATCCACGAGATCGGCGCTCCGCCAGCATCGGGCCGCGCGGGCGGCCGGGCGGCACGGCGGAGGAAAACCCGCTCATTCACGCGGTGGGCGCGGGCCGGCTCCACCACGACCGGGTGAGCCGGACCTCGCTCACCCCATGCGTGCTCGGGAGGGTTGGGGGATGTGATCCGCGTGCGGGTGGGACCAGGCGTCCTCGATCTGTGCGCACCGGGCGTAGTCCGGCAGCAGGCCCCGCTCGTGCGCCTCGGCGAGCGTGGGCGCCACCCGGTCCCGGTCGGACAGGACCGGTTCGGCGGCCCCGGTCAGGGGCAGTGCGAGGGCCGGGTCCCGCACGGACAGGGCGAGTTCGTGCTCCGGTACGTAGCTCTCGGAGAGCAGGTACGACATGACGGTGTCGTCCTCCAGCGCCACGAACGCGTGCCCCACACCCAGGGGCAGATACGAGGCCCGGTGGTCGCGCTGGTCCATCAGCACCGCGTCCCAGCGGCCGAACGTGGGCGAACCCACCCTGATGTCGACCACGATGTCCAGGGCCCGGCCACGGGCGCAGTAGACGTACTTGGCGCTGCCGGGCGGGGTCGCGGTGTAGTGGATCCCGCGCACCACACCGCGCCGGGACACACTGTGGTTGGACTGCGCGACGCGGAACAGCGGACCCCCGCGCGCCTCGGTGAACGCCTGCTGCTGGAACGGCGAGAGGAACAGCCCCCGGTCGTCGGGAAAGACCCGCGGGGTGAATTCAAGGGCTCCCTGGACGGCGAGTTCGCGTGATTTCATGTGCGCTCTCTCATGGCTCGGCGAACGGATCGGTGAACGGCTCGGCGGAGTAGGGGAGTTCAGCGGGGAGTCACAGCGTGCTCAGCACCTCGCGCAGCGCGTGGATGACCTTGTCCTGGAGGTCCTGGGGGAGCGCCGGGTACATCGGCAGCGAGAAGATCTCACCGGCCAGCGCCTCGGTGACCGGGAGCGAGCCGGTGGCGTAGCCGAGGTGGGCGAACCCGGTCATGGTGTGCACCGGCCACGGATAGCTGATGTTGAGGTGGATGTCGTAGGCCTTGAGGCGTTCGACGATGTCGTCGCGCCGGGGGTGCCGCACGACGTACACGTAGTACACGTGGTCGTTGCCCGGGGCGGTGCGGGGGAGCCGGAGCCCGGTGCCGGCGAGGCCGTCGGCGTAGCGCCGGGCGACCGCCCGGCGGCCGGCGACGTAGGAGTCGAGCCGACGCAGTTTGCGGCGCAGGATCTCCGCCTGGACCTCGTCCAGGCGGCTGTTGTGGGCGGGCGTCTCCAGTGTGTAGTAGCGGTCCTCCATGCCGTAGTGGCGCAGCCGCCGCAGCCGCGCCGCCACGTCCTCGTCCGAGGTGATCACCGCGCCGCCGTCGCCGTACGCGCCGAGGACCTTGGTCGGATAGAAGGAGAAGGCCGCCACGGTGCCCGTCGTGCCCGCCAGGGTGCCGCCCTGCCGGGCGCCGTGGGCCTGGGCGCAGTCCTCCAGCAGGGCCAGCCCGTGCCGGTCGGCGAGCTGCGTCAGCGGTGCCAGGTCGGCGCACTGGCCGTAAAGGTGCACCGGCAGCAGACAGCGGGTGCGTTCGGTGATCGCGTCCGCCACCTGGGCGGTGTCCATGAGGAAGTCGTCCTCGCGGACGTCGACGAAGACGGGAGTGGCGCCCGTGGCGTCGATGGCCACCACGGTCGGCGCCGCCGTGTTCGAGACCGTGATCACCTCGTCGCCCGGTCCGACGCCCAGCGCCTGGAGCCCGAGCTTGATCGCGTTCGTGCCGTTGTCGACACCGACGCAGTGGCCCACCCCGTGGTAGGCGGCGTACTCCTCCTCGAAGCCGCGCACGCTCGCGCCGAGCACGAGCTGCCCGGAGGCGAAGACCGTCCGTACGGCGTCGAGGATGTCCGGATGCTCGCTCTCGTACTCCGCCAGGTAGTCCCATACACGCGTGGTCATGTCCTGCCAGCCTTTCCGGAGAGGGATGTCAGTGCTGCTCGTCCCGCTGCCGGGCCAGGGCGTCGACCGTGCGGCGCACCCCTTCGGGCAGGGAGATGCGCGGGTGCCAGCCGGTGGCCGCGCGGAACGGGGTGGAGTCGATGGTCACGCTGCGGAAGTCCGTCACGGGCGCGTGCGCGGGCGGCTCCACGCACTCCACGGCGACCGCGTGCCGCCCGGTGCGCTCGGCCACGGTCCGCGCGATGAGCCGGAACGTGTCGCCGAGTGCGTCGCCGCGGCCCGCGCCGATCAGATGGTGGCCGCCCACCAGCGTCTCCGGGTGGTCGAGCGCGGCCGTGAACGCGTCGGCGACATCCTCGACATGGACCAGATCGCGCCGGACCGTGCCGTCGTGCCACATGGTCAGCGGCCGGCCGGCGAGCGCCTGGCGCACCATGGCCGACACGACGCCGCGGTCGCCGGCACCGCCCGCCGTGCCCTCCCCGAACACCGTGGGCAGCCGCAGCCCGATGCCGCGCACCCGGCCCTCGGCCGTCGCCTTCAGCAGGATCTGCTCGGCGGCCAGCTTCTGCCGGTCGTAGGCGGTCCGCGGACGATCGGGCTCGCTGCCGTCGAGCGGCTCCCGCGGCGGCACACCGACCTGTGAGGCGGCACCGCCGTACAGCACCAGCGCGGGCGGCCCGCCCGCGCGCCCCGGGCCCCGCACGCCGAGCACGTCGACGAGGTCCCGCATCACGACCACGTTGACGCGTTCGGCCGCCGGATCCGACTCCGCCGCCCGCCAGCCCCCGTCCCCCAGCAGCAGATGCACCACCACGTCCGCACCCGCCACCGCCCCGGCGAGTTCCGTGCGGTCGGTGAGGTCGGCGGTGACGACGGTGAGCTCGGCCGGGCCGGGGACGGCGGGGCTCGGTCTGCGCGCCACGGCCCGCAGCCGGACCGGGCGCGACGCTAGCGCGCGCAGGACGGCGGAACCCACGAAGCCCGAGGCGCCGAGCACGGTGATCAGCGGGGCGGGGGCCGGTGCGGTGCCCGTCATGTCACATCCCTTCCCGGGGTCGCGCCGCGACCGCGTTGAGGCAGGCCAGCAGGGTGCGGGCCTGCACGTTGAGGTAGTGCCCGTGCCGGGTCAGCGCCCGGAGCTGGGCGGGGGTGGCCCAGACGAAGCCGGGGGGAGGGACGAGCGGGGCCTCGGCCGAGCCCGCGTCCACGGCGAGATAGCGGCTGCGGGCGCACAGGAAACGGCCGCCCTCCTCCGACTGGATCGCCTGGTAGCGGATGCGCGACGGGTTGGCGCCCAGGACCGCGTCGAGGAACGGCGGCCGGTCCGCCACCGGCAGGTGGGCGTAGTTGCCCGGCGTGCACTGCACGGTCGGGGCCAGCTCGACCGTGTCCAGGAACCCGCCCTCCGCACGGGCGTTGACCAGCACGTGCGGCACCCCGCCGAACTCGCGGACGAGGAACGCCGCGATGCCCAGGCCCACGGGTTCGAGCAACGGCTGGGTCCAGCTGACGTTTTCGCGGTTGCTGCCCCGCACGGAGACGGCGACCACCCTGAAGTGGCGGCCGTGCTCGTGCTCGATCGCCTCCACCCCGTGCTTCCAGCCGCGCACGGCGGCGAGTGGAATGCGCTGCGCGTGCACGTCGTGCCGGGAGCGCTCGCCGGTGAACCAGGACAGCAACTGCCCGTCGGAGTGCAGCGCACCGGGCGCTGTGTCCGGGTACGGGACGCAGGACAGCACGCTCCGGGCGTTCATGTTGATCAGGTCGTCCTCGTGCAGCAGCGCGGCGATCTGACCGAGGGTGAGCCAGCGAAAGTCGGCCGACTCGGCGACCTCGCCGGTGGTCTCCACGACCATGTTGCGGTTGCACTTGTGGAAGAACCAAGAGCCCTGCTCGGACTGGAGGACGTCGACGATGACCCGGTCGGGGTCGGGCCGCACGAAGTGGTCGAGGAGCCGGACGTCGGTGCCCCGGTGCGCCCTGGTGTAGTTGCTGCGGGTGGCCTGCACGGTGGGGGACAGCTGGAGCAGATTGCGGTTGCCCGGCTCCATCTTGGCCTGCATCAGGAAGTGCAGCACCCCGTCGAACTCCTTGGCGAGGATGCCCAGGATGCCCACCTCGGGCTGTCTGATGACCGGCTGCTGCCACTCCCGGCGGGGCCCGTCGCCGTAGGGCCCGTCGTGCTCCACCACGTGCAGGCCCTCGACGGTGAAGAACCGTCCGCTGCGATGCACGAGATTGCCCGTGCCCGGCTCGAACCGCCACTCGCCCAGCTCGCCGAACGGGATCCGCTCCACCCGGAATTCGCCCGCCGTCCGGCGCTCGGCGAGCCAGGCATGCACCTCGTCCGTCCGCAGCTGAGCCCCGTGGTGGGCCGCCGCCGACGCGGCGATGCGGTCGGCGAGCCCCGGGTCCTCGCGCGGACGTACGGCGGCCGGGGAGGCCACAGGGGGGCCGAGACAAGACGACATCGAAGAACTCCCAGTCTGCGGACGACGGAGGCGGGCAATGGAGGCGGGCGATGGAGGTGGGCAACAGGGTTGGGGAACAGGTGTGGGCGACAGAGGCCGGCGGCGCGTCAGAGCCGCTGCGCGGTGATCAGGAGGTAACCGGCGTGCGGGTGCTTCCCGAACGCCTCCAGCAGCTCCGCTGCCGCGCCGAGCCGCGCGGCGGCGGGCGCGGCGAGCATCGCGGCGATGTCCCGGAAGGCGGCCGCGCCGTGCCCGTAACTCGCGCGGACCTGCTCGCCGATGTCCGTCAGTTCCAGCAACTGCCAGCCGGAGTCGGCCAGTTGTGCGCGCTGCTCGTCGGGCGTGCTGATCCTGGCGATCTCGTACACGTCCAGCATGCCGTCCAGTACGGCCTTGTCGTCGCCGGTGAACGGCAGCCGCCGGCACAGGTCGGCGACCACCAGCCGGCCCCCGGGGCGGACGACCCGGTGGAGCTCGGTCAGGGCGGCCGTCTGGTCGGGCATGTGCAGCAGCGACTCGATCGCGAAGGCGCCGTCGAAGGAGGCGTCCTCGAACGGGAGCTTCATGGCGTCCGCGAGCCGGAAGGAGACCTGGCCATGCGCCTCGGAGTCCTCCGCCGACCTCGTCGCCTGCACCACCTGTTGGCTGCTGACGGTGACTCCGGTCACCCGCACCCCGTGCGCCGACGCGATGCGCAGGGCCGGGACGCCGTTGCCGCAGCCCACGTCGAGCAGCTGCTGCCCCGGCCGGAGGGCGAGACGGCCGGCCACGAGGTCGGTGAGCTGGTCGGTGGCCTCGGTGATCGGGATGTCCTGGCCCTCCTTCCAGTAGCCCACGTGGATGTTGCCGCCCAGGGCGTTCGTGGTGCCCGCCTCGGCGAACGCGTCGTACGTCTCGCCCACGGACTCGGGGGTGGTGTCGGTCTGCTCGGGCACGGTTGCCTTCCTTTCGTCGAGTGTCGGCACGGCGCGACGCAGGTCACGCCAGAGTCAGGACCAGCCGCCGCGGGCCGTGGAAGACCATGTCGTCGGCGTAGTCGACCTGTTGACCGCCGCGGCTCAGCCCGGGCACGCCGTCCAGCAGCGTCCGCAGGCCGATCTCGGCCTCGGCGCGGGCCAGCGTCGCGCCGAGGCAGTAGTGGATGCCGAGCCCGAAGCCCAGGTGCCGGTCGGCGGTCCGGTGCACGTCCAGCGCATCGGGGTGCGCGAAGCGCGCCGGGTCCCGGTTCGCCGAGCCCAGCAGGGCCACCACGCGGCTGCCGCACGGCACCTCGTGCCCCCCGAGCCGGGTGTCCTCGTACGCCCACCGGGTCACGGCCTGCACCGGCGAGTCGTAGCGCATCAGCTCCTCGACCGCGCTCGGCGTCAACTCGGGCCGGGCGCACAGCTCGTCGAGCACCGGCGGATGCGCCCGCAGCGACAGCACCGCCTTCGCGAGGAAGTTGGTGGTGGTCTCGTGTCCGGCGGTGAGCAGGTGGACACACGTACCCACGATCCCGTCCACGCTCAGCGGGGCGCCGGCCTCCCGGGCCCGGACGAGGAGCGTGAGCAGATCCCCCCGGTCCGTCCCGCGCCGCCGCTCCACCTCCCGCCGGAAGTAGCGGGCGAACTCCCGGGCGGCCGCCTGAGCCTGGACGTAACCGTCCGTCCCGCCGCCCGATCTGCTGCTGCTCGCCTCCTGGAGTGCCACGGCGTTGGCTCGCAGCCAGCTCTGGTGCTCCGGCGGGATGCCGAGCAGTTCGGAGATGACGAGGATGGGGAACGGCGCCGCGAAGGCCTCGACCAGATCGGTCGGACGCCGCGGCCCCAGCCGCTCCAGCAGTTGCTGTGCGATGCGGGTGACGCGGGGCCGCAGACCGGCGACGACCGAGGGCGAGAACTCCGTGGTGAGCAGGGAGCGCAACTGGGTGTGGCGGGGCGGGTCCAGGAACACCAGCCAGTTCTCGACGAGGGTCCGCAGCACCCGGTACTCGGCGGGAATCGGGACGGACACCGTGGACGCGTCGCCGGACGCCACGCGCGCGCTCCGGCCGAAGAGCCGGCTGGTCAGCACCCGGACGCAGTCGTCGTAGGAGAAGACGTGGAAGGTGTCCGGCCGGCCCGTGCCCGACGGGCGGCGATGGACGGGCGCGGCCTCCCGGTAGCGCCGGTACACCGGGTACGGGTGGGCTATGTCCTTGCTGTCCCAGCCCTGCAGGTCGAACCGCGGCAGCGTGGGCGAGGGCATGCGGTCTCCTTGGGTCGGCGGTGCGACGGGTGCGGTGGTGTGGTGGCCGGCGGTGCGGTCGTAGGCGTCGGCTAGGGGCGTGGCCGGAAGTGGTCCGCCCAGAACAGGCTCAACTCACCTATTCGGCACGGCACTTGGGGGTGTTTTCCGCACGCCTCCGCAAGGTGGTCCAGGCGTAGCGCGATGCCGCGCCGTGCCACGTCCGGGCGGGAGACCGGGGCCGGCTGCCCGTCCAGCTCGAAGGACGGTCCCGCGGTCCTGCCCCGGCGCCCCGACGGCAGCGTCACCAGCAGCTCCGCCAAGGGGCGCATCATGCCCGCCATCACATCGATCGCCGCGTTCATCAGGTCGGACCGCCGCAGGCTCCCGTCCGGGCGTTCACCGAAGTGCTGGGCCATGAGCTGCAACGCCATGAAGTACGAGCGGTTGAACAGCCGCATGACCGACCGGGCGTCGGGGTCCGTGACGGTCTCCATGGCCGGATCTCCCCCCGCGAGTGTCGGGTTCCGCACGACGGGATGGGCCGGGTCCCAGCGCCCGCCGCCCGCATGGACCGCACCCGGAGCCCCGGACAGCAGATCGGCGATCCGCAGGAACGAGGCGTGGTGCGACTCCTCGCCGCTCTCGGTCCCCGCCCCGGTCCGCGGGCCGAGGACGCCGCCCTCGCCCTGCTCGGTGATGATGTCGATCGCGAACAACGCGCTGGAGAGGTCGTCGACCTCCAACTGGTAGTCCGGATGGTGCCGGTTGACGGACTCGCGCAGAAACAGGTGGTGCTCCCCGCCTCCCCTGCCCTTCGCCACGAGGAAGAGATCCGGGACGCGTTCCAGGCCCTCGCGGATGTCGGCGTACAGCTCGCTCAGCGAGGCGTAGGGGGTGGGGCGGCGGGCGGGGCGGCCGGCGTCGTACGGCTCGGGAGCCGGGGCGGTGCCGCCGCGCCGTGCCTCGCCGCCGAGGCCGTCCGGGCGCTCGATCAGCGCGAACCGCTCGACGCTGCCGGGGCTCAGCCGTTCGAGACAGAGGTCGAGCGGGACCGGAAGTGCGTGGTTGAGGGTGGCGAAGTCGATCCGGGGCACGTGGAACGGCTCGCCCAGCGCGGTGATGATGTTGTTGACGAGGAGGAAGTGGATCATCTCCTCGCGTGCCACGGTCACGAGCGTGCCGCGGATGCCCTCGTCGACGCTCCGCCCGCCGTCGCCGCAGGCGAGCCGGAGCTGCTCGTCCGTCCACCGGCCCCGCCGCACGTACTCCAGGCCGGTGCCGTGGGTGGGTACCGAGTAGGCGGCGTACAAGTACTGGAGCATGACGGCCAGTTCGAGCGTGGCGGCCTCGCGCAGCAGGTGAAGGAGCCGGCCCCGGGTGGTGACGCCCGCCCTGGCGCGGTGGGCCACGGGCACGGTGAGGGGAACCGCGTCCGGCGCCTGCCGGGCCCGCAGGAACGTCAGCAGAAGCCGCGCCTTGGGTTCGGACAGGTCCCGGGTCGGCGGCATGTAGTAGGTCTTCGCCTTGTTGCGCGGGTCGCACATCTGCCAGATCAGCTTCGCGTACGTCTCCACCCGGCACCGGTCCGCGAGGCTGAAGACCTCCGCCTTCATGAACGAGTAGAGGTGCTCGTAGTACGCGAGGACCTCCTGGTACACCAGCTCGAAGGTCGCCTCGTCCTCGGTGGTGCCGGTCAGCCGCCAGTCGTCGGGGAGCACGCGTACGGACACGTAGCCGGCGCCGGACCAGTAGCCGAGCGCGTCGTCGGCGTCGTGCCCGAGGGCCGCGGACCCGGGCAGGTCCGGGTCGCACGGCAGGTCCTCGGCGCCGGTCGACAGCAGGATCCGGGCGGTGCCGGCCGCGGCGCCCCGCAGGGAGAACCAGCCGCGGCCCGTGTCGTCGGTGTCCAGGACACACATGCTCGACCAGGGGCCGGACCCGCCCCGCCGGCCCGCGCGCAGCCGGACGATGTCGCGGTCGCGGCAGCGTGCCTCGGGAGAGCGGGCGGCCGGATCGCGGGGCAGGGCCCGGGGGTTGAAGAACTGCCGTACCCCGATCCCTGCGACAGCGTGCGGCCGCCCGCGCACGAAGGACCGCACGAGCACCTCGACGTCGTGGTCCGCGTCGTCCGGCGCCCGGGGATGCTCCAGGAAGAGGCAGGCGTCGTCGACCTGGACGTTGACCTCCTTCTCGCGCAGGTGCACCACCGGAGCACCGGCGCCCGCCGAGACCAGACACAGCGCCTCGTCGGCCGCGGCGTGCGCCGGTATCTCGCCGGGCACCGTCACCAGTCCGCCGCCCAGCGCGTACCGCGTGCCGAGGTAGGCCTGCCGGGGCACCCGCGCGACCAGCCGGTCGCTGTCCGCCGTGCGCAGCTCCAGGTCGCCGACGTCGAGTGGCGCCGGTGCGGCGGAGGACGCCGCGGTGTGGGCGGGGATTGCGGTGATCATGTTGAGGGTGACATGGTCGTCCGTCAGCTCGACCGTGAGGTTGTGCAGGGGACTCGGGGCCCGGCCGGGTGCGCGGCGGGCCGGGACGAGCAGACGGCCGGCCGGATAGGTGCGCGGCTCGTGCGGGCGCCAGGGCGCGATCGTCCCGCGCAGCAGCCACCGGCTCGGCCGGTCGGGGGCCTGCGGCGGGGACAGGTGACTGAGCGCGAACTGCACCACCAGCCCGCCGGCCTCCTCGGCGGCCACGACCGCGCGCAGCCGTCGTACGGCCGGGGACACGGTCGCCTCGCCGAGCCAGGTCAGCTCGTCGTCCTCGGGCACCACGAACTGGTGGAGCACGGACCGGCGCAGCCGGCCCGCCAGGACGTGCTCGCCGGCGCCGCTGACATGCCCGGCGTTGTGCCATCTCGGGGGATGGAAACCCCGGACGGTGCCGGTGACCATGGAGCCGACGTCGTGGGAGCGGCCGTCGCGCCCGAAGCAGAACCGGCCGACCATGAGCGTCGTCGTCCGGTCGGACGCCGGATCGACGTCGAAGACACGGGCGCGGTTGACGGTGGTGGCGAGGTACTCGTTGTAGTGGCCCCACATGTCGACCGTGCGCCCCACCACCGGGTCGGCGGTGTCGAGGTCGCCGGCGCCGGTCTCGACACCGGCGACGCGGGCGTCGACCGAGAAGTGCCCGTTGCCCGCGAAGTCCACGCCCTTGGCCGCGCTGAAGGGCCCGGCGGGGTCCGGGCGGCCCGTCGCGTCGAACCGCGGTCCCAGCCGGTCCAGATGAGCGTGGTACTCGGCGGGCGGACGGTGCGCCGGGAAGGGCCGCCCGTCGCCGGTCAGAGCCGTGTTCGTCGCCAGATCGACGAGACCGCTCCCGGCACCGGTGGGCAGCCGGGTCGTCGCCACTCCGCGGAAGTGCAGTCGGGGCAGGTCGAAGACGCTCATGCGCACACCCTCTCTTCCGCATCACGAACGGGTTTACGGGCAAAGCGGCTTGGGACTCTCACGCCGACTCCTCCGAGCGGCTCGGCCGAGAGGCGGCGAACACCCGGCTGGCCCGCGGCTCGTACCACTCGATCTCGTGGGCGGTGTCGATCGCCGACTCGATGGCGCCCTCGATCCATGCGGGCTTGGACGAGCAGTGCTCCCCGGCGAAGAAGAGCCCCTTCTGCGGCCGGGCGGCCTCCCGGCGCTCCGCCTCGCGGACGGCGGCCGCCTGACCCCAGCGGACCGTCGCCGCTCCCCTGGACCAGCGGTGCGTGCCCCAGGCCCGGGCGGCCACGCCCAGCACCATGCCCGGCTCGCACAACTCCGGGTGCATCGCGGTCAGTTCGCGGGCGACGACCGCGTTGCGCTCCGCCTCGCCCAGCCGGGCGAGGGCCTCGGCGTCCGGGCCGATGGTGTAGCTCGCGAGCAGCACCGCGCCGAGCGCCGGATCGCCGTCCACGGGCGGGTAGTAGGTCTGCCGCACATGCCCGCCGGTGAAGGAGGCTCCCCCGCTGATCCCGTCCTTCTCCCAGAAGGCCTCCCGGCAGTGGAAGGCTATCTTCGTCCCCGCCCAGTACTTCGTCTGCCGGACGATGTCGAGCTTCTCCCGGTCGAAGCCGCTCAGTTGCATCCCCCGCAGCACCGTGAACGGGATCGTGCACACCACGTAGTCGCAGATCCTGGTGAGGGTGCCGGCGCCCTGCCGGATGCGCAGAATCACCGCGTCGTCGCGGACGTCGATGCCGGTGACCTCCAGGCCGGTCGAGATCGGGCCCCGGACGCGCGCGGCGAGCCGGCGGGGGAGTACGTCCATTCCGCCCCGCAGCCGCACGATGGTGGAGCTGGTCTCGTCCAGCACGTCGTCGAGAAAGCGCTCCAGGTGCGGCGGGCAGAACGTGCGAACCTCGGGATGGTCGGCGAAGAAGGCGTGCAGGTCGATGCGGTTCTTCGTGCTGCCGAACCGGTAGGGCGTCAGGTCGATGTGGTCGATGCAGTTCAGCAGTTCCACGCCCATTTCGGTGCCCAGCGCGCTGTAGAACTCACGCGGGGCCACGGCACGCAGGCTGGCGTCCAGCCAGGCGCCGAACAGCAGGGTGTTCTCCTGGTAATCACGGCTCGGCAGCCCGGCGGCGAACTCGTCGACCAGCGTCTCATGCGCGTCCCGCACCCGAAGATATCCAGCAGCACCGGGCAGATATGCGGCCTCGTCGGAGAACAGCGTCTGGAACTCGGAAACCTGCTTCTGCAAACCCATTTCGGCGATGTAGTGCATGGTCAGCCGGTGTCCGGCCGGGATTCGCATCGCCCCCAGCTCCGCGAACGGCCCGCCCGGACCGCCGACGGAAACCCGGCCGTCGCCCGAAATCCGACCGGCGCCGGGAAAGCGGTGGGTGTGAATACGGCCGCCGATCTCCTGACTGCCCTCGATGACCTGGACGTGATGTCCGAGCCGCTCCAGTTCATAGGCCGCCACCAGACCGGAGATACCGGCGCCGATGACAGTGATGTTCTTCGGTCCACCGATGGCACCGTTCGGTCCGGCAACGTCCTGAAAGGGTCTCGTCACAGGTTTCCTCTCCAGTGCGCGAAGTCCTGGCCCGGAAGCATGTCCTGGATGAATCCGGTGCCTTTCCCTGTTCCGGAACGGCCATGCCGGGAATTTCTCAACGGCCATTCTTTGCGGGGTGGTAGCGCTCCCATATCCCCCAACAGGCCCTGGACACGGATGGTTTGACAGGACCGCGCCCACCCACTCGGGGCGGCGGGACAGCCGTCACCCTGCGCGATCGCGCGGGGTTTGTCCCGCGCCGCAGTAGTGCGCGCAGGGCGGGGGAAAACTGGCGGGCGTCGCCGGACGGCCGGGCCCACGGGAGGCCCGGCCGTCCGGCGGGCACCGAGACACACCCCCCACGGAGGCGACGTCGATGCGTGTGTTGATCGCTACCACCCCGGCACCAGGACACGTCGTCGGCATTCTCGAGGTCGCCCGCGAACTGGCGCGGCGCGGCCACGAGGTGCGCTGGTACACCGGGCGGGCCTTCCAAGGACAGGTCGAGCAGGCCGGGGCCCGTTTCGAACCCATGAGAGTACAGCTGGACTTCAGCGGAAAGAGCCGGGAGGAGGCCTACCCCGAGCACGCCGGACTGACCGGCACCGCCAGCTTCAAGATCGGTGTCCGGGACATCTTCTACCGGACCGCGCCGGCCCAGATGGACGACCTGCTTGCGGTCCTCGAACGGTTCCCGGCCGACTGCCTGCTCTCCGACGACATGTGCTACGGCGCCTGCTTCGCCTGCGAGCGCACCGGCATCCCGCTGGCCTGGCTGAGCAATTCCGTCTACATCCTGGGCAGCCGGGACACCGCCCCACTCGGCCGCGGACTGCTGCCGAGTGCGTCACCGCTCGGCCGGGCGCGCAACGCACTGCTCAGGTTCGTCGGCGACCACGTGGTGATGCGGGACATGCGCAAGGAGGCCGACCGGACCCGGGACCGGGTGAAACTGCCCCGGCTGCGGACCGGCGCCATGGAGAACATCGCCCGCCCGCCGGCCCTCTATCTCCTCGGCACCGTACGGTCCTTCGAGTTCCCCCGCAGCGACCTGCACCCCGGCACCCACTTCGTGGGCGGTCTGCTCGGACTGCCCCCGGAGCGCTTCGATCCGCCCGGCTGGTGGGCGGAACTGCACGACAAGCGGCCGGTGGTGCTGGTCACGCAGGGCACCACGGCCAATGACGTCGACCGGCTGCTCGTGCCCACCCTGCGCGCACTGGGCGGCCAGGACCTCCTGGTCGTGGTCACCACCGGCAGCACCGTGGACCGCGCACGGCTCGGTCCGCTGCCGGACAACGTCCGCCTGGAGCGCTTCGTGCCCTACCACCACCTGCTGCCGCACGTGGACGTGATGGTCAGCAACGGCGGCTACAACGGCATCAACGCGGCTCTCGCCGAAGGAGTACCGCTCGTCGTCGTGCCGGGCTCGGAGGAGAAGCCCGACGTCGCGGCACGGGTCAAGTGGGCCGGGACCGGGGTGGTGCTCGGCCGGCGGGCCGTTTCCGAGACCGGCCTGCGCGACGCCGTGACCACCGTACTGAACGACGACCGATACCGGCGCCGGGCCCGTGAACTGGCCGAGGAGTACCGCAGCTGCGACGCCCCGCGCGGGGCCGCCGACCTTGTCGAGTCCCTGGCCGATTCCGCGGGCCAGGTTTCCACCGGAGGAGTCACACGTTGAACACCACGACGAAAGCGGGCCTGAAAGAGGCCCCCGAGACCAACATGCCCGTGGACCCGGGACCCTTCGACTGCATGCCGGAGCTGCTGGCCGCCGCGAAGGTGGCACCGGTCGTCCGGATCCCCTACCTGGGCGAACACGCGTGGGTGGTGTGCGACCCGGAGCTGGTGAAGGTCGCGCTGACCCACCCCCAGATGGGCAAGGACGTCACCCTGGTCCCCGACTTCATGCGCCGGCCCGGCCTGATGGTGGGCTCCCAGCCGGACCCGGACTACGCCCGTGCCATGATCATGAGCGACGGCGAGAACCACGCCCGGATCCGGCGGATGCACGCGCCGGTGCTGAGCCCGCGCAACACCGAGAGGTGGGGCGAGCGGGTCGCCGTCAAGGTCGACGGCTTCCTCGACGAACTGGAGCGGTCCGCCCCCGGGACCGACGCCGAGGTCGACGTCGTCACGGACTACACGCACCGGATCCCGCTGGCCTTCATCTCCGAGATGCTCGGCCTGCCGCCGCAGGCCCAGCGGCAACTGCGCGGCATCACCGACATCATGCTCTACTCCTCCGACTACCCGGCCCGCAAAGAGGCGGTCGGGGCGCTCTACGGGGCGGTCGAGGGCTGGGTGCGCGACCCCGAGCCGCTGGACGAGGGCGTCATCACGGGCCTGCTGGCCTCCTCCGGCGGAGTGGACGCGGCGGTCACCGAGGGCGAGGTCGTCGTCTGGACGCTGGGGATGATCATCACCGGCTACGAGACGACCGGGAGTCTCATCTCGGCCTCGCTGTACGAGGCACTGCGCCGGCCGCCCGAGGAACGCCCGCGTACCGAGGACGAGATCAGGGCATGGGTCGAGGAGACCCTCCGGGTGCACCCGCCGTTCCCGCACCCCACCTGGCGCTTCCCGCTCACCGACATCGACCTAGGCGGCTATCTGATCCCCAAGGGCGCGCCCGTGCAGGTCAGCATCGCGGCGGCCAACCGCGAACCGGACGAGGGGGCCGACTGCTTCGCGCAGGACCGGCAGGGCAAGGGGCACCTCAGCTTCGGCCTCGGCATGCACTACTGCATCGGTGCTCCGCTGGTCCGCCTGGAGGCGAAGATCGCGGTGGGCGGCTTCCTGCGCCGCTTCCCGCGGGCGCGCCTCAGCACCACCACGGCCGTCGAGTGGGAGTCGGAGTGGATGATCCGCCGGCTCAGCGCCCTGCCCGCGACGCTGCGGTGAGGACGCCGCAGTGCGGACGACGGGACGCCCACGGATGACGGGATGCCGATGAAAGCCCTCGTGCTCGCCGGCGGGTCCGGCCGCCGGCTCCGGCCGATCACACACACCTCGGCCAAACAGCTCGTACCGGTCGCGAACAAACCGGTCCTCTTCTACGGCCTCGAATCGATCGCCGAGACGGGGATCCGGGACGTCGGCATCGTCGTCGGCGACACGGCCGCCGAGATCGGGTCCGCGGTCGGTGACGGCTCGCGCTTCGGCCTCGACGTCACCTACCTGCCGCAGGAGGCACCGCTGGGCCTGGCCCACGCGGTGCACACCGCCCGCGACTATCTCGGCGACGACGACTTCGTGATGTACCTCGGCGACAACTTCATCGTCGGCGGCATCAGCGCGATCGTGGACCGGTTCCGGGCGCGCCGCCCGGACGCCCAGATCATGCTGACCCGGGTGTCGGACCCGCGCGCCTTCGGCGTGGTCGAACTGGACCGGCACGGCCGGGCCGTCCGGCTGGAGGAGAAGCCGGAGCAGCCGAAGAGCGACCTCGCGCTGGTCGGCGTCTACCTGTTCACGCCCCGCGTGCACGACGCGGTGTCCGTGCTCAAGCCGTCGTGGCGGGGCGAGCTGGAGATCACCGACGCCATCCAGGAGCTGATCGACTCGGGCTGCCGGGTCGACTCCACCGTCGTCTCCGGATACTGGAAGGACACCGGCAACGTCGACGACATGCTGGAGGTCAACCGCCTCGTCCTCGACGGTGTCACGGCCGAGTGCGCCGGTGAGGTCCACTCCAGCGAGCTGATCGGCCGGGTGGTGATCGAGCGGGGCGCGACCGTCACCGGGTCGCGGATCGTCGGCCCGGCGGTCGTCGGCGCCGGAGCGCGGATACGTGACTCCTACGTCGGCCCGTTCACCTCCATCGACCGGGACTGCGCGGTGCTCGACAGCGAGGTCGAGTACTCCATCGTGCTGCGCGGGGCGTCCATCGTCGGGGTGCGGCGCGTCGAACGCTCGCTGATCGGACGCGAGGTCGAGGTCACCTCGACCCCCCGGATCCTGCGGGCCCACCGCCTCGTCCTCGGCGACCACAGCACGGTGCGGGTCACCTCATGAGGATCCTCGTGACCGGCGGCGCCGGCTTCATCGGCTCGCACTTCGTGCGGACCCATGCCGAAGAGGCCGAGCTGACCGTGCTCGACAAGCTGACCTACGCCGGGAACCCGGCGAACCTGGAGCCGGTCAGGGGCCGTTGCACCTTCGTCCACGGCGACATCTGCGACCCCGGACTGCTCGCCGAGGTGGTGCCCGGCCACGACCTCGTCGTCAACTTCGCCGCCGAGTCGCACGTCGACCGCTCCATCGCCGACGCCGACGCGTTCGTCCGCACCAATGTCCTCGGCGTCCAGACGCTCATGCGGGCCTGCCTGGACGCGGGCACCCCGAGGATCGTCCAGGTCTCCACCGACGAGGTGTACGGCAGCATCGAGAAAGGCTCCTGGGACGAGACGGCCCCGCTCGGCCCCAACTCCCCGTACGCCGCAGCCAAAGCGGGTGGCGACCTGGTCGCCCTCGCCTACGCACGCACCCACGGACTCCCGGTGAGCATCACTCGCTGCGGCAACAACTACGGCCCCTACCAGTACCCGGAGAAGGTCGTCCCGCTGTTCGTGACCCGCCTGCTCGACGGCCTGGACGTCCCGCTCTACGGTGACGGCGGCAACGTCCGTGACTGGCTCCACGTCGACGACCACTGCCGGGCCCTGCGGCTGGTCGCCGAGCGCGGCGAGCCCGGCGAGGTCTACCACGTCGCCGGAACCGCCGAGCTGACCAACCTCGAACTGACCGCCCGGCTGCTCGACGCCCTCGAAGCCGACTGGCCGCGCGTCGCGCGGGTGCCGGACCGCAAGGGCCATGACCGCCGCTACTCCCTGGCCGACGGCAAGCTGCGGGCCCTCGGCTACGCACCCCGGATCGAGTTCGAACGGGGCCTGGCCGAGACCGTCGACTGGTACGCCACGCACCGCGCGTGGTGGGAACCGCTCAAGGAGTCCTGACCTGGGCCGCTATTCCTTGAACTGGACCAGGGCCGTACGGGAGCGGATCCCCAACTTGCGGTAGATCTGCCGGAGATGGAAGCCGACCGTGTGCGGGGAGATGAACAGATGGCGCGCGGCCTGCCGGTTGGTGAGGCCGCCGGCCACCAGTTCCGCCACCTTCCGCTCCGTGTTGGTGAGACTCTCCCAGCCGGACACCGGACGCTTCGCCTGCGTCCAGTGGCGGCGCCGGACGCCGAGCCGGCGCAGTCCGGCCCGCACCCGCGCGGCGTCCCGCTCGCCGCCGAGGCCGTCGTACGCGCTCATCGCCCGGTTCAGCTCGCCGATCGCGCTCTCGTGGTCGCCGCGATCGAGCAGCACGCCCGCGTGGTCCTCGGCCGCGGCGGCGCGCGCCCATGGACTGCGGTGCAGCCGGGCCGCCCGGGCCAGGGCCTCCGCGTCGCGCTCGGCGAGGGCGCGGGCATGGGTGGCCGCGGCGACCACCGAGGGCACCCGCGGGTTGTGCGCGCGCAGGTACTCCGTCGTCTCGACCACCGTCCGCACCAACTCCGGCAGGTCCGCCGCCAGCGCACAGCGCACGCACCACGCCGCGGCGGCCGAGTCCTCCAGCACGAGTTCGCGGAACGCGCCGGGCTGCGCCCCGATCTCGGCCAGGACGTCCGCGGCCACCGCGGAGTCCGCCTGCGCCTCGGCCACCTGCGCGTTCAGCAGCAGGCATGCGGCCCACCACGGGCTGTGCGGATGCTGCGGGAAGTCCTTCTCCAGCGTCGCGATGTGCCCCTGGGCCTGGGCGAGTTCCCCGCGGCGCAGGGCGGCGTCGGCCAGCACCAGCCAGGCCTGCGGGGCGAGCATCGGCACACTCGGGCCGTCCAGGCTCACTCCGGCCCTCGCCGCCGCCTCGGCCTCGTCCAGCCGGCCCTGGGCGAGGTGCAACGGCGCCCGGAGCACCGCCGGGAGCGTGGCGGCCAGCGTCCTCGCCCCCGGGACGACCGTCCGGGCGAAGGACTCGACGACGGCCGTGGCCTCCTCGTACTCGTCGATCCTGGTGAGGGTGAAGGCGAGGAACCAGCGCGGATCGAGGAACGGCACGTCCTCGCCCCCGTGGTCGAGCGCGACGGCCTGGCGAAGTATCCCCACCGCGTCGCCGACGTGGCCGTCGCGCCACTGGGTGAAGGCCTGGAAGGTCATCGCGCCGATCTGCACGGCCCAGGCGTGCCGGTCCGGCGCGCTGAGGATGTTCCGGGCCCGCTGCGGCGCGGTGCTGTCGCCGTTCAGATAGGAGGCGGCGAGATGGGTGAGCACGGCGTCCCGGTGCTGGGGGCCGCCCCGTTGCACCGCGAGCGCGTCGCGCGCGGCCTGGTAGGCCAGTGGCGCGTTGCCCAGCAGAAGCAGCGCGGCGGACATGGAGGCCCGCAACGAGGCGACGTCCGCGGCGAGTTCCACCGGCAGCGGGAGGGCGAGGCGCGCGGCCTCGTCGATCGTGTCCTTGGCCAGGGCGATGGCCCGGTCCAGGCTGCCCGCCCTGGTGAGCGCGTCGACCGCGGTCTTCGCGAGGCGGACGCGGTCGGCCTGGCCGGGAGACAGCAGCTCCATGCCGCGGGTCGCGAGCGCGGCGGCGAGCGAGGGATCGGTGGCCAGGAGCCGCTGGGCCCCCTCGGCGATGACGCGCAGCGCCTCCGCGTTGCCCGGCTGGGCGACGTGCACCAGCTGGAGCGCGGCGCGCTCGATGCCGCCGGGGCGTGACAGCAGCATCTCCGCCGCCTGCCGGCGCAGCAGCGCGCACACGGGCGGCGGCACGGAGTCGAGCAGGACCCGCCAGACGGGCTCGCTGCGGAACGCCAGATCGCGCTCGCCGCAGACGAGGAGCCCCCGGTCGACCGCTTCGTCCACCGCCGCCAGCAGGCCCACCGGCGCCTCACCGAGCAGAGCCGACAGGTCCTCCGGAGCGAACGGCGAACCGAGCACGGCCGCCAGCCTGAGTGCCCTGGCGGTGATCTCGGAGAGCGACCGGAGATCGTTCTGGAGCAGCGCAGAAAAGCGCTTGGGTACCGGTGCCGGCAGACACACATCGGTCCTGCCCGAGGCGCCGCCGGTCGCCGCGGGCTGCAACCGTGAAGTGCCGTCGACCACACAGAGGTCACCGTCCTCCACGAGGCCGCGCACCAGCTCGATCACCGCCCGGGGAGTGTCGTGGACACTCTCCGCCAGCGCGAGCAGTGCCGCGTCGGGGGCCGCTCCGACGCAGTCGGCGACGAGCAGGCTCAGCGCGTCGCCCGAGAGCGGGCCGAGCTCCCGCAGGTGCTCCACCGGGAGCCTGCCGCGCAGCCTGCCGAGGCAGCTCAGCACCGACTCGTACGGCGCGGCGCGGCTGTCCCGGGTGAAGGCGAGCAGCCAGAGGATCGGGCGACCGCCGAGGCCGGCGATGAGGTCGCACAGCACCGCGAGGTCGGGGAGGTCCGCCAGATGCAGATCGTCGAGCGTCACGACGGTGCGGACCGGCTCCGCCTTGTTGCGCAGCAGCGCCCGTGCGGCCTCGATCGCGAAGGAGGCCCGCGGGGTGGGGAAGCCGTCCTCGACGGTGCGGGTCAGGGGCGGCGCGTGCGGAGCCGCCCGGGAGACGGTGTCGGAAGCGCGGGGGACGCCGTCGACGACCGAGAAGCCGTTCGCACCGGCCAGGGCGGCGGCTTCGGCGAGCAGCCGGGTCTTGCCCGCGCCGGGCGCCCCCTCCACCAGCAGAACCCGGCTCCGCCGGGTGTCCGTCACGGTGTGCAGACGGGCACCGATCTGTGCCAGTTGTGCTTCCCGCCCGCGCACGTGCGGCAATGGTTGTGCAGTGGGCCCCATGACGCTCCATGTCCGTTTTTGAAGGGACGCAGACTAGTACGTACCCGGCTGCCCGCGCGGTGCACACGGGCGCGGGCATCAGGGAGGAGGTGCGGAGGGCTCACTGGTACGCAGGTGGTGAACGCGTGGCGCGCGGTCGCTCCGTCAGCGCCGCCGGAGGGAATCACGACCTTGCCGCCGTCCGCGCGCCGACAGTGAGCGGGTGGCCGCGGAGAGGCCGCCGACGGTCGGCCGGGTGGGGTGGGTGGCGGTCAGGGCGAGGTCACCCCTGAGCATCCGGCCGCCGTCGCCGGTCAGCCGCAGATAATAGTCCGACGAGCAGGCCGTTCCGTTCTCGTCCGGCGCGAGCAGTCCCGAGTCCGCGGGCACCCAGTCCTTCGACTAGGCGGTCTTGGCGATCTGGTTGCCCTCGTTGTACTCGTCGTACATGGAGATGTGGATGCCCTGCACGCCGGCCCGGACCATGTTGTAGAACTGCCGCCGCATGAAGTCGCCGTGCACGCGCCGGCGGGCGGAGACGTCGCGGGCAGGACGCACGGCTGGTAGTCGACGCCGTGGGCGGCGCAGTCGGCGAGGTCCGGCACCGCGGCCCTGGTGTGGAAGTCGTCCGCGTCCGAGACGGTGCCGATCCGGCCGTGCCGAGCACTTTGCGGCGGGTCCAGGTGGGGGCGCGGTGAGGCATCGGCATGGGGGTTCTCCGCGTGTGTGGGGGAGGGGGAGATGCCGGCGGCGTAAATCTCAAGTCATGAGTTGAGTCCTGGGACTGATGGGGCGTCAAGGCGGTCATCTGCGTGGGCCGGTGAGGCGTCGGTGATGCCGCCCGGGTGGCCGGGATCCCGCAATGTGACGAATCATCAGATAGTGTGCGGCCTCCGGATAGCATGGCCGCCTGCCGAACACCTGACAACGCCGAAGGAGCGACCGGCATGGAGATCGCGTCGTCGCAGAAGATCACCACGTTCCTGATGTTCGAGGGCGCCGCCGAGGAGGCGATGGCCTTCTACGTCTCGCTCTTCGACGACGCCGAGGTCGTGCACGTCACGCGTTACGGCGCCGATGGCCCCGGCAAGGAGGGGAGCGTGCAGCACGCGACGTTCTCGCTCGCCGGTCAGCGGTTCATGTGCATCGACAGCCCCGCACAGCACGACTTCACCTTCACCCCCTCGATGTCGCTCTACGTGCAGTGTGGCGACGAGGCCGAGATCGACCGGCTCTTCGCGGCCCTCGCCCAGGGCGGCGCGGAGCTGATGCCGCTGGGACAGTACGGCTTCAGCCCCAAGTTCGGCTGGGTGAACGACCGGTTCGGCGTGTCCTGGCAGCTCAACCTGCCCGCCTGAGGCCGCCGGTGCGCGCTCGTCGCGGCGCGCACAGGGTGTGGTCCACGACATCGGTCACGTCGCGGATCTGGCGTACGGCGGTTGCCTCGTCGCCGGGGAGGCTGTGCAGGGGACGGTGGGGGCGGTTCGTCCGTCCGCGGTCGTGGCGGGCCACGCCAGGTAGCCGAGCCCGTCGCCGTGGCCGGGCGGCAGTCTCGCGGTTCGCCGCATCCCGGTCGGCTGCGGGGGCCCGCAGCTCGCCTCCCAGGAGCGCCCTGAGGAGCCTGTCGGTGTCCGCCGCCGTGCTGGTCAGCGCTCCGTCGGCGTCACCGCCGACGGGCAGGAACGGCCGGTCGCCCGGCGCGTGTGCGTGAGTGGTGGCGGACGCACGATCCCCGCCCGGACCTCACGCCCCCAGGAACGGCCCGTGACCGCTTGGATCACCATGCCCAGCAGGACATAGTCGGTGTTGGAGTACGTCCAGCCGGTCCCCGGTGTGAAGGACGGCCGGTGCCGCAGGGCCGAGGCGACGCGTTGCTCGGAGGCGTAGGTGGTCCAGAGGTTCCTGCGGTACCTGGCGGCGTCGAGGTCCGGCGCGACGTCCTCGACGTAGTCGGGCGGTCCGCTGGTGTGCTGCAGAGACTGGCGCACGGTGATCTGCCGCCCGTCGTGCCTGCCCGCGCACCAGGCCCGGCGGCCATCTGTCCACCGTGCCGTGCGGCGACAGCCGTCCCGCACCGACGAGTTGGAGCATCACGGTCGCCGCGCGTCTTCGTGGTGCTGCCGGTCCGCACGTATGCGTCCCGGGCCGCGGGCCGCCCGGTCCCGTGGTGGGTGATCGGCATGCGGCCACCGTGGAAAGGACTGTGCCGGACCGGCCGTCGCCGCAGTGCCGTCCAACGCCCTGCGGGTTCCCGGCACTTGACGGCCGTATGGTCCGTACCTATGGTCGTCGGTCAACGCAATGTTCAAGCTGTCGCATGCTGTTCACATATGAGGACGGACTCATGCAGGACACCACCGCTCGACGCCGCCGCGCCTCCAGGCGTTCCACCCTCGCGCTCACCGCAGCCGCCGCCCTGCTGACGACCGGACTGCTCTCCTGGCCCGGCGCCCAGCGGGCACAGGCCGCTCCCGCCGCCTTCGTGCACCCCGGCGTCACCGTGTCGCGCGCCCAACTCGACTTCGCGCGCGGCAAGGTGCTCGCCGGCGCCCAGCCCTGGAAGAGCGCGTACGACCAGATGATGGCGAGCCCGTACGCCTCCCTCAGCCGTACTGCCAAGCCCCGCGCCGTCGTCGAGTGCGGTCCCTACTCCAACCCCGACTACGGCTGCACGGACGAGCGTGAGGACGCCATCGCCGCGTACACCGACGCGCTCGCCTGGTACGTCACCCGGGACGACCGGTACGCGAAGAAGGCGATCGAGCTGATGGACGCCTGGTCCGCCACGCTCACGGCCCACACCAACAGCAACGCCCCTCTGCAGACGGCCTGGTCCGGCGCCTCCTGGGCCAAGGCCGCCGAGCTTATCAAGTACACGTACACCGGCACCTGGGCCAACTCCGGCCGGTTCGCCACCCTGCTGCGCACCGTCTACCTGCCCGAGGTCATCAACGGCTCCAATTCCAACGGAAACTGGGAGCTGACGATGATGGAGGCCGCCGTCGGCATCTCCGTCTTCCTGGAGGACAAGGCGTCCTACGACTCGGCCATGGCCCGCTTCCGCACCCGTACCGCCGCCTATGTGTACCTCTCCTCCGACGGCGCCCTGCCGAAGACCGTGCCGAGCCAGAACCTGAACACCCGCGACAAGATCATCTCGTACTGGCAGGGCCAGTCCACCTTCGTGACCGGACTCACCCAGGAGACCTGCCGCGACTTCACCCACACCGGATACGGCATCTCCGCCATCTCGCACGTCGCCGAGACCAGCCGCATCCAGGGGCAGGACCTCTACGGCACCGACGTCGGCGAACGGCTGCGGCAGGCGCTCGGGTTCCAGTCCACGTACGAGCTGGGCGCCGCCGTGCCGAGCTGGCTGTGCGGCGGGTCCCTCAAGCTCGGTCTCGGTCCCGTCACCGAGGTCGGCTACAACGCCCTGCACAACCGCCTGGGCATCGCCATGTCCCACACGCAGACCCTGACCGAGCGGAACCGCCCCGCCGGCACCGACAACCTCTTCGTGGCCTGGGAGACCCTCACCGACGGCGACAACCCCAACTGACCCGACAGGCCCGCCGGTCAGGCAACCCGCACCGGGGAACGGTCACGCCACGGCGGCCAGCTCCACGAGACGGCGGGCCGTGCCGACGGGATCGACGACCTGGTGGAGGTGCGCGCCGGGCAGGTGCGCCACGCGCCAGCCACGGGCGCGCGCCTCGGCGGCGAGATCGTCGTACGGCGGGCCGAACAGCAGATAGGAACAGGGGTGGTCGTCCCAGCCGGCGGGGACGGGGATCTGCTGCTCGTAGTAGGACAGCGGCAGGGTGGGCTGCTCCTCGACGACGGTCTTCCGCACCACCGGATCGGCGAACATGGGGGCGACGTCCGCCTCCTCCCACCAGTCGGTCCAGCGCGGCAGCCGGCCGGCCACGGCCAGGGGACGCAGGAAGTCCAGCAGTTCCGGTGCGGCGACCGGGGTCGCTCCCGCGCGGGCCGGCAGCGCCGCGTCCACGAAGACCGTCCCGGCCACCGGACGGTCGAGCGCCGCGCGGATCACCGGGAGGAACAGGCCCGCGTTGCTGTGCACCACCAGCACCAGCGGGCTGTCGGTCGGCACGTCCCGTACGGCGTCCCGGACCGCCTCGGCGACGCGGGGCCAGAACGGCGGCTCACCGGTACCGATGCGCAGCAGGGACGGCACGTGGACCCGGTGCCCCGTGGCCAGCAGGTGTTCGGCCACGGGGCGCCAGGTGGACGGGCCCACGGACGGGCTGTGCACAAGAACGAAGGTCGTCTGCATGGTGCGATCCTGCCGCTGGCGGAGGTGAGGACGCGAGCGTCTCGGCCCACAGCAGAACGCGGCACCGTACCTGCCCGCCCCTGCGGCTGCGCGCCGGCCCGAAGGTGTCGACCGGCGGTGCCGCTCACCGGTCCGCCGTGACGAGCCAGGCCGTGCTGCGCAGACGGACCGTGCCGTCGGCGGCCTCGTGGGCGCGCAGACGGGCGGCGAGGGTGTCGCGGGCGCGGGCCCGGGTCGGTGCGTCGGCCCGGGACGTGAGGTGACGGCCCGGGCCGGTGCCGAGGAGGCAGTCCGCCGCGTCCTCGGCTCCCTCTCCCCAGTCCCCGTACGCCCGGACCTCGTCCACGGTGACGGCGGTGAAACCGGCCGCGGTGAGGACGGCGCGGATGTCATCGGGGCCGGCCAGGGAGAACATGCCGGGCAGCCCCGGCCGGCCGAAGTCGCCGACCGGCAGGATGCCCCGGAGCGCGGCCACGGCGAGGACCCGGTCGTTGCGTCCGGGGTCGGCCGGGCAGACGAACGCGAGGCGGCCGCCGGGGCCCAGGGCCCGGCCGACGTTGGTGAACGCGGCCACCGGGTCGGCGAAGAACATGACCCCGGTGCGGCTGATCGCCACCTCGAACGAGCCCGCCTGGAGGGGGTGGACCTGCGCGTCACCCTGGACGAAGGAGACGTTGGCGATGCCCTCGCGCGCCGCGCGGGCCCGCGCCTCGGTCGGCATCGGGCCACAGGTCGAGACCCGTCGCGTGCCCCTCCGGTGCCCTGAGCGCGGCGAGGCGTGTCGTCCGGCCGGCGCCGCAGCCGACGTCCAGGACGCGGTCGGCCGCGGTGGGGGCGGCGGCGTCGAGGAGGGGCTCGTCGAAGCCCCCGTTCACCGCGTTCCAGCGGTCGGACACGGGTTCCTGCTGCGGTGGACGGCGGAGAACGGGCGTACGCCCAAAGTCGCAATATCCATTGCTCTCAGGGAAGTTGCGTGTCGCGTGAGCGGCGGATTCCGGAGAGATGAGAGGCCCATGGCACCACGCGGAGTGGCGACGCCGGACGTGCGCGAGCAGCTGTTCGCCGCCGCCGGGCGCGTCGGGGAGCGGGACGGCCCCGGAGCCCTCACCAGCCGGGCCGTCACCACCGAGGCCGGCTGCGCCAAGAGGCTGCTGCACACGCACTTCGCGGGTATGGACGAGTTCGTCGCCGAGCTGTGTGTCGACCGCTTCGCCCGCACCGCCGCCACGGCGAGGTCGCTGTCGGACCACGTGGGCCGGGGCACCGTGGCCCGCAATCTCGAAGCCGTCGCCCTCGCCCTGTGCGACTCCGGCGGCCCCGCCATCTCCGGTCTCGCCATGACCCGGCCGGTGCCGCGCTGCGCATCCGCGAGGCGCTGGCGGGCGGGGCATCCGGCTTCGACGCCATCAAGCTGGCGGTCACCGGCTGTCTGGAGGCCGAACGGCGGCTCGGCCGCGTGGCGCAGACCGTCGACCCCGGCTCGGCCGCCCTCGCTGTCGTCGGTGCCGCCCACCACCTGCTGATGACCAGCCGGCCGGGCACCCCCGACCCCCGTTCCGCCATGACGCGCCTGGTCGGCGTGTTGGTGGGCGGCTAGGAGATGTCGTTTGGATCAGGCCGCCGGGGCGAACGGTGCGGGTCGGCCGCCCCGAGCGTGGGGGTGTCGGCGAGTGACGACGACGCGGCTGGGGGTGGCCCCTCTGGGGGAGTGCGTGCCGGGCCCGCGACGCCGGGATGATCCAAACGACACCCCTGGGCGGTGTCCTTCCCTCAGAGGGTGTCGTCGCCCCGTGGCGTGATGTGGAAGTCGAACGCCACGGTGCCCGGGTCCAGGGCCGTCGTGCCGCCGTCCACCGTGAGGACCGCGCCGTTGACGTACGACGCCGCCGGGGACAGCAGCCAGTCGATCGCCTCCGCGACTTCCCCTGGCTCGCCCGGCCGCCCGAGCGGCATCAGCCGGGTCGCCTCCGCGTAGGCGGCCTCCGCGCCCGCGTCCCCCAGGTCCGCGTCCTGGGCGAACCGGGCCATGCGCCGGTCGGCCATCTCGGTCCGGACCCAGCTGGGGCACACGATGTTGGCGCGCACCCCCGCACGCCCGTAGTCCACGGCCACGGAGCGGCAGAGCTGGAGCAGGGCCGCCTTGGACGTGGCGTACGCGGCGTTTCGCACGCCGTTGCGCAGGGCGGACACCGAGGCCACGGCGACCACCGCCCCCTTGGACTCCAGCAGATGCGGAATCGCGGCCCGCAGCAGGAGCATGGGCCCGGTGACGTTGGTGCGCATCACCTCGTCCCAGTCGCCGAGGGTCAGGTCGCCCACGGCTCCGCCGCGCCCGGTCCCCGCGTTCAGGACCACGCCGTCGAGCCGTCCGTGTGCCTCCAGGGCCGCCCGGACGAGACCGTCGGCCGTGTCGGGCTCCCCGATGTCGGACGGGTACGCCAGCGCCCCGGTCTCCCGTGCCAGGCGGTGCAGCGGTTCGGCGCGGCGGCCGGAGACGACCACCTGATGCCCGCCCTCGGAGAGCAGCCGGGCCGTGGCCTCCCCGATGCCCGAGCCTCCGCCGGTCACGATGACAACTCGCTTGTCAGCCACTGCAGTCAGGCCCTTTCGCCGAGATCACCCAGACACCGTCCGACTCTATGACCGACGGCGTCACCGCTGACGACTTCCGGCCACGGCGCGACTGCCGGGCGGTGCTCAGGCGCCGGCGGGCCCCGTGCGCAGCCCGGCCATGACCAGGTCGAGGAGACGGGCGGCGCGGGGCTCCCAGTCGTCGTCCGGGCCGAGCTGCCACAGGCCCGCGATGGCGAGGAGGAAGTCGTCCGCGGTGAAGCCGGGGCGGATGGTGCCGGCGTCCTGGCCGGCGCGGAGCAGGAGGCCCGCCGCCCTCATGACCGGGGTGGGCGGCGGCTTCTCCGGCCCGCCGGGAGTGCAGGTGGCCTGGCGGATCGCGTCGGCCAGCCCGGCCTTGGCCATGGCGAACTCGGCGAGCCGGTCCATCCACGCGCGCAGGGCCTGGTCGGGGGGCCGGGTCTCCAGCAGCTGGGTCGCGCTGGCGGCGACCTGCTGCATCTCGTGGCGGTAGATCTCCAGCACGAGCGATTCGCGGTTCGGGAAGTTGCGGTAGAACGTGCCCTGCCCGACGCCCGCCTTCTTGGCGATCATGCTCAGCGGGGCGTCCGCGCACCGGGACAGCTCGACGAGGGCCACGTCGAGTATGCGCTCGCGGTTGCGCTGCGCGTCCGAGCGCCGGGGCGAGTCCTGCTGCTGCGGCACGCGTCCTCCTCATGGGTCCGTGGCGGGAACCCACCCTTGCTAACCGGACAACTGTCCGGTACGTTCTCAAGTAACGGACAGTTGTCCGGTTGTGTCCACCATAGCGGCGGACACAGCCCAGCGGCAGTCGCCGGCTGCCCCTGTCCCGGCTCACCACCCAGCACCTTCGTTTCGCCCCGCGCCGTACGTACTCCGGCCGCCGGACCCTCCCGTCCGCACTGTCCATGCGAAAGAAGCAGCTCATGACCTCATCGACGTCCAGTGTCATCACCTTGAAGATCAACGGCGAGAAACACACACTGCCCGTCGACCACCGCACCACCCTGCTCGACGCACTCCGCGAGCGCCTCGACCTGACCGGCACCAAGAAGGGCTGCGACCAGGGACAGTGCGGGGCCTGTACCGTCCTGCTGGACGGGCGCCGGGCGGTCGCCTGTCTGCAACTGGCCGTGGCGGCCGAGAACCGCGAGATCACCACCATCGAGGGCGTGGCCGACGGCGACCGCCTGCACCCCGTGCAGCAGGCCTTCCTCGACCTGGACGGATTCCAGTGCGGCTACTGCACCCCGGGCCAGATCTGCTCGGCGATCGGGGCGATCGAGGAACACGCGGTGGGCTGGCCGAGCGCCGCCACCTCCGACGTACGGCCCGAGGCGGGGCCGCCGCCGCTGAGCGCCGAGGAGATCCGGGAGCGGATGAGCGGCAACCTGTGCCGCTGCGGTGCGTACGTGTCCATCGTCGAGGCGGTGGCCCGCGCGGCCCAGATCCAGGCGGACGAGCGCCGCGGCGAGGACGTTCCGGCGGGCAAGGGGGCGGCGGCATGAGGGAGTTCGACTACCAGCGGGCGTCCGACGTCGCCGGCGCCGTCGCGCTGCTCGGCGCCGATCCGGACACCCGCTTCCTCGGCGGCGGCACCAACCTCGTCGACCTGATGAAGTCCGGGGTCGAGCGCCCCGCCCGGCTCGTCGACATCCGTGAACTCCCGCTCGACGAGATCGAGTCGACGCCCGACGGCGGACTGCGCATCGGTGCCACGGTCACCAACGGCGACCTCGCCGCCCACCCCGAGATCCGCCGTCGCTACCCGGCCCTCGCGCAGGCGGTGCTCGCGGGCGCCTCCGGACAGCTGCGCAACATGGCCACGGTCGGCGGGAACCTGCTCCAGCGCACTCGCTGCGGCTACTTCACCGACGTCACCAAGCCCTGCAACAAGCGGGTGCCCGGCAGCGGTTGCCCCGCGATCGAGGGCGAACACCACAACCACGCGATCCTCGGCGCCTCCGGTCACTGCGTGGCCGTACACCCCTCGGACATGGCCGTGGCCCTGGCCGCCTTCGACGCCGTCGTCCACTTCCACACGGCCGACGGGCCGGGGAAACTGCCGCTCGCCGACTTCTACCTGCCCGTCGGCGACACCCCGCACCGCGAGACGGCCCTGCCGCCGGGCGCGCTGATCACCCACGTCACACTCCCACCCGCCCCGGTCGCCGCCCGCTCCCGCTACCGCAAGGTGCGCGAGCGTGCCTCGTACGCGTTCGCCATCGGCTCGCTCGCCGCGGCGCTCGACGTCCGCGACGGCGTCGTACAGGACGCCCGCCTGGCCTTCGGCGCCGTCGCCTCCCGTCCGTGGCGGGCCGGCGCGGCCGAGCGGGTCCTCATCGGTGCGCCGGCCGACGCCGGGACCTACGCCGCCGCGGCGGACGCCGAGCTGGCGGCGGCCCGGCCGCTGCCGCACAACGGCTACAAGGTGGAGCTGATCCGCAACCTCGTGGTGGCCGTCCTGTCCGAACTCGCCGAGGAGGCCGCCCGATGACCACCCTCACCACCGCAACCACCCTGCACACACCCGCCGTCGGCACCGCGCACACCCGGGTCGAGGGACGGGACAAGGTCACCGGAGCCGCCCGCTACGCCGGAGAGGTACCCTTCGCCGGCCTCGCCCACGGCTGGCTGGTGCTGTCCACGGTCGCGCGTGGCCGGATCCGTGACCTCGACACCGAGTCCGTTCTCGCCATGCCCGGTGTCCTCGCCGTCCTGGAACACCGCAACGCCCCGCGCCTCACCACCGACTACACCAGCTTGCTGGGCATGCGGCCGGACCCGACCTGCGCCGTCTTCCAGCACGACCGGGTGCCCCACCTGGGCTGGCCCGTGGCGCTGGTCGTGGCCGAGACGTCCGAGCAGGCCAGGGAGGCCGCCGAAACGCTCGTGGTGCACTACGAACAGGAGCCGCACGACGTCGGGTTCGGCGCCGGGCACCCCGACGCCTACGCGGCGGACGGACACATTCCGGCGGTGACGGAGAAGGGCGACCTCGACGCCGAACTGGCCGCGGCGGCCGTCGTCGTGGACGCCGAGTACACCACGCCCGAAGAGCACCACCACCCGATGGAACCCCATGCCGCGACCGCCCGCTGGGACGGCGGCCGGCTGGAGGTGACCGACTCCAACCAGGGCGCCACCTGGGTCGTGGGCGAGCTGGCGAGCCTCTTCTCGCTCGACCCGGCCGCGGTACGCGTACGCTCCGAACACGTCGGCGGCGGCTTCGGCAGCAAGGGCGTGCGCGCCCACCAGGTGGCCGCCGTGATGGCCGCGACCGTCCTCCAGCGGCCGGTGCGCGTCGTCCTGACGCGTCGTCAGATGTTCTCGCTGGCCGGCTACCGCAGCCCCACCGTCCAGCACGTCCGGCTCGGCGCCGACAGCGACGGACACCTGCGTGCCCTGGCGCACCGCTCCCTCAGCCAGACCGCCTCCGGCTACGAGTTCGTGGAGTCGAGCGCCGGGGTGGCCCGGGTGATGTACGACGCGGACGCCCACCACACCGCCAACCGCGTCGTACGGCTCGACGTACCGTCCCCGACGTTCATGCGCGCCCCGGGCGAGGCGCCGGGATCGTTCGCGCTGGAGGCTGCCCTCGACGAACTCGCCGAGAAGTGCGGGATCGACCCGATCGAACTGCGTCTGCGCAACGAACCCGACCGGGGGCCGGTGTCCGGCCTGCCGTTCGCCGGCCGCAATCTGGCCGCCTGTCTCCGGGAGGGCGCCCGCAGGTTCGGCTGGGCCGAGCGGGACCCGCGCCCCGGTCTGCGCCGCGAGGGCCGCCTGCTGCTCGGCACGGGTATGGCGGCCGCCTCCTTCCCGGCGGGCGCCATGCCGTCCACCGCGAGCGCGACCGCGCACCCGGACGGCACCTTCACCGTCCGGATCTCGGCGGCCGACATCGGCACGGGGGCTCGTACCGCACTCACCCTGGTCGCTGCCGACGCGCTGCGGACGTCTCCCGAGCGCGTCCACGTGCGCATCGGGGACAGCGACTTCGGCCCGGCGATGATCGCCGGCGGCTCCATGGGCACCCGCTCCTGGGCCTGGGCGATCCGGGTGGCGGCCGGGGAACTGCGCGAGCGGCTGGCCCTCGGCACCGGCATCCCGCCCGAGGGGATCACCGTACGGTCGGACACCACCGAGGCCATCGGCGCCCTCGCCGCGGCCGAACGGCACTCCTACGGCGCGCAGTTCGCGGAGGTCTCCGTGGACCCCGGCACCGGCGAGGTGCGGGTGCGGCGCATGCTCGGCGTCTTCGCGGCGGGCCGCATCGTCAACCCGCTCACCGCGCGCAACCAGTTGCGGGGCGGCATGATCTGGGGCATCTCCATGGCCCTGCACGAGGAGGCCGTCCGTGACCGCGTCTCGGGCGGACACGTCGGCGCCGACCTTGCGGGCTACCACGTCGCGACACACGCCGACGTGCCCCGCATCGAGGCCGACTGGATCGAGGACACCGATCCCGACGACCCGGTCGGCATCAAGGGCATCGGTGAGATCGGCATCGTCGGCGCCGCGGCCGCCGTCGCCAACGCGGTCTGGCACGCGACCGGCGTGCGCCACCGCAGCCTGCCCATCCGCCCGGACCGGATCCTCGCGGCCGCCGCGGAGGCGCCGGATGCTTGACCTGGCCGAGGAACTGCACCAATGGACCGAGGACGGCCGGGAGTTCGCCGTCGCGACCGTCGTGGCGGTCGGCGGCAGCGCGCCGCGCGGTCCCGGCGCCGCCCTCGCCGTCGACAGCGAGGGCACCGTCATCGGCTCGGTCTCCGGAGGCTGCGTGGAGGGCGCGGTGTACGACCTGTGCCGCGAGGCGCTGCGGACCGGCGAGAGCGTGCTCGAACGGTTCGGCTACAGCGACGAGGACGCCTTCGCCGTGGGACTCACCTGCGGCGGGACCATCGAGGTGCTGGTGACCCCGGTCTCCGGCCGGGCCGGGGAGCTGTCGGCCGCGGCCCTGGCGGCCGCCGCCCGCCGTGAGCCCGTGGCCCTCGCCCGGGTCGCCCGCGGCCCGGCCGGGCTGCGCGGACATGCCCTGCTGGTCCGGCCCGACGGCACCTGTGAGGGCGGACTCGGCGGCCACCCGGACCTGGACCGGGTGGCGGCGGCGGAGGCCCGGGCCCTGCTGGAGTCGGGCCGCACCGGCACGGTGGAGCTCGGAGCGGACGGCTCGCACTGCCCCGGCGGTCTCACCCTGCTGGTCGAGTCGAACGTGCCGCCGCCGCGCATGATCGTGTTCGGCGCGATCGACTTCGCGGCAGCGCTCGCGAGGGCGGGAAAGTTCCTCGGGTATCACGTGACCGTCTGCGACGCCCGCCCGGTCTTCGCCACCCGGGCCCGCTTCCCCGAGGCCGACGAGGTCGTCGTGGACTGGCCGCACCGGTATCTGCGGCGCACCGGCACCGACGCCCGCACGGTGCTGTGCGTGCTCACCCACGACGCCAAGTTCGACGTGCCCCTGCTGACGGCCGCGCTGCGGATGCCGGCGGCGTTCATCGGGGCGCTGGGCTCGCGCCGCACCCACGAGGACCGCACCCGGCGGCTGCGCGCGGAGGGCGTGACCGCGGCGGAACTGGCCCGGCTGCGCTCGCCGATCGGCCTCGACCTCGGCGCCCGGACGCCCGAGGAGACCGCGCTGTCGATTGCGGCGGAGATCGTCGCGGTCCGGCGCGGCGGTACGGGCGTCCCGCTGACCGGTTCGACCACGCCGATCCACCACGACGACGAAGAACAAGGGAGGCGGGCGGCCGCCTGAAGGAGTAGAGTATTCATCGATCGATGAATTAATGCTGATGAGTCAGCGCTCCCGCATCCGCTGCTGACTCACTGCTCTCCCGAAGGGCAGGACTGCCATGGAACAGACCACGTGCTGCGTCGTGGGCGGCGGCCCCGCCGGCATGGTGCTCGCCCTGCTGCTGGCCCGGTCCGGCATCGACGTGACGGTGCTGGAGAAGCACGGCGACTTCCTGCGCGACTTCCGCGGCGACACCGTCCACCCCTCCACCCTGGCGCTGCTGGACGACCTCGGTCTGGCCGAACGCTTCGCCCGGCTGCCGCAGCGCCGGGTGCGCACCGTCCAGCTGCCGGTCGGACCCGGCCGCTCGAACGTCACGGTCGGCGACCTGTCCGTCCTGCCCGGCCCGTACAACTACGTCGCGATGGTGCCGCAGTGGGACCTGCTGGCCCTGCTCGCGGACGAGGCCGGCCGCGAGCCGTCCTTCCACCTGCGGATGAGTACGGAGGTGACCTCTTTCATGGTCGGGTCCGGACGAGTGCGGGGTGTGCGCTACCGCACCGCCGACGGCCGCACCGGCGAGCTGCGCGCCCACCTCACCGTCGCCTGCGACGGCCGCGGCTCGCTGGCCCGCATCCGGCCGGAGCTGGGACTGCGTGACTTCCCCTGCCCGATGGACGCGTGGTGGTTCCGGCTGCCGCGCCGCGAAGGCGACCCGCAAGGACTCGTCGGAGCCGCCGGTGACCGCTTCCTCGCCGCGTTGATCGACCGCGGCGACTACTGGCAGTGCGCCGGACTCATCCCCAAGGGCACGGACGCACAGCGCCGGGCCGCCGGACTCGACCACTTCCTGGCCCAGTTCGCGGCCGCCGCTCCCTGGATGGCCGACCGGACGCACGCCCTGCGCTCGTGGGACGAGGTCAGACTGCTCGACGTACGCATGGACCGGCTGCGCCGCTGGCACCGTCCCGGACTGCTGTGCATCGGCGACGCCGCGCACGCGATGTCCCCGGTCTTCGGCATCGGGATCAACCTCGCCGTGCAGGACGCGGTGGCCGCGGCCCGGTATCTCGTCGAGCCGCTGCGCCGCGGGACCGTGGGCCTGCGCGACGTACGCCGGGTGCAGCGCCGCCGCCGGCCCACCACGGTCGTCACCCAGGCCCTCCAGCGGACGGCTCACGCCCGCTTCGTCGCCCCCGTGCTCCAGGGCCGGCCCCCGCTCGGCAGCGCGGACCGGGCCAAGGCCGTGGCGCATCTGCTCGCCGGGTCGCGCTGGGTCCGCCGGCTGCCCGCGTACTTCGTCGGGTACGGCGCTCTGCGGGAACGGCCACCGGCCTCCGCGGTCCGCAGACCACCCGCGGACGCGGCCCCTCCGCCCGGCGCGACGCACCGTACGGCGAAGGCGTCGCCCTGAAACTGCCCGGAGGGGGACCGGTGCCGGGCCCCCTCGCGGGCACGCTATTGTGATCCGCGGCTGTGACCTCCGGTCATGGCGCGGCGGTGGGGCTCGCCGTACCCGAACCGCGGCATCGGTGCCGCCAACAGTCCCTACTTGCGGTGGAGTACGCCCGCGCGCGTGAGAGGTGTGCGGGTTCCGGCGAGTAGGAGACGGACGTTCATGACAGCCCCGAACCCTCAGGTGGACGAGTCCGCGGATCCCGGCGTCGATCTTCGTGTGCCCGCCCGGCCGCGGGAGGCGGAATGGCGGGCGCAGGCGCCGGTGGTCGCCGTGGTGGCGATCGGCGGGGCGATCGGCGCCTCGGCACGTTACGGTGCGGGCCTGGTGTGGCCGGCGGCGGGTGTCTTCCCGTGGACGACGCTGTGGGTCAACACGGCCGGCTGTGCGGTCATCGGCGTGTTCATGGTGCTGATCACCGAGGTGTGGCAGGCGCACCGGCTGGTGCGGCCGTTCTTCGGAACCGGTGTCCTCGGCGGTTTCACGACGTTCTCGACCTACGCGGTGGACATCCGGAAGCTGGTCGACGGCGGGCATCCCCGGACGGCGCTGGCGTATCTGGCCGTGACGCTGTGCGCGGCGCTGACGGCGGTGTGGCTCGCGGCGTCGACGACGCGCCGCCTGGTGACCGGGGCAGGCCGGGAGGAGAGGGCGTGAACTGGCTGTTGGTGGTGGTCGGGGCGGTGGTCGGGGCGCCCTTGCGCTATCTGACGGACCGCGCGGTGCAGAAACGGCACGACACGGTGTTCCCCTGGGGGACGTTCACCGTGAACGTGGTCGGCTGTCTGATCCTGGGCCTGCTCTCCGGCGCGGCGTCGGCCGGTGCCGCCTCGCCGCACGTCCAGCTGCTGCTCGGCACCGGGCTGTGCGGCGCGCTGACGACGTACTCGACGTTCTCGTACGAGACGCTGCGGCTGGCGGAGGACGGGGCCCGGTTCTACGCCGTCGCCAACGTCGTCGCCAGTGTGGTGGCCGGCCTCGGGGCGGTGTTCGTCGGGGTGTCGTTCGCGGACGCGCTGTGGGCGTGATGCCGCGAGAGCCACGCCGGCCCCGTCAGCCCCTGGTGTGAGAGAGCGGCGGCCGGCGGCGGAAGAGTTCGGCGACGGCCGTGTTCGCGGTCACGGCCACGGCCATGGCGACGGCGCCGGCCGGATGCCCGACGGCGTACAGGGCCGCGGCCCCGCCGCCCAGCACGACCGCCTTCACCGCGAGCACGAGCGGGAGCCGCGGCCGCAGCCGGGCCTTCGGCGCGGCGAACAGCCCCCACAGCGCCACCGCCGCCAGAGGTGTGCCCAGACCGAACAGGACATGAAGGGCCGCGTCGTCGCCGACGGTGAACCCCCACCAGCTCAGGCATGCCAGCGCGGCGAGTTCGAGCAGGAACGCCAGGAGTTCGTTGACGGTGTACCAGTGCCGTCCGTCCGCAACGGCCGTGCCGTCAGGGCTTGTTGACATGGCGTCCTCCCGGTGCACCGCGGGAGTCCAGCATGACAGGGCGGCGGTCTCAGCGCTGGTTCTGGCCGAATCGCGCCGCGATCCATGTGGCGCCGCGCTCGGCAAGCGCCCGCCTGCGCCCCCACCGGGACCGACGCGGGGCGACGGGCAGGGACGGGCGCTCCGGCGGGGTGGCCGCCAGGGTGGCGAGCCGGCCGGCGGCGCGGGCGAGGTCCGCCTGTAAGCGCCGGCGCCGCTCCGAGGTCCCGGCACGCAACAGCGCCGAGTAGAGCCCCTCGACCTCGGCCACGGCGGCGCCGAGCCGCAGATTCGCGTCACGTACTCGTCGCATGTCCCCACGTGGCATGAACGCCCTGCCTTCCCCCACTGCCGGTACGGACCTCCGTTGACTTCAATTATTGCGCAAGACGGCAAGTGCTTGTTGCTCTCCTGCCCCACTCCGCTGCGGCCGCGACTTCCCTCCGGGCTGTTACAAGACAGCGACATGGCGTCAGTGAACGCCCGCCTTGCCCGTCTCGTCACTTCTAATGACCACGCCAATCGACATGTAACTGACCTTTGGCGCGAAAAACTCTTCTCTCCACGGAAAAGGACATATCTGTGATGGTCTCGAAGCGTCGCTCCCTGCGCATAGCCGTCGTCGGTACCCTCGGCGCCGCCTCCCTCGCCCTCGCCGGCACCGCGATGGCGGCCACCCCCGCCACGCACACCGCCTCGGCCGTCGCCGCCACGCAGAAGGCGCAGCCCGCCAAGGCGAGCATCACCGCCAAGCCGTCGGTGTCCTCGGTCCGCGCCTGGCAGCTGTTCCGGGTCACCGGCAAGACCACCGGCATCAAGGCGGGCAGCAAGGTGACCCTGCAGCAGAAGCAGCACGGCAAGTGGGTCAGCCTGCCCGCGTCCGTGCCCGTCCTGCACAACGGCTCCTACTCGCTCGGCGTCAAGCTCGGCCTGAAGGGCAAGAACGACCTGCGCATCGTCAACGGCTCCACGGCCTCGCCGGTCTTCAACGTGACCGTCCGCTGAGACGGTCCGACTCCCGCCTGTACGAGGAATCCTCGTACAGGCGGATCCCGTTGCCCCCGCGGCCGCCTACAACTGCGCCGCGTGATCGGGGACGTAGGTCCGCAGATCGCGCGGGGGCCGCTCGTAGCCGGTGGACGGCGGTCGCTCGGGCAGGTTCAGCACCGGCGGCGGGACCTCGTGGTACGGCACGGACGCCAGCAGGTGGGCCATCATGTTCAGCCGGGCGCGCCGCTTGTCGTCGCTCTCGACGATGTACCAGGGCGCTTCGCCGATGTCGGTGTGCACCATCATCTCGTCCTTCGCCCGGGAGTACGCCTCCCAGTGGGTGATCGACTCCAGGTCCATCGGCGACAGCTTCCAGCGCCGCAGCGGATCCTCCAGCCGGCGCCGGAACCGCTCCTGCTGTGCCGTGTCGCTCACCGAGAACCAGTACTTGCGCAGCAGGATCCCGTCCTCGACCAGCATCCGCTCGAAGGTGGGGCACTGGCGCAGGAACCGCTCGTGTTCCTCCGGGGTGCAGAACCCCATGACGTGCTCGACCCCGGCCCGGTTGTACCAGGACCGGTCGAAGAGCACGATCTCACCGGCGGCCGGCAGATGCTCGACGTACCGCTGGAAGTACCACTGGGTGCGCTCGCGCTCCGTCGGCCTGGGCAACGCGGCGATCCGGGCCCCGCGAGGGTTGAGGTACTCGGTGACCCGCCGGATGGCGCCGCCCTTGCCGGCCGCGTCCCGCCCCTCGAACACGACCACCAGCCGGGCGCCCTCGGCTCGCACCCACTCCTGGAGCTTGGCCAACTCGGTCTGCAGACGCAGCAGTTCGGCTTCGTAGACCTTGCGGGAGAGCGTTGGCCCCTTGTTCCCCTTCATGCTTGCATTTTCCCCCAGTGCCCGCTGTCCGGCCCGGAGGGGTGAGCTGATGTCGAAGGGCGCTCCCCGCGTCCCTTCGGATGGCGGTTCGACGGCGGTCGTACCATGGCCTGACCGCACCGAAGCCGCCCCGAGGAGTCACCGTGGCCCGCCCCCGCACCGCCCGGACAGTGGAGCACCCCGACCTGTCGGAGGTCTCCCTTCAGCAGGTGCTGGAGGCGTTGGTGGACCCCGTGCGGCGGCTCGTGGTGACCCAGCTGGCCGCGGCGGACGAGGACATGAGCTGCGGCACGTTCGAGGCGCCGGTGTCGGTGTCGACGCTGACCCACCACTTCAACGTGCTGCGCGAGGCGGGCGTGATCCGGCAGTACTACGTGGGCACGACGAAGCTGAACGCGCTCCGCGCGGACGAGATGGAGCAGCGGTTTCCCGGCCTGCTCAGCGCCGTGCTGGCGGCCTCCGCGGCGGAGGGCGGAGCGGTCCCGGCCTGAGTCGGGAGAGGGGGCGAGATACTTATTTCGATGACGCTCGAAATTTGACGGTCATCGAACCTTAGGGCATGGTGGACGTCGGCACCGCCGCTGCGGTGCGTTCCCCATCCCTGCTCCCAGGACGGATACGTCATGGCACGTCTCGTACAGTTCGACCGGCTCGGCGGCCCCGAGGTCCTCACTCTGCGCGAGGTGGAGGTGGGCGCTCCGGGGGCCGGAGAGGTGCGGCTCCGCGTCGAGGCGATCGGCCTGAACCGGGCCGAGCTCATGTACCGCGAGGGCGGCTACTTCTACCAGCCGGTCTTCCCGTCCACGCTCGGGTACGAGGCCGCGGGTGTGGTCGAGGCCGTCGGCGAGGGCGTGACCGGCCTCGCCGAGGGTGATCCGGTCGCGGTGGTGCCGTCGTTCCTCCAGACCGAGTACGGCACGTACGGCGATCACGTCCTCCTCCCGGCCTCGGCGGTCGTGCTCCGCCCCGCGAACCTCGACCCGGTCCGGGCGGCGGCGGTGTGGATGGCCTACGTCACCGCCTATGGCCCCGTCGCCGAGAGCGGCCGGGTCCGGCCCGGCGACCATGTGCTGATCACCGCGGCCTCCAGCAGCGTGGGACTGGCCGCCATCCAGATCGCCCGCCACCTCGGCGCGGTCCCGATCGCCACCACGCGGGGCGCGGGCAAGAGGCAGCGCCTCCTGGACGCCGGCGCCGCCCACGTCATCGTCACCGACGAGGAGGACCTGCCCGCCCGGATCAAGGAGATCACCGGCGGCGAAGGCGTCCGCCTGGCCTTCGATCCCGTGGCCGGTCCCGGCGTCGAGACCCTCGCCCAGGGGATCGCGCCCGGCGGTTTCCTGGTGGTCTACGGCGCCCTCGACCCACGCCCCACCCCGCTGCCCAACGCGAGCTCCTACCCGGCGCTGAACAGCAGCACGTACACCCTCTTCGAGATCACCTCGGACCCCGAACGGCTGCGCCGTGCCGTGGCGTTCGTCAACGCCGGACTCGCATCGGGGGCCTTCGCGCCGGTCGTCGACCGCACCTTCGCCCTGGACGACATCGCCGAGGCGCACCGGTACATGGCGGCGGGCGGTCAGGTCGGCAAGATCGTCGTCACCGTCGAGCCGCGGGCCCCGCAGGCCTGACGCGGTCGTCCGTCACGCATCCGGCGAGGGCAGCTGCGCGGCGGTGTGGTCCAGCAGCATCTCCAGCGCGGCCGGATAGGCGCTGTGCGGCATGCGCCGGGCGAGCAGTGCGGCCGTGGCGGCGATGTGGGGATGCGACTCGGCGGGCAGACGCGCATAAGCGGTGTGCCACATCTCCTCGTCCTGGGCGCGCGCCTCGTCGGCCAGGGCGAGGGAACCGGCGTCGAGCGCGGCGAAGGCCAGGCTCTGGTCGATGAACGCGTGGTAGACGCGCACCGCCACCGGGTCGGGCAGTCCGGCACCGCGCAGGATCCCGAGGACGGCCTCGTCCACCGCGATCTCGCGGGGCCGTCCGGTGACACGGCTGGCGGTGAGCAGGGCGGCCTGCGGGTGGGCGAGGTAGGCGCCGTAGACGGCCCGGCCGAGCGCGCGCAGATCGGCGCGCCAGTCACCGGTCGCCGTCCAGCTGTCGAGGGCCCGCCCCATCAGCTCGTCCCCGATGGCCCGGGTCAGCTCGTCCATCCCGGCGAAGTAGCGGTACAGGGTGCTGGGATCCGCGCCCAGCGCCGCGCCCAGACGCCGGGCCGTCAGCCCCGTGCTGCCGTGCTCGCGCAGCACGCGCAGGGCGGTGTCGACGATGATCCCCTCGGACAGCACCGTGCCCGTGCGCGTGGGCCGTCGCCGCCGCCGTGCTGCCTCCGGCACCACTTGCTTCGCCATGCCGCCCGCCTCCGTCCGTGGCCCCTGTGCCGGCAGAGTCCCTTATGCCAACAGGGTTGACCTTATCTTCCTGTGTCCCGTTCCATCGGTCCCCTCCGGAAGAAAGGTGTGTGTCATGCGTGTACTCCTCGTGGGCGCGGGTGGTGTCGGAACGGCCGTCACCCGGATCGCGGCCCGTCGTGACTTCCTCGGTCACATGGTCGTCGCCGACTACGACCTCGCCCGTGCCGAGGCCGCGGTCGCGGCGCTGGGGGAGCGGGGCGACCGGTTCGGCGCGCGGCGGCTGGACGCCTCCGACCAGGACGCGGTGCGCCGGCTGCTCGTCGACGAGCGCTGCGACGTCCTCCTCAACGCCACCGACCCCAGGTTCGTGATGCCCCTCTTCCGAGCCGCCCTGGAGGCCGGTGCGCACTACCTGGACATGGCGATGTCACTGTCCGCGCCGCACGGCTCGCGTCCGCACGAGGAGTGCGGTGTGAAGCTCGGCGACGAGCAGTTCGCGCTGGCCGCGCGCTGGGCCGAGGCGGGACGGCTGGCCCTGGTGGGCATGGGCGTCGAGCCCGGCCTGTCGGACGTCTTCGCCCGCTACGCGGCCGACGAACTCTTCGACGACATCGAGGAGATCGGCGTCCGGGACGGCGCGAACCTGACCGTCCAGGGCTACGACTTCGCACCGTCGTTCAGCATCTGGACGACGATCGAGGAGTGCCTGAACCCGCCGGTGGTCTACGAGAAGGAGCGCGGCTGGTTCACCACCGCCCCGTTCAGCGAGCCCGAGGTCTTCGACTTCCCCGAGGGCATCGGTCCCGTCGAGTGCGTCAACGTCGAGCACGAGGAGGTGCTGCTGATCCCGCGATGGGTGGACGCGCGCCGGGTCACCTTCAAGTACGGGCTCGGCGCCGACTTCATCGCCAAGCTGAAGACGCTGCACGAACTGAGCCTGGACTCCACCGCCGAGGTGACCGTGCGCGGCGACGACGGACCGGTGCGGGTGTCCCCGCGGGACGTCGTGGCCGCCTGCCTGCCCGACCCGGCCGGCCTGGGCGACCGTATGACGGGCAAGACCTGCGCGGGCACCTGGGTGAAGGGCACCAGGGGCGGGGCGCCGCGCGAGGTGTACCTCTACCACGTCGTCGACAACGAGTGGTCGATGCGGGAGTACGGCTCTCAGGCCGTGGTCTGGCAGACCGCGGTCAACCCGGTCGTCGCGCTGGAACTGCTGGCCACCGGCGCCTGGTCCGGCACGGGCGTCCTCGGCCCGGAAGCCCTGCCCCCACGCCCCTTCCTGGACCTGCTCACCGAGTACGGCTCGCCCTGGGGCCTGCGCGAGGAGAACTGACCGGCCGGTCCGAACCGAGGCCCGGCGGCGCCCGGTTCAGCGGCCGAGCGCGCGCTTCAGCTCCTGCTTGGTCATCGAGGAACGCCCGTGCACGTGGCGCTTCCTGGCCTCCTCGTACAGCTGGTCCTTCGTCGGGCCCTCCGCTCCGCCGTGCGAGCGCTGTCCGCCCCGCTCGTACGCCGACTTCGGATCGCGGGTGGACGTCCGGCTCGCGCTCTCGGCCTCGCCCGACCTGGCCCGCTCCTTGTTCACGGTGCGCGCCGCGATCTCCTCGGCCCGCCGCGTGGACTCACCGCGCTGCTCGGCGCTTTTCTTGATGTGCTCGTACTGGCGCTCACGCTTGGCGCTCGATCCCGCAGGCATGTCGGCTCCTTCCTGTCCGGATCCGGTCCCTGTTCGGATCCGGACACACGGGTACCCCCGACAGCGGACGCGTCACGCCGGCGTCAGGCCCGCGTGCCGCCGATCGGCGGGCCGGCCGTGGTCCTGCCGTGCCTGCGGTGCGCACCCGTGCCGCGCCGGTGGTGTGCCGCGCCGCCGAAGGTCATGGCCATGCCCAGGCAGAAGATCAGGGCCAGCGCCAGGCCCGAGCAGAAGAGGGCGAGCGGGCCGAGGCTGGCGATGTCGTGACCGAGCACCGACACCGTGTGGTCCGGGCCGCCGGACATGTTGTCGCTGATCGCCAGCGCCGTGAAGGCACCGGCCCCCACGATGAGGAGCAGTCCGAGGAACAGCATCCGATTCATCTCCTCTCGTCTCCCCGCGGAGTCGTCGGGCCGCCGTTGCGGAGTCGTCGTTCCCTTCGGGTACCGAGTACCTGGAACAGGGCGCACCACACCGCGGCGGGACAGGCGGGGGTTCGCGGCCGCGGGCTAGGCGACCCGGTACTTCTCCGCCGTGTCCCGGCGCAGGGTCAGGCCGAGCCCGTGGCCCTGCTCGGGCCGGACCGTGCCGCCGGCGGGGTCCAGCGCGCCGGCGAAGAACATCGACTCGATCCGCACATGGTCGTGGAACCACTCCAGGTGACGGAAGTTGGGGATCGAGGCCGCCGCCGCGGCATGGACGTGCGGGGCACGGTGCGCGGAGACCTCCAGCCCGTGGGCCTGGGCGAGGGCGGCGGCCCGGAGGAACTCGGTGATGCCGCCGCAGCGGGTCGCGTCGACCTGGAGGCAGTCCACCGCGTGTGCCGTGATCAGCCGGGCGAAGTACGGCAGGTCGTAGCCGTACTCACCGGCCGTCACCTCGCACGGCAGGGTGTCGCGCAGCAGCCGCAGACCGGTCAGGTCGTCGGCGGACACGGGCTCCTCGAACCAGGTCACGCCGTACTCGGCGAGCCCGTCTCCGACGCGCAGCGCCTGCTTGCGGGTGTAGGCGCCGCCGGCGTCGACGTACAGCTCGGCCTCGGGGCCGACGGTCCGGCGCGCCGTACGGACCCGGGCGAGGTCCCACCGGGGTGCGCGGCCCCAGTCCTCACCGATCCTGATCTTGACGCGGGGGATGTGCCGGGCGTGCACCCAGTCGCCGAGCTGCTCGGCGAGACGCCGGTCGTCATAGGTCGTGAACCCGCCGCTGCCGTACACCGGCACGTGGGTGCGGGCCGCGCCGAGGAGGCTGACCAGGGGGAGGCCGAGCAGACGCGCCTTGAGGTCCCACAAGGCGATGTCGAGGGCCGAGATGGCGCACGCGGTCACCCCCGGCCGCCCTGCGTCGCGGACCGATCGGCACATCGCGTCGTGCAGGGCCGGTATGTCCAGCGGGTCGTGCCCCTCGACCAGGGGTGCGAGGTGCTCGCCGAGCATCAGCCCGACGGCCGCCGGACCGTACGTCCAGCCCGTGCCGGTCACGTCCCCGGCCGAGGCCTCGGCGATCACCATCGTCGTCGAGGCCCAGGCCAGCGTGCCGTCGGCTTCGGGGGCGTCGGTCGGCACCGTGTAGACGGACACCTCGGGGCGGCGGAGTTTCATCGTTTTCCTGCCGGGGGCGACATCTCGGAGTCTCCCGATCGGCCGGTGTCACCACCGGTACCAATGAGCCCTGCCGCCGCCCGCCGCGCCGCGGACCAGGAAGCCCAGCAGCCATACGACGAGAACCGCCAGGGCGATCCACCAGAGAACCTTCACGGCGAAGCCGAGGCCGAAGAGAACGACTGCCAGAAGCAGTACGAGAAGGATGGGAACCATGACGTGAACCTCCTGACCCCTTCGAGTTCCCCGGGATACGGAGATCACGCGTCGGCCGGTCCGCCGGGTGACCCGGGCAGGACGGCGAGGGGCAGGCCGGGTCGCCGACGCGGATCGGGTTCGGCCACCGGCCTCGGGGGAAGGGGCCACAGTGAGTGTTTCGGACAGGAGGCACATCCGTGGGAGCGACGTCCCCGTCGCCCGGATGCGGCCGTTCCGGAACGCGGTGGCTCGTCCACTGTGATCGTTCATCCCTCGCGCAGGAGAGGTGCGACGCACCATGCGAACCCGAACGAGCGCGCAACACCATCCGCACGACGACGCCCCGGACACCGGGCATGCGTTCCGGCGGCTCGCCGCACTGCCTCCCGGGCACCGACGTGACATGCTCCGTGAGGAACTGGTCGAGGCCTGGCTGCCGATGGCCGAGAGAATCGCGAGCCGGTTCCGCAGCCGTGGCGAGAGCTACGAGGACCTGTGCCAGGTCGCGGCCCTCGGGCTGGTCAAGGCGGTCGACCGCTACGACCCGGGGCGCGGCCACGCCTTCGAGAGCTATGCCGTCCCGACGGTGACGGGAGAGATCAAACGGCACTTCCGCGACCACATGTGGACCCTGCACGTGCCGCGCCGGGTCCAGGACCTGCGCAACCGGGTGCGGACCGCCTGCCAGGACCTGTCGCAGAACGTCTCGGACCGCCGGCCCAGCGTCAGTGAGATCGCCGAGTACACGGACCTCAGCGAGCACGACGTCCAGGTCGGGCTGGAGGCGCTGGAGAGTTTCAGCGCGCTGTCCCTCGACGCCGAGGCCCCCGGCAGCGACGCCGGCTGCTCCCTCGGCGACGCGCTGGGCGCGTGCGACCCGGCCCTCGACGTCGTCGTGGACCGCGAGGCCGTCAAGCCCCGTCTGGAGGCCCTGCCCGAGCGCGAACGCACCATCCTGTACATGAGGTTCTTCAAGGACATGACCCAGAGCCGCATCGCCGAACAGCGCGGCATCTCACAGATGCACGTCTCGCGCCTGATCAACCGCTGCTGTCACCAACTGCGGGACGAGGTGCTGCAGGACGTCGCCTAGCAGCGTGCCCGGAGGCCTTCCGCGGGTCGGTGGCGTCTGTTGCGCGGGGTGGCTTCATGCCGACGGGCGGGTTTCTGGAGGCGGACCTTGGACCACGGCCACCCGATGGCCTGGATCCGGACGTTCGGCGCGCCCCTCGCCGTGGGAGCGAGCGTCTGCCTGGGCAGACGCTGACGCCGTGCGGCGGGGCGGTGTCCGACGCCGCGCAAGGGTGGCACAGCTCTCCCGGGAAGGGCACGATGGATGGGCCGGGAGAGTATGTGAGAGGCGCACTGCGCGTCGGACTCCGGAGGGGTTGATGACCACGGACGGCGGCCCGGCCGGGGCCGACGGTGAGCGCATCCATGAGCTGGAGGAAGAAGTCGACCAGCTGCGGCACGCCGTCAGCTCGCACGCGGTCGTCGACCAGGCGATCGGGATGATGGTCGCGCTGGGCCGGGTCGGACCCGAGCAGGGGTGGGCCGTGCTGAAGGACGTGTCCCAGCACACGAACATCAAACTGCGCCACGTCGCCGAGATGATCCTCGTCTGGGGACGGCAGGGGGAGATCTCCCCGGAGATCCGGGTCGAACTCGAAGAGGCCCTGGACCGGCACGGGCCCGCGCAGATTCCGGGCGCGTCGCCCACGGACTGAGCCGGCCCGGACCCCTCGGCGACACGTGCCGCGCGGGTTCGCGGCGTATCTGCGTCCGCGGTCCGACTCCACGTCGCCGCTCTCTCTGTCACGCTGTCGCTGCGGCGACCTGACCGGGCCGGGTCCTGCCGTCGGGGGAACGCACGCGGACGGGGGAAGCATGGCCATGGCACAGCGCATCCCGAGGTTCTCGCTCGACGGCGTCCCGGACGCCGGCACGGCGCACCATCCGTTCACCACCGAGGACGGCCTGGGGCTGGGCCTGACACGGTTCCGGCGGGGCGAGGGCGCCGATCCACGGATTCACCGACGTCTGGGTGCTGGACTCCCGGATGAGCAACCGCTTCCCGTCGGAGATAGGACGCTGGCAGAATATTTCGGTAGCCGATGTAATATGGATGTATGGCCACCGACATGAATCCCCCCGCGTCCAAGCGACGCTGGCCTGCCCTGCTCACCGTCGAGCGTCCCCGTCCGGAAGGGATACGGTCGCGGCCGGGCGGCTGGTGGCTGGCCGTGGGCGCCGTGTGCTTCGGCGCCTTCATGGGCCAGCTGGACGCCAGCATCGTGACGCTGACCTACGGCAGCCTGCGCGCCGGGTTCCGTACGTCGCTGGCGGCGGTGGAGTGGGTGTCGCTGGGCTATCTGCTGACCCTGGTGGCACTCCTGGTGCCGGCCGGGCGGCTGGCGGACGCGCACGGCCGCAAGCTGTTGTACCTGTACGGGTTCGCCGTCTTCACCCTGGCCTCTGCCGCCTGCGGCTTCGCTCCCTCCCTGCTCGCGCTCGTCGCGTTCCGGGTGGTCCAGGCGGCCGGAGCGGCCATGATGCAGGCCAACAGCGTGGCCCTGGTCACGACCAGCGCACCGCGCGAGCGGATGCGCAGCGCCCTGGGCGTCCAGGCGGCCGCCCAGGCGCTGGGGCTGGCGCTGGGACCGACGGTGGGCGGGGCACTGGTGTCGACGCTGGGCTGGCGGTGGGTGTTCTGGGTCAACGTCCCCGTCGGCGTGATCGCACTGGTCGGGGGCCACTATCTGCTGCCCCGCACCCGGACGCGTACCCGTGTCGCACGCTTCGACTGGTGGGGGCTCGTCCTGCTGGCCTCGGCGACCACCGGCACGCTGATGGGTGTCTCCGCGGCGTCCGGGCTGCCGGTGCCCGGCTGGGGCGTGGCCGCGCTGTTCGCGGTGGCGGCCGTGACGGGCTGGGGGTTCGTCCGCCGCCAGCGCGGGACGACGGAGCCCCTGCTCGACCTGGCCCTGCTCCGGGTGCGGACGGTGACGTTCGGACTGGCGGGCGCGCTCAGCGGCTATCTCGTGCTGTTCGGCCCACTGGTGCTGGTGCCCGTCGTGCTCACCGCGCGGGGCACCTCGGAGCTGACCGCCGGGCTGGTGCTGACGGCCCTGCCGACCGGGTTCGCGCTGGCCGCGACGGGCGGTGACCGGCTGCTGCCGCGAGGTCTGCCGGACCGCGGGCGCTGTCTGGCCGGGGCCGCGCTGTTCCTGGCCGTGTCGGCCGCCTTGCTGGTGGTCCCGCTGACGGCTGCCTGGCTGGTGCCCGTGCTGGCGCTGACGGGGCTGGGTCTCGGGACGTTCACCCCGGCCAACAACGCCATGATCATGGGCGCGATACCGGCCGGTTCCTCCGGCACGGGCGGCGGTCTCGTCAACATGACCCGTGGCCTGGGCACGGCACTCGGCGTGGCCCTGGTGACCCTCGCCCTGCACCTGGCGGGCAGCGCGGGCACACCATCCGGAGCGCGCTGGGCGGCCGTCGTCCTCGTCGCGGCCTCGGCGATCGCCGTCGCGTCGGCGTGGCTGAGCCCCCCTACGGAACGGAAGGCGTGATCAGGGGAGATCAGAGGAGGGGGAACACCGTGCGGCCCGGCGCGTCGCCGTCAGCCCTGCTTCCGGTGCGGCGTGCCGACCGCGGGGGACTGCGCCCCGCCCTCGTCGGCGCCGGGCGGGTACGGGGCGTCGTCGTCGCTGCGCGGGCGGCGGCTCGCGAGCAGATAGACCAGCGCGCCGGTGAACAGGACGATCGAGACGTAGTCGTTCAGCCGCAGGCCGAGGAAATGGTTGGCGTGGTCGATGCGCAGGGCCTCGATCCAGGCCCGGCCGGTGGTGTAGGCGAGGACGTAACAGGCGAACAGCCGCCCCCGGCGCAGGCGCTGGTGGTGGCGGCGGTCCAGCCACAGCAGCAGCGCCATGACGCCGAGGTCCCACAGCGACTCGTACAGGAACGTCGGGTGGTAGAGACCGATCGTGGGCATGTCGGCGGGACGGTGCGCGGGATCGATCTGCAGCGCCCACGGCAGGTGGGTGGGGCGGCCGTACAGCTCCTGGTTGAAGTAATTGCCCCAGCGGCCGATCGCCTGGGCCAGCACCAGCCCCGGTGCGACCGCGTCGGCGAAGTCGGACAGCTTGATGCCGCGGCGTCGGCAGCCGAGCCATGCGCCGACCGCGCCGAGGGCCACCGCGCCCGGGATGCCCAGGCCGCCGTCCCAGATGTAGAGGGCGCGGATGGGCTGCTTCCCGGCGGTGAAGTACAGCTCCGGGTCGGTGATCACGTGGTACAGCCGGCCACCGAGGACGCCGAACGGCACGGCCCAGATGGCGATGTCGGCGATGTCCTCGCGGCGTCCGCCCCTGGCCTCCCAGCGGCGGCCGGTGAGCCATACGGCGGTGAAGATCCCGGCCAGGATGCACAGTGCGTACGCGCGGATCGGCAGCGGTCCGAGGTGCCAGACCCCCTGCGAGGGACTGGGGAGGTACGCCAGGTTCAAGAGACAGACCGTTTCTCACACGTACGGAACCCGGCTCACGAGCCGGGGGCGGATCCCGTCGACGATACATCGGTCACCGAAGCTTTCGGTAAGGAGGCGGCGTCGGCGGACCGGGCGTCCGACCGGCGGACCGCGGAACCGCACCCGCAGGCCGCCCCGTTACCCTTGCCCCATGCCCGCGCAGCCCCGTACCGAGGTCTCCTCACCTCCGGCTGGCCCCCTCGGCCGGGAACCGGAGGCCCGCCAGCTCACCGAGGCCGTCACCCGGCTCCGGCGCGCGCTGCGCTCCTCGATCCGCACCGACTACCCGTGGGAGACGCTCCCCATGGCGCAGGTCGAGCTGTTGCAGGTGCTCGGCGAGCACTCGCCCGCGCGGATCAGTGACCTCGCCGCCCGCCGCAGGCTGGCGCCGAGCACGGTCAGCGGGCTGATCGGGCAGATGATCACCGCCGGACTGGTCACCCGTGACGTCGACGCCACAGACCGCCGGGCCTCCGTCGTCGCCCTCACCGACGCCGGCCGCGAGAAGCTCGCCGCCTGGACGACCGCCCACGAACGCCGCATCGACGCCGCCCTCGCCGCCCTCGACGACAGTGCCCGGGCGGCCATCAAGGACGCGCTGCCCGCCCTGTTCCAGCTGGCCGAGCACCTCGGCGAACCGGCCGACGGCGCGGCGGAGGACTGACAAGGACCGGGAGACGTCCGTCCGCCCACCCGCCGCACAGGGGCGAGTGGGCGGACGGGCTCAGACCTGTGCGTGGTCCGGGCCGGGCTGCGGCAGCGGCGGGAGCCGTTTGTCGTAGAGCCAGGCGCGCAGCAGGGGCTCCAGCTCCGCGGGCCGGGACCGGCCGGCGTGGGCGATGAAGGCGGCGGTCCCGGCGCTCCTGCCGCGATGCCGCTCGTGCCAGCCGCGCAGCATCGCGAAGAACCGCTCGTCACCCAGCGTCAGACGCAGCGCGTGCAGTGCGCACGCGCCCCGGTTGTAGACGCGGTCGTCGAAGATGCGGTGCGGCCCGGGATCGGCCGTCCGCAGGTTCTGCGCGCCCTTCGCCATGGTGTGCCAGGCCTGACGGGCGATGTCGTCCGCCGAGTCCTCGCCGATGTGTTCCGACCACAGCCACTCGCCGTAGGTGGCGAAGCCCTCGTTGAGCCAGATGTCGCGCCAGTCCCGCAGGCTCACGCTGTTGCCGTACCACTGGTGGACGAGTTCGTGGGCGACGAGGGTCTCCCAGGTCCGGTGGCCGTCGACGTGGTTGCGCCCGAAGACGGAGACCGTCTGGTTCTCCACGGGCTCGTCCAGCTCCGCGTCCACGACGACCGCGCCGTACGTCTCGAACGGATACGGCCCGAACCAGTCGGTGAACGCGCCGAGCATGGCGGGCTGACGGCCCAGATCGTGCCGGGCGGCGCCCGCCAGCCGGGCGGGGAAGGCGTTGCGTCCGGCGATCCGGCGGCCGGTCGCGGAGTCCCGGGCCTCCCAGGTGTCGTAGGCGAAGCGGCCGGTGTAGAGGGAGGCGAGGTAGGGGGCCATCGGGCCCGGGTGGTGGAAGGTCCAGCACTCGGTCGACCCCGCCTCGCTCCGCTCCAGCAGCGTCCCGTTGGCGAGCACCTGATGACCGCGCGGCACGGTCACCCGGAAGGTGAACTCGGCCTTGTCGTCCGGGCGGTCGTTGCACGGGAACCACGACGGGGCGCCGAGCGGCTGCGAGGCGACCAGCGTCCCGTCGTGCGCGTCGCCCGTGCGGTCCCAGCCGATCTGCCCGAACGGCGTGCGCAGCGGACCCGGCCGGCCGCCGTAGCCGATCTCCACGCTGAAGGGGGTACCGGCGCGGAGCGTGCGCGGGGCCGGCAGGACCAGCTTGTCCCGCCGTCGGCCGGGGCGTACGGCGGTCCCGTCGATCCGCGCGTCGTACACGGTCAGCCGGGCGAGGTCGAGTTCGACCTGCGGCAGCGTCCGGTCCGCCACCGCCTGGATGTGCGCCCGCCCGTCGAGCCGGCCGGCGACCGGGTCGTACGCCAGGTGCAGGTCGTAGGCGAGGGTGCGGTGGCCGTACGTGCCATGGCTCGCGAAGTAGCGTTCGGCCTGGTGCGGCAGCTGGTCCGCGGCCGTCGCCGCGAGCGGGGCGAGCGCCGCGCCGCGCAGCAGCGCCCGCCGGGTGCACCACCTCATGCCGCCTCCCCACCGGCGAGCGGGGCGGCGGGCGCGGTCGCGTCGGCGCCCGCGATGGGGTTGCCGGCCCAGCGGGTGCCGTCCGGCACGGTCTCGCCGCGCATCACGAGCGAAGCGGCGGCGATGGAGGCACCGGCGCCGATCGTGGTGCCGGGCAGGGCGATGCTGTGCGGGCCCAGGGAGGCACCGGCCGCCAGCTCCACGGTGTCCATCCGCATGATGCGGTCGTGGAAGAGATGGGTCTGCAGCACACAGCCGCGGTTGACGCTGGCGCCGTCGCCGAGGGTGATCAGATCGGTCTCCGGCAGCCAGTAGGTGTCGCACCACACACCGCGACCGATGCGCGCGCCGAGGCTGCGCAGCCACCAGTTCAGCACGGGGGTGCCCACATGCGCGCCCGCTCCCCACGGCACGGCCAGCACCTCGACGAACGTGTCGAACAGCTCGTTGCGCCACACGAACGGCGACCACAGCGGGCGTTCGCCGACCCGGAACCGGCCCACCAGCAGCCACTTGGCGCCGGTGGTGACGAGGCACGCGGCCAGGCCCGCGGCCATCAGCAGCGGGGCGGCGGTGAGCGCGGCCAGGGGCAGCCCGCCGAGGTCGAAGAACCGCTGCTCGCCGAGGAACAGGCCCTCCGCCAGCACCATGCCGAGGATCACCGGCAGCAGGCGGCACAGCTCCACGGCCGCGCGGGCCGCCACCAGCCGCCGGGGCGGGGCGAACGTGCGCGCCGGGTCGCCGGATTCCGGCAGCCGGGGCAGCGGCATCGCGGGCCGGCCGATCCAGGACATGCCGGGCTCGCCCTGCACCGGCGCGTCGGACAGCACCCCGACCAGCGCGTGGTCGGCCACCTCGCGACCCGGTCCGACGATGCCGGAGTTGCCGACGAACGCGCGCTCGCCGACCCGTACCTTCCCCAACTTCAGCCAGCCGCCGCGCAGTTCGTACGGCGCGACCAGTGTGTCGTCGGCGAGGAACGCCCCGTCGTCGACGCGGAGCAGTGACGGCAGCGGCAGCACCGTGGAGATCTCGGTGCCGCGGCCGACGCGGGCGCCGAGCAGCCGCAGCCAGGACGGCGTCGCCAGGCTCGCGTACAGGGGGAAGTAGCCGCCCCGGGCGCCGTCGAGGATCCGTGTCACGAGCCAGGCCCGCCAGGCCACGCCGCCGTCCGCACGGTGCATGCCGGGCTTGATCGACCGGTTCAGCAGCCGCACGGTCAGCGCGGTGAGCAGCAGCCCGGACACCATCGTCATGAGGGCGAACAGTGGTGCCGCGGCGAGCAGGTGCCCCGCCGCCCCGGACAGCGTCGGCGTCGTGCGGACCAGCAGCCAGGTGAGGAACAGGGCGGGGGCCGCCGCGAGCAGCGAGGTCAGGGGCAGCACGGTCAGGGACAGCGCGTAGGCCAGGTGCCAGCGGCGCCGGCGGTCCGTCGTCGGTGCCGGCCACCCGACACCCGCGAGACGCTCGGCGGGCTCGGCCGGCCGGGCCGGGGAGCCGGTCCACACCATGCCGTCCGGGATCCGCTCGCTCAGACAGCTGCCGGCGGTCAGTTCCGCGCCGCGGCCCACGACGGCACCGGGCAGCAGCGTGCTGCGGTGACCGACCCGTGCGCCCGCCCCGACCGAGACCGGGCCGACGTGCAGGGTGTCACCGTCGAGCCACCAGCCCGCGATGTCCGCCTCCGGTTCGATGCTGCACCCCTCGCCCAGCTCGGCGAGGCCCGTCACCGGGGGCATCGTGTGCAGCTGTACGTCACGCCCGGTGCGGCAGCCCAGGATGCGGGCGTACAGGACCGCCCACGGGGTGCCGAGCAGGGACGGTACGCCGAACGTGGCGACCGCCCGTTCCGCGGTCCACAGCCGCAGATGCGTGCTGCCCCCGCGCGGGTGGGCGCCCGGAGTGATCGAGCCGGCCAGGGTGCGGGCGAGGACCGCGCCGACCAGACAGCGCACCGGCGAGCTGAACAGCACCACCCACCCGGCCAGGACCAGCCACCACGACGTGTGCGGCGCCCAGTGGTGCGGCGCGATCCAGCCGAGCACGTTGTCCGCCGCCGCCAGTCCGACCAGTCCGCGCAGGCCCGTGACGGCGTAGCCGGCCATCTGCACGAAGAACTGCACGACGGCGGTCGTCCGAGGGATCGGGCGGACCTCGCGCACCTCCTGCGTGGTCCCGGCGAGCGAGTCGAGGTGGTCGGCCATGCGGTGCAGCACCGAGTGCCGGTAGAGGTCGGCGACGGACAGCCCCGGATACTCCTCGCGGAGCATCGAGGCCATCCGGGCCGCGGTCAGACTGGTGCCGCCGAGCGCGACGAAGTCGCTGTCCGGGCCGGGCCGCAGCCCCAGCAACTGCTCCCAGACGTCCGCCAGCCGCGCCGCCGTACCCTCCAGCGGGTGGTCCGCGTCACCGCTGTCACTCTCGCCGCCCGTCAGGGGGACCGGCCAGGGCAGGGCCGCGCGGTCGACCTTCCCGGAGGCGCGCGTGGGCAGCGTGGTCACCTCGGCGAGCACCGGCACCAGCGCCGCGGGCAGTTGCTCGGCCAGCAGCGCTCTGGCCTTGGCGGCGTCGAACCCGGACCGCCCGTCGGCGCCCGCCTCCGGTACGACGTACCCGACCAGGATCGAGGCACCGGCGGCCGTCGGCTGCACGGCCGCGGCCGCTCCGCGCACGCCGGGCAGGGCGAGCAGGGCCGCGTCGATCTCGCCCAGCTCCACGCGCCGTCCGCCGAGCTTGACCTGGTCGTCGACGCGGCCCAGGAAGACCAGTCCCGCGGCGTCGGCGCGCACGAGGTCGCCCGAGCGGTAGGCGCGCGGCGAGTCCAGCGCGGCGCACGGCCGGAACCGCTCCGCGTCCTTCACGGGGTCGAGGTAGCGCGCGGTACCGGCGCCGGCGATGACCAGTTCGCCCTGCTCCCCGTACGCGACCGGTTCCCCGGCCTCGTCGACCACGGCCAGGTCCCAGCCCGCCAGCGGCAGGCCGATGCGCACGGTGCGGCCGCGCCGCAGCGGGGCGGCGCAGGCCACGACGGTGGTCTCCGTGGGGCCGTAGGTGTTCCACATCTCCCGCTCGGGACCGGCGAACCGCTCGACCAGGCCGGGCGGACAGGCCTCGCCGCCCAGGATCAGCAACCGCACGCGGCGCAGGGCCTGTTCGGGCCACATGGCCAGCAGGGTCGGCACGGTGGAGACGACGGTGATGCCCCGCTCGTCGAGCCAGGGCCCGAGTTCGTGGCCCGCCCGGACCAGGGCGCGTTCGGCGGGTACCAGGCAGGCGCCCGAGCGCCACGCCAGCCACATCTCCTCGCAGGAGGCGTCGAAGGCGACGGACAGCCCCGCGAGGACCCGGTCACCGGGGCCGAGCGGCCGGTCGCGCAGGAACAGCCGCGCCTCGGCGTCCACGAACGCGGCCGCGGAGCGATGGGAGACGGCCACGCCCTTGGGCGCGCCGGTCGAGCCGGAGGTGAAGATGATCCACGCGTCGTCCTCCGGAGCGGGCGCGCTGCGGCCCGTCGCCACTCCCGACGCGACGGCCGCCCCGGCGGGCTGCGGGTGGGGTCCGAGGACGAGACACACCCCGGCCTCGCGGAAGACGGTGGCGGCCCGCTCCTCGGGGTCGTCCGCGTCGACCGGTACGTAGGCCGCTCCGCAGTGCAGTACGGCGAGGATCGACAGATACAGTTCGGCGGTGCCCGAGGGGATCCGGATCCCCACCCGGTCGCCGGGGCCGACGCCCTGGCCGGTGAGCTGCTGGGCACGGCGGACGACCTCGGCGGACAGCTCGCGGTAGGTCAGTATTTCCGCGCCGGTGTCCAGAGCCGGGGCATCCGGATTCCGGGTGACCGTGGTGTGCAGAACATCGACGAGGGTACGCGGCGACGAGGCGGCCGCGGAGCGGAAGAGAGCCTGATTCCCAGGCGACCCGAGGGGTAGGTGTGACGCATCGAATGCGGGCGAAGACAAATTCGTGCCTCTGGTGTGCGGTGCCAACGGATGCGAAATCCATTACGACTTGTGAGACGTGCTTCTGCCGCGAAACGTTCACCAACTCATTGCAATTAATACACGGCCGGCCCATGGGGGGAAATTGGTGAAGTCCAAACCGTGATTCGACCATTCGAATCGAGCTACGCACATTCTCTTTGATTACGGGAAGAATTCGACGTGAGAACGGTTTGATTTCTGTACCGCCATTGTGTGATGATCGCATGGTCGGCGCGCCCGTCGGGCGCCGGACGCGAGCGTCAGGAGTGATCGATGACTGTGGGAACCGAGCGGGCCGTGCTGGCGGGCGGTTGTTTCTGGGGCATGCAGGATCTGGTCCGCAAGCAGCCGGGCGTGGTCTCCACGCGCGTCGGCTACAGCGGCGGGGACACGCCGAACGCCACCTACCGCGACCACGGCGATCACGCCGAGGCCATCGAGATCCTCTTCGACCCGGCGGTCACGAGCTACCGCGACGTCCTGGAGTTCTTCTTCCAGGTCCACGACCCGACCACGAAGGACCGCCAGGGCAACGACATCGGGCGCAGCTACCGCTCCGCCATCTTCTACGGCGACGAGGAGCAGCACCGCGTCGCCCTGGACACGATCGCCGATGTCGAGGCGAGCGGGCTCTGGCCGGGCAAGGTCGTCACCGAAGTGGAGCCCGTCGGCGACTTCTGGGAGGCCGAGCCCGAGCACCAGGACTACCTGGAGCGCTACCCCGACGGCTACACCTGCCACTTCCCCCGCCCGAACTGGAAGCTGCCGCGCCGGGTGTGAACGTCCCTGACGGACCCGTCGGCAGGGTGACGTGCCTCCTCGGCGCCCAGCGGTAGCGAGAGCTCCTTCGGCGCCGGCAGTGCGGCCGTCGCACATGGAGCGGTCGGCGGCTTGAGCCGGACGCTCGCCCTCGCCTGCCCGCAACCTCACGCCGTCGCCCCGCACTTGGGGCGGATCCGCGACGACGCCTGCCGTCCCGGCCGCTCGCCCGTCGCGGACGAGAGCCCGCCGGCGGCCGCTCCGCCACGTCCTGATTCTTGACCGCCGCTGCGGCCTCCGCGATGCTGTGTTGCGGAACATGAGATGCGTGCCGTAATGAGCAACATAGACACCATCCCTACTGTCAGCCGAGGAGTGGCCATGTCTCAGCAGGTCCGTGCTGTCGTCGCGATGAGCAAGGGCGCCCCCGTCAGTCTGGAAACGATCGTCGTGCCGGATCCCGGACCGGGGGAGGCGCTGGTCAAGATCGAGGCCTGCGGTGTCTGCCACACCGATCTGCACTATCGGCAGGGCGGGATCAGCGATGACTTCCCGTTCCTGCTGGGGCACGAGGCGGCGGGTGTCGTGGAGGCGGTGGGGGAGGGTGTCACCGACGTCGCTCCCGGTGACTTCGTCATCCTCAACTGGCGTGCCGTGTGCGGTCAGTGCCGGGCCTGTCTGCGCGGGCGGCCGTGGTACTGCTTCGACACGCACAACGCGAAGCAGAGGATGACGCTGACCGACGGCACGGAGCTGTCGCCGGCGCTCGGGATCGGTGCGTTCGCGGAGAAGACGCTGGTGGCGGCGGGGCAGTGCACGAAGGTCGACCCGGCCGCGTCCGCGGCTGCCGCCGGGCTGCTGGGGTGCGGCGTGATGGCGGGTCTGGGTGCGGCGATCAACACCGGGAACGTCGGCCGTGGTGACACCGTCGCCGTGATCGGCTGCGGTGGGGTCGGGGCCGCGGCGATCGCGGGGTCGAAGCTGGCGGGCGCGGCGAGGATCATCGCCGTCGACATCGACGACCGCAAGCTCGCCACGGCGACGACGCTGGGCGCGACCCACACCGTCAACTCCAGGCAGGCGGACGCCGTCGACGCCGTACGCGAGCTGACCGGAGGCTTCGGCGCGGATGTCGTGATCGACGCGGTGGGGCGCCCGGAGACGTACCGGCAGGCCTTCTACGCCCGTGACCTCGCCGGCACCGTCGTCCTCGTCGGCGTGCCGACGCCGGAGATGAAGCTGGAGCTGCCGCTGCTCGATGTGTTCGGGCGGGGCGGGGCGTTGAAGTCGTCCTGGTACGGCGACTGCCTGCCCTCCCGGGACTTCCCGATGCTGATCGACCTGTATCTCCAGGGCAGGCTCGACCTGGACGCCTTCGTCACCGAGACGATCGCCCTCGACGACGTGGAGAAGGCGTTCGAGCGGATGCACCACGGCGACGTCCTGCGCTCGGTGGTCGTCCTCTGATGCCGGGCGCCCGCATCGAACGCCTCGTCACCTCGGGCACGTTCTCGCTCGACGGCGGTACCTGGGACGTCGACAACAACGTGTGGATCGTGGGCGACGACACCGAGGTGATCGTCATCGACGCCGCCCATGACGCCGACGCCGTCGTCCGGGCCGTCGCCGGACGCGCCCTGCGGGCGATCGTGTGCACCCACGCGCACAACGACCACATCGACGCCGCGCCCGAACTCTCCGCCCGGACCGGGGCGCCCGTCCTGCTGCACGCCGACGATCTGGGCCTGTGGAAACAGACTCATCCCGACCGGACGCCCGACGCCGAGCTGACCGACGGGCAGTCCCTCCTGGTCGCGGGGACCGAGCTGACCGTGCTGCACACCCCTGGCCATGCCCCCGGGGCCGTGTGTCTGTACGCCCCACGGCTCTCCGCGCTCTTCAGCGGCGACACCCTCTTCGCCGGCGGGCCGGGCGCGACCGGACGCTCGTACAGCGACTTCCCGACCATCATCCGCTCGATCGGCGAGCGCCTCCTCGCCCTGCCGGCCGACACCGTCGTGCACACCGGTCACGGCGACACCACCACCATCGGCGCCGAGGCGCCGCATCTCCAGGAGTGGCTCGACCGCGGCTTCTGACCGCCCGGTCGCTGAGCGGCCCTGCCGCCGGTGCCTCCCCAGCGCGGAGGGTATCGGCGGCAGGGCCGCAGGCGCGCCTCACGGACGCCTGACTCCCCCCTCTGACCTGTGCTTTCGGGGGCGCTTCGGCATGCCCGGAACAGCCTCGCCGCGGCCCGCGCAACCTGCCCATACGACGCCTTGACAAGCCTTCAGCGCCGCCAGCACACTGACGTTGCGCTCATCGCAATCCGTTTCGCTATACGCACCCGAGGTGTCATGATGATTCCCGCGTGCCGTCTCGCGGATCTGCCGCGAGGCGAGGCCCACCGGCTCGACGTCGACCCGCCCGTGGCGGTGTTCCACACCGACGACGGTGAACTCTTCGCCGTCGACGACACCTGCACCCACCAGGACGCGTCGCTCGCCGACGGCTGGCTGGAGGGCTGTGAGGTGGAATGTCCCCTGCACGCCTCGAAGTTCGACCTGCGCACGGGTGCCGTGGACGCGCCCCCGGCCAAGCTGCCGGTCCGCACCCACGAGGTCGTCGTCGAGGACGGCATGCTGTACGTCCGGCTCTCCACGGCGGCGCCCAACCTGCCGCCGTGCGTCTCCGCCCGGCTGGCCGGAGGCGTCGCGTGAGGACCGTGGCCGTCGTAGGCGCCTCGCTGGCCGGTCTGTCGGCCGCGCGCTCGCTGCGCAAGCGGGGTTACGACGGCCGCCTGGTCCTCGTCGGCGAGGAGTCGCACCGGCCGTACGACAGGCCGCCGCTGTCCAAGGAGTTCCTGGCCGGCACCCTCGGCGAAGCCGAACTGGCGCTGGAGCGGGACGACGAGGACCTGCAGGCGGAGTGGGTGCTCGGCACCCGTGCCACCGGACTCGACCGCGCCGAGCGGGCGATCCGGCTCGCCGACGGCCGGACGATCCGCGCCGACGGCGTGGTCGTCGCCACCGGCGCCGCCGCCCGCGTCCTGCCCGGCACCGAGGGCCTCGCCGGCGTCCATGTGCTGCGCACGCTGGACGATGCCCGCGCCCTGCGTGACGAACTCGCCCTGGGCGGACGGCTGGTGGTGATCGGCGGCGGGTTCATCGGAGCCGAGGTCGCCTCCACCGCGCACGCCCTCGGCCTCGACGTCACCGTGGTCGAGGCGGCCCCGACGCCGCTGGCCGGGCCGCTCGGCGGGGCCATGGGCGGCATCGTCTCCGCCCTGCACGCCGATCACGGCGTACGTCTGCTGTGCGGTGTGGGCGTCAAGGGGCTCGGCGGGGAGCGCCGGGTGGACGCCGTGCTGCTTGAGGACGGCCGCGGCGTCCCTGCAGACATCGTCGTCGTCGGCGTGGGCGCCCGGCCCTGTGTCGACTGGCTCGACGGATCCGGCGTGGCGCTCGACAACGGCGTGAAGTGCGGCGCCGACGGCCGCACGACCCTGGCCGGGGTGGTCGCCGTGGGCGACTGCGCCAACTGGTACGACCCGCACACCGGCGCCCACCGCCGGGTCGAGCACTGGACCGGCGCACTGGAACGGCCGGACATCGCCGTCGCCACGCTCCTCGCGGGCGGTGCCGGGGGGCCGGGTGTGCCCCGCCCCGCGTACTTCTGGTCGGACCAGTACGGCGTGAAGATCCAGTTCGCCGGTCACGCGGCAGGCGCCGACGACGTGACGGTCGAGGAGGGCTCGACCGAGGACCGCAGCTTCCTCGCCGTGTACCGGCGGGCGGGCCGGCCGGTCGCCGTGCTCGGGATGAACCAGCCGCGGCTGTTCACCCGCTGGCGCAAACAGCTCGCCTCCGTGGCGACCGGGTCCTGACGCCGCCGCGGACCGACGTACTGATGTAGCGACGTAGCGACGTATCGATGTATTGATCGCAACACGACGTTTCCCGAGGAGTGCACCGTGACCTCGACCAGCCTGCCGGACAGCCTGATCGCCACTCTCCCCGGCTCCGCCTACACGGACCCCGGTGTCTTCGCCCAGGAGCAGGAGCACATCTTCGAGACGATGTGGTTCTGTGTCGCGCGCTCGTCCGACCTGGCGAAACCCGGCGCCTTCCGCACCGTCGACGTGGGCCGCGAGAGCATCCTCGTCACCCGCGCCCGGGACCTGTCCGTCCGGGCCTACTTCAACGTCTGCCGGCACCGCGGAGCCCGACTCCGCACCGAGGAGTCGGGCGAGGTCAAGCGCGCCTTCCAGTGTCCGTACCACGCCTGGACGTACGACCTGGAGGGCAAGCTCGTCGCGGCGCCCAACCTCACCAGGATGCCCGACGTCGGCCGTACCGAGTACGGCCTGGTGAGCGTGGCCGTGCGGGAATGGCTCGGCTATGTCTGGGTCTGCCTCGCGGAGCACCCGCCCTCCTTCGAGGAGGACGTCATGGGCGAGGTGATCACCCGCCTCGGCGACGTCGAGTCGATCGACCGCTACGACATCGCGAACCTCTCGGTGGGCAGGCGGATCGTCTACGACGTGCGGGCGAACTGGAAGCTCATCATCGAGAACTTCATGGAGTGCTACCACTGTGCCACCATCCACCCCGAACTCACCGAAGTGCTACCGGAGTTCGCCGACGGCTACGCCGCCCAGTACTACGTCGGCCACGGCGCCGAGTTCGGCGCGGACGTCCAGGGCTTCACCGTGGACGGCTCCGCGGGCCTGGACCGCATTCCCGGGGTGTCGGAGGACCAGGACCGCCGGTACTACGCGATCACCGTCAAACCGCAGGTGTTCATCAACCTGGTGCCCGACCACGTGATCTTCCACCGGATGTACCCGGTGGCCGCCGACCGTACGATCGTGGAGTGCGACTGGCTCTACCTGCCGCACGTCGTGGCGAGCGGCAAGGACGTCAGCCGGTCCGTGGAGCTCTTCGACCGGGTCAACCGCCAGGACTTCGACGCCTGCGAGCGCACTCAGCCCGGCATGGGTTCACGGCTCTACGCCAAGGGCGGCGTGCTGGTCCCCAGCGAGCACCACATCGGCGCGTTCCACGACTGGGTGAGCGAGCGCCTCGGCGCACGCGCGCCGCAGTAGAAGGGGTCCGCCCGTGGCCCGCGCAGGGGGCGAACGCGGGCCGAACGGCGGTCGTGCCGGGTGCGATCAGCCCAGGTATCCCATCCGCTGGCTGATCTCCTCCGCACCCTTGACGAGCAGGGGAGCCAGTTCGTGCATGCGCTCCTCGGTGAACCGGTACGCGGGCCCGGACGCGCTGATCGAGGCGATGACCCGGCCGTCCCGGTCCCGGATCGGCGCTGCCATGGCGTGCAGCCCGATCTCCAGCTCCTCCAGCGTCCAGGCGTAACCGCGCTCGCGGGCCTCGGTGAGGTTCTTCTCCAGCTTCGCCTTCGAGGAGATCGTGCGCGGGGTCAGTTTCTTCTGGCCCGTCTCCGTCAGCAGCGCGGCGCGCTCCTTCGCGGGCAGGTGGGCCAGCATGATCTTGCCGCTGGAGGTGGCGTGCGGCGGGGTCAGCTGGCCGACCCAGTTGTGCGCGGTGACGGCGGCTTGGCCGCGCACCTGGTAGAGGTTGATCGCGTAGTGCTCCTGCAGCACGGCGATGTTGACCGTCTCGCCGATCTCCTCGGCCAGCCGCTCGCACACCGGCCGGCTCTGCTGGGTGATGTCGATACGCGCTGTGACGGCGCCGGCCAGGCGTACGATGCCGAAACCGAGGGAGTATTTGCCCCGTTCGCCCGACTGCTCCACCAGGCCGCGCGCCTCCAGGGCGCCGAGCAGGCGGAACGCGGTCGACTTGTGCACATCGATCTCGGCGGCCACCTCGCTCACCCCCGCCTCGCCACGCTGCGCGAGGATCTCCAGGACGCTGATGGCCCGGTCGACGGACTGCACTCCGCCGGACTGCGTTCCGCTCGTTCCGGTATCCGGACTGTAGTTGCTCATAACGGAACTATACGCGCAGTAAACAACGGGCATTCACGTAACGCGGCGTGAACAAGGATCTTACAAGTTGCGTTGTTCGCAACCTGGTGCACATTGCGACACCCGTACTAGCATGCCGCGCATCACGACGGCGCGAGCGAGACGAGGCGGACACATGGCTCCTCTGCACTACGACTTCGTCATCGTCGGCGGTGGATCGGCCGGCAGCGCACTGGCGAACCGGCTGTCGGCCGACCCCGGAAACCGTGTGCTCGTCCTGGAGGCGGGCCGCTCCGACTACCCCTGGGACGTCTTCATCCACATGCCCGCGGCCCTCACCTACCCCATAGGCAGCCGCTTCTACGACTGGAAGTACGAGTCCGAACCCGAGCCGCACATGGGCGGCCGGCGCATCTACCACGCCCGCGGCAAGGTGCTCGGCGGCTCCAGCAGCATCAACGGCATGATCTTCCAGCGCGGCAATCCCATGGACTACGAGCGCTGGGCCGCCGACCCCGGCATGGAGACCTGGGACTACGCCCACTGTCTGCCGTACTTCCGCCGGATGGAGAACTGTCTGGCGGCCGACCCGGACGACGAGTTCCGCGGCCACGACGGCCCCCTCGTCCTGGAGCGCGGCCCGGCGACGAACCCGCTCTTCGGCGCCTTCCTCAAGGCCACCCAGGAGGCGGGCTACGCGCCCACCGACGACGTCAACGGCTACCGGCAGGAGGGCTTCGCCAAGTTCGACCGCAACGTCCACCGCGGACGGCGGCTGTCGGCCGCGAAGGCCTACCTCAAGCCCGCGATGAAGCGGCCGAACCTCACCGTGCACACCCGCGCGCTCGTCACCCGGGTGCTCTTCGAGGGCAGACGCGCGGTCGGCGTCGAGTACCGGCGCGGCAAGGGCGCACCCCGGCAGGTCCGGGCCGGCGAGGTCATCCTGTGCGGCGGCGCGATCAACTCGCCCCAGCTGCTCCAGCTCTCCGGCGTCGGCAACGCCGCCGAGCTGTCCGCCCTCGGCATCGACGTCGTCCACGACCTGCCGGGCGTCGGCGAGAACATGCAGGACCACCTGGAGGTGTACGTCCAGTACGCCTGCAAGCGGCCCGTCTCCATGCAGCCGTACATGGCGAAGTGGCGCGCGCCCTTCATCGGCCTGCAATGGCTGTTCCGCACGGGGCCGGCGGCCACCAACCACTTCGAGGCCGGCGGCTTCGCCCGCAGCAACGAGGACGTGGACTACCCCAACCTGATGTTCCACTTCCTGCCGGTCGCGGTCCGCTACGACGGCTCCTCGCCGGCCGGCGGCCACGGCTATCAGGTGCACGTCGGGCCCATGTACTCCGACGCGCTCGGCTCGGTGAAGATCAGGAGCAGGGACCCGCGGGTCAAGCCCGCGCTGCGCTTCAACTACCTCTCCACCGAGCAGGACCGCCGCGAGTGGGTCGAGGCGATCCGCGTCGCCCGCCGGATCCTCAACCAGCCCGCGCTGGCCTCCTACAACGGCGGCGAGGTCTCGCCCGGACCCTCCGTCGACACCGACGAGGAGATCCTCGCCTGGGTCGCCAAGGAGGGCGAGACGGCCCTGCACCCCTCCTGCACCTGCAAGATGGGCACCGACGACATGGCCGTCGTCGACCCGCTGACCCTGCGGGTGCACGGCGTGGACGGACTGCGCGTGGTGGACGCCTCGGTGATGCCCTACGTCACCAACGGCAACATCTACGCGCCGGTGATGATGGTCGCCGAGAAGGCCGCCGACATCATTCTCGGCCGGGAGCCGCTGGAGCCCTCCAAGGCCGTGTACTACCGGCACGGCGACGCCCGGACACAGGCCGGGTAGCCGATGGCCGCCGAGGCACTGCGGGCCCTGCTCGGCCGCGTCCGCTACGAGGTGCTGCCGGCACGGGCTACGGAGGAGAAGGTCCTCGCCCATGTGCCCCGCGACATCGTGGTCACGGTCACGGCGTCGCCGGTCAAGGGGCTGGAACCGACACTCGCCCTCACCGAGCGGCTCGCGGCACACGGTTACCGCGTCGTCCCGCACCTCCCCGCACGGCTGCTGCGGGACGACGCGCACCTGAAGGACGTCGCCGAACGGCTGCGCGCCACGGGGATCGACGACCTCTTCGTACCGGCGGGCGACGCCGACCCGCCGGCCGGACCGTACGAGGGCGCGCTCCCGGTGCTGCGCAGGCTGACCGAACTGGGCAATCCCTTCCGGGAGTTGGGCATCACCGGCTACCCGGAGAGCCATCCCCTCATCCACGACGACATCACCGTCCGGTCGATGTGGGACAAGCGCACGCACGCGACGTACATCGTCAGCAACCTGTGCTTCGACCCGCGGGTGCTCGGCGACTGGATCACCCGGATCCGGCGGCGCGACATCACCCTCCCCGTGTACGTAGGCGTCGCCGGGCCCGTGCAGCGCGCGAAGCTGATGGCCACGGCGACGAGGATCGGGGTGGGGGAGTCGACGCGCTTCCTCGCCCGGCACCCTGCCTGGTTCCTGCGGTTCGCGGCACCCGGCGGCTATGTCCCCGAGCGGCTGCTCACCCGGGGCGCGCAGGCGCTGACCGGGCCGTCGGCCGCGGTGGCCGGTCTGCATCTGTTCACCTTCAACCAGCTGGCCGAGACGGAGTGTTGGCGGCGTGCCCTGCTGGACCGGCTGGGCGGCTGAGAATCGCGGTCGACCGACCCCTTGACGGGTGCCGGGCATTCGGCCAGGGTGTTCCACCACAAGCAATGCAATGCACAATGCGCAACGGATTCGGTTCGAAGGGCGCGTCGCATGGCAGATCTGTATGTGGCCGGAGAATGGCGTGATCCGGTGGCCGGCGGTCACCGCGAGATCCGCTGTCCGGCGGACGGCACGCTCGTCGCGACGGTCTCGGAAGGCACCCGCCCCGACACCGGGGCGGCGATCGCCGCGGCCCGGCGGGCCTTCGACGACGGCCCCTGGCCCGGCACCCCCGAGCGCGAACGCGGCGCGCTGCTGCTGCGCACCGCCGATGTCATCGAGCGCGACGCCAAGGAGTTCGCCCGCGCCGAGTCCCTCGACACCGGCAAGCGCCTGGTCGAGAGCGAGTACGACATCGCCGACGTCGTCTCCTGCCTGCGCTACTACGGCGGCATCGCCGGCACCGGCGCCGGCCGGGTGATCGACACCGGCCGCGACGACGCCCTCAGCCGGGTCGTGTACGAGCCGGTCGGCGTCTGCGGACTGATCACCCCCTGGAACTACCCCCTGCTGCAGGCCTCGTGGAAGGTCGCCCCGGCCCTGCTGGCGGGTAACACGATCGTCCTCAAACCCAGCGAACTGACGCCCTCCACCGCGATCCTGCTGATGAAGGCGCTGGAGGAGGCCGGACTGCCCGCAGGCGCCGCCAACCTCGTCCTGGGCGCCGGAGCCGAGGCGGGCGCACCGCTGGCCGAGGACCCGGCCGTCGACATGGTGTCGTTCACCGGAGGCCTGGACACCGGACGGCACATCATGGCGACCGCCGCGGCGACGGTGAAGAAGGTCGCGCTCGAACTCGGCGGCAAGAACCCCAACGTGGTCTTCGCCGACGCCGACGTCGAGACGGCCGTCGACTTCGCGCTCACCGCCGTCTTCCTGCACTCCGGGCAGGTCTGCTCGGCCGGTGCCCGGCTGATCGTGCAGGACTCGCTGCACGACGCCTTCGTGGACGAGGTCGTACGCCGCGCCTGCCTGATCCGCCTCGGCGGGCCCTTCGACCCCGGGGCGGAGACCGGGCCGCTGATCTCCGCGCGGCACCGGGAGAAGGTCGAGGCGTACGTCGCGGCGGGCCTCGCCGAGGGCGCCGTACTGCGCTGCGGCGGGACACGTCCCGACGATCCGGCGCTGGCAGGCGGCTTCTACTACCCGCCGACCGTCCTGGACGCGTGCCGGCAGGACATGCGCGTGGTGCACGAGGAGTCCTTCGGACCCGTGCTCACCGTCGAGAGCTTCCGTGACGAGGACGACGCCGTGCGCATCGCCAACGACACGGAGTACGGCCTCGCGGGGGCCGTGTGGACACAGGACGCGGGCAAGGCGCAGCGGGTCGCCCGCCGGCTGCGGCACGGCACCGTGTGGATCAACGACTACCACCCCTATGTGCCGCAGGCGGAGTGGGGTGGGTTCGGGCACTCCGGCGTGGGCCGTGAGCTGGGGCCGACCGGCCTCGACGAATACCGGGAGCCCAAGCACGTCTGGCAGAACATCCAACCCCGGCCGCAGCACTGGTTCCGCGGCTGAACGCCGAAGAGAGGTCGACCATGGCCCCAGCACAGACCGAGGCGTCGCAGCGGCGCGACACGTCCGAGGACCCCCAGGACCGCACCCCCGTCGTCTCCGTGCGCCGGCTGTGGAAGGTGTTCGGGCCGAAGGCCGACGAGGTGCCGGGCTCCGCGGAGCTGTGCGGACTCACCCGCCGCGAGCTGATGGACCGCACCGGCTGCACCGCCGCCGTACGGGACGTGAGCTTCGAGGTGTCGCCCGGCGAGGTGTTCGTCGTCATGGGACTGTCCGGCTCGGGCAAGTCCACCCTGGTGCGCTGTCTCACCCGGCTGATCGAACCCACCGCGGGCGAGGTCGTCTTCGAGGGCGAGGACATCCGCGGCGCCGATTCCCGGCGGCTGCGCGAGATGCGGCGCAGCAAGTTCTCCATGGTCTTCCAGCACTTCGGCCTGCTGCCGCACCGCAAGGTCGTGGACAACGTGGCCTTCGGGCTGGAGATCCGCGGCATGAGCAGGGCCGAGCGTGTCCGACGGGCCCTGGAGACCGTCGAGTTGGTGGGTCTCTCGGGATACGAGAACTCCTACCCCGACCAGCTCTCCGGCGGTATGCAGCAGCGTGTCGGCCTCGCCCGCGCCCTCGCCGGCGACCCCGACGTCCTCTTCTTCGACGAGCCGTTCTCGGCGCTCGACCCGCTGATCCGCCGTGACATGCAGAGCGAGGTCGTCCGGCTGCACCACGAGGTCGGCAAGACCATGGTGTTCATCACCCATGACCTCTCCGAGGCCCTCAAACTGGGCGACCGCATCCTGATCATGCGCGACGGCAGGACGGTGCAGTGCGGCACCGGGGACGAACTGGTCGGCGCCCCTGCCGACGACTACGTACGGGACTTCGTGCGGGACGTGCCGCGCGGCGACGTCCTCACCCTGCGCTGGATCATGCGCCCCGCCGAGCCCGAAGACGCCCTCGACGGGCCCGAGTTGGGGCCGGACGTCGTGGTGCGCGAGGCCACCCGGGCGGTGCTGGCCGCCGAGAAGCCGGTCAAGGTCGTCGAGGGCGGCAAGCTGCTCGGCATCGTCGGCGACGAGGAGATCCTCTCCGTCGTCGCCGGTGCCGAAGGCGGTGCGTGATGGCCGTCGCCGCCGACGCGACCGCGTCGGTCACCCCGCTGCGCGAGAAGGTCAGCCGCCCGGTGGTGGTGGCCGCCGTCCTGGTCGGCTGGCTGGTGCTCTTCGCCGTGCTGCGCGGCCGGCAGACGCTGACCCTCGCGGCGGCCGACCTCACCGGACTGCACCGCTGGCTGAACGACGTCAACGACACCATCGGCGCCAACCGCGACTCCAACCCGCTCTTCCTGTACTTCTTCAACGAGATCCGGCTGGCCATCGACCACCTGGTGACCTTCGTCCAGCAGCTGATCTCCCAACCGGTCGGCGCCCGCCCGGTCCCGCAGATCGGCTGGCTCGGCGTCGTCGGCATCACCGGCTACGTCTCCTGGGCCGTGGGCAACTGGCGGGTCGCGCTGCTGGCCGTGGCCGGCTTCACCTTCTTCGGCTTGCAGGGGCTGTGGCAGGAGAGCATGGACACCCTGGCGCTGACCCTGTCGGCGGTCCTCGTGGCGCTGCCCATCGGGATCCCGCTCGGCGTGTGGGCGGGGCTGTCCGACCGGTTCCACCGGATCATGACGCCCTTCCTGGACTTCATGCAGACGATGCCGACCTTCGTCTACCTCGCCCCGCTGACCCTGATCTTCCTCATCGGCGGCGCCTCCGCCGTGATCACCACGGTGATCTACGCGGCACCGCCCGCCATCCGCATCACCGCGCACGCCATCCGCTCCGTGCCCGAGACCACCGTCGAGGCGGCGGACTCGCTCGGCACCACACGCATGCAGCAACTGGTCAAAGTGCTGCTGCCGATGTCCAGGCGCACCGTCGTCATGGGCGTGAACCAGACCATCATGGCCGCCCTCGCCATGGTGACCATCGCCGCCCTGATCGACGCGCCCGGCCTCGGCAAGACCGTCGTCCAGGCCCTCCAGTCCCTCGACGTCGGTACCGCCTTCAACGCCGGACTCGCCATCGTCGTCATGGCGATCGTGCTCGACCGGGTCACCACGGCCGCCGCCGCGCGCACCGAGACGGCCCGCCGCACCGACGCCCGGCTGCTCAGGTGGCGCCGCCCGCTGCTGGCGGCGGGCGCGATCGGACTCGGCTTCGTGATCTATGTGTCCCACACCTACGTGTGGGCGGCACAGTTCCCGGGCAACGGCACCGTCGGCGGCCACATCGCGAGCGCGGCCGACACCACGACCAACTGGCTCCAGAACCATGTGTCGGGACTGACCAACGGTCTGCGCGACGTGCTCACCAACGGCCTGCTCAATCCGTTCCAGACCCTGCTCACCGACTCGCCGTGGTGGCTCGTCGGCATCGTCCTGGTCGCGCTCGCCCTGGTGCTCGGCGGCCGGTGGGCCGCGGTGACGGCCGCCTGCTGTGTCGGGCTGCTGGTCGGCACGGGCGTGTGGTCGGACAGCATGACCACCCTCGCCTCGACGGCCGTGGCCACTGTGCTGGTGATGCTGCTCGGCGTCGTCTTCGGCGTGTGGATGGGGCGCAGCGCCCTCGTGGACCGGGTGGTGCGGCCCACCCTGGACGCGGCACAGGTCATGCCGCCCTTCGTCTATCTCGTGCCGTTCCTGGCCCTGTTCGGCGCCACCCGGTTCACCGCGATCGTGGCGGCCGTGGTCTACGCGGCACCCGTCGCGATCAAGATCATCGCGGATGGGGTGCGGAACGTCCCCGAGACGACCGTGGAGGCGGCCACCTCGGCCGGGTGCAACACCTGGCAGATCATCACCAAGGTGCAGCTGCCGATGGCCCGCAGCGCCCTGACGCTCGCGACCAACCAGGGGCTGATCTATGTGCTGTCGATGGTCGTGGTGGGCGGTCTGGTGGGGGCGGGCGCCCTCGGCTACGACGTCGTCGCCGGCTTCTCGCAGGGCGAGTTGTACGGCAAGGGGCTCGCGGCGGGACTGGCCATCGTCCTGCTCGGAGTCATGTTCGACCGGATCACTCAGGCCGCGGCGCGACGCACCCGGGCGTAAGGAGCACGACACCATGGCACGACACTGGCGCACCGGCGCGGCCGGTCTGACCCTCCTCTGTCTCACCCTGACCTCCTGCGCGGGAGCCAAGGTCAGCGACATGAACTCGTCCGGCTCGAAACGCTCGGACGGCACGTGCGGCACCTTCAACCTGGCCGTCAACCCCTGGATCGGCTACGAGGCGGACGCGGCGGTCGTCGCGTACGTCGCCCAGCACGACCTCGGCTGCACGGTCACCAAGAAGGACCTGAAGGAGGAGATCGCCTGGCAGGGGTTCGGGACCGGCGAGGTCGACGCGGTCCTGGAGAACTGGGGCCACGACGACCTGAAGAAGAAGTACATGGCGGGCCAGAAGACCGCCGTCGAGGCCGGCTCGACCGGCAACAGGGGCGTCATCGGCTGGTACGTCCCGCCGTGGCTGGCCAGGGCGCACCCGGACATCCTCGACTGGAAGAACCTCGACAAGTACGCGGACCGGTTCAAGACCTCCGAGTCCGGCGGCAAGGGCCAGCTGCTGGACGGCGACCCGTCGTACGTCACGAATGACGCGGCCCTGGTCAAGAACCTGAAGCTGAACTTCAAGGTGGTGTACGCAGGCAGCGAGACCGCGCTCATCCAGGCCTTCAGAACGGCCGAGAAGAACAAGCAGTGGATGATCGGCTACTTCTACGAGCCGCAGTGGTTCATGTCCGAGGTGCAGCTGGTGAAGGTCAACCTGCCGACGTACACGACGGGGTGCGACGCCGACGCGGCGAAGGTCGCCTGCGACTATCCCGTCTACGACCTGGACAAGATCGTCAGCAAGCAGTTCGCCGCGTCGGGCAGCCCGGCGTACCGCCTGGTGAAGAACTTCCACTGGACCAACGACGACCAGAACGCCGTCGCCCGCTACATCGCTCAGGACAAGATGTCGGACGACGCGGCAGCCAGGAAGTGGGTCGACGCGAACCGCGACAAGGTCGACGCCTGGCTCAAGTAGCGCGGGGCGGGGCAAGGGCTGAACCGACAAGCCCGGCAGGCGGTGCGCATGTGTGCGCACCGCCTGCCGGGCGCTGTCGTGTTCCCCGCCCCTGTTCAGGCGGTTTTCCGATGTCACCGCCCCCTTGACACCCCTCCTCGACGGCGGGCACATTGAGTTGCGCAACCTGCGTCGCGTTGCGCACCAAGCAACTGAACCGGTCTCAAGTTCGGAGGTTGGCGATGGCGGGACCCCGAGTGGTGATCATCGGAGCGGGCGTCGTGGGAGCGGCCCTGGCGGACGAGATCTCCGCACGCGGCTGGACCGAAGTGACCGTGGTCGACCAGGGCCCCCTCCCGGCCACCGGGGGCTCCTCCTCGCACGCCCCCGGCCTGGTCTTCCAGACGAACCCCTCGAAGACGATGACGGAGCTCGCCCGCTACACCGTCGAGAAGTTCTGCTCCCTCGACGTCGACGGCAAGCCCTGTTTCCTCCAGGTCGGCGGCCTCGAAGTGGCGACCAGCCCCGAGCGCCTCGCCGAACTGCACCGCCGCCACGGCTGGATCACCGCCTGGGGCATCGAGTCCCGTCTGCTGAGCCCCGACGAGTGCGTCGAGCGGCACCCGCTGGTCAACCGGGACCGGGTGCTCGGCGGCCTCCTCGTCCCGACCGACGGACTCGCCAAGGCCGTCCTCGCCGTCGAGGCGCAGATCCGCCGGGCCACCGAGCGCGGCGTGCGCTTCCTCGCCCGCCACGAAGTCCTCGACATCCGGCAGAGCGCCGGCCGCGTCACCGGCGTCGTCTCCGACCAGGGCGAGATCCCCGCCGACATCGTCGTGTGCTGCGCCGGCATCTGGGGCCCGAAGATCGCCCGCATGGCCGGGATGAACCTGCCGCTCACCCCGCTCGCCCACCAACTCGCCTGGACCGGCCCGATACCGGCGCTGAAAGGCCAGACCGAGGAGGCCGTCCGCCCGATCCTGCGCCACCAGGACGCCGACCTCTACTACCGCGACCGCTTCGACGGCCTCGGCATCGGCTACTACGGCCACCGCCCCATGCCGGTCTCCGCGGACGACATCCTCTCCGTGGACGAGGCCGAACAGATGCCCTCGGTCCTGAAGTTCACCGAGGACGACTTCGCGGACGCCTGGACCGAGACGCGGTCCTTTCTCCCGGCGACCCGCGAGGCCGAGATCGAGGAGGGCATCAACGGTCTGTTCTCCTTCACCACCGACGGCTTCCCGCTGCTCGGCGAGTCCCCGGACGTCAAGGGCTTCTGGGTCGCCGAGGCCGTCTGGGTCACCCACTCCGCGGGCGTCGGCCGCGCCGTCGCCGAATGGCTGGTCGACGGCCACTGCTCCTCCTTCGACCTGCACGAGTGCGACGTCAACCGCTTCGAGCCGCACCAGCTGTCCCCGGAGTACGTCCTGGCCCGCGACTGCCAGAACTTCGTCGAGGTCTACGACATCCTCCACCCCCTCCAGCCGTCCGGAAAGCCGCGCCCGATCCGCACCAGCCCCTTCCACACCCGCCAGCAGGAGCACGGCGCCTTCTTCCTGGAGGCGAACGGCTGGGAGCGCCCGCAGTGGTACGAGGCCAACGCGGGCCTGGTGGAGGGCCGTTCGATCCCCACGCCGAACGACTGGGCCGCCCGCTACTGGTCCCCGATCGTCGGAGCCGAGGCACAGGTCACCCGCGAGAGAGTCGCCCTGTACGACATGACCGCCCTCAAGCGCCTGGAGGTCAGCGGCCCCGGCGCCGCCGACTTCCTGGAGGGCCTGGTCACCGGCAAGGTCGCCAAGTCCGTCGGCTCGGTGACGTACACACTGCTGCTGGACCACGACGGCGGTATCCGCAGCGACATCACCGTCGCCCGCCTCGCCCCCGACCGCTTCCAGATCGGCGCCAACGGCAACCTCGACCTCGACTGGTTCACCCGGCACCTGCCCGCCGACGGCAGGGTCCAGGTCCGCGACATCACCGCCGGCACCTGCTGTGTCGGCCTGTGGGGCCCGCTCGCCCGAGACGTCCTCCAGCCCCTGACCGACGCGGACTTCACGAACGACGGCCTGAAGTACTTCCGCGCCCGGCACGCCTACATCGGCAGCGTCCCGGTCACCGCGATGCGCCTGTCGTACGTCGGCGAGCTGGGCTGGGAGCTCTACACCACCGCCGACCAGGGCCAGAAGCTGTGGGACACCCTGTGGGCCGCCGCCGAGCCGCTCGGTGGCGTCATCGCCGGCCGCGGCGCCTTCAACAGCCTCCGCCTGGAGAAGGGGTACCGCTCCTTCGGAACCGACATGACCTACGAGCACGACCCCTACGAGGCCGGCGTCGGCTTCGCCGTCAGGCTCGACAAGGGCGACTTCATCGGCAGGTCCGCGCTGGAACGCCGCAGGGCGGACGTACGGCGCAGGCTGTCCTGCCTCACCGTCGACGACCCGAGCGCGGTCGTCATGGGCAAGGAGCCGGTGTACGACGGCGAGCGCGCCGTCGGCTACGTCACCAGCGCCGCCTACGGCCACACCATCGGCAAGGGCATCGCCTACGCCTGGCTCCCGGCCGAACTCGCCGTCCCCGGCACCACGGTGCACATCGGCTACTTCGACCAGCGCGTCGAGGCGGTCGTGGCCGAGGAGCCGCTGTTCGATCCGACCATGTCCCGCCTGCGTGGCTGAGCACTGGAAGGAGCACCGCGCGTGACCGCACAACTCCTCGACGCCAGGTCGGCCACCCGCACGGCCTGGCCCCCGGGCCCGGGCATCGACCCGCCGCGCCGCCGACCGCCCGCCGACGCCGGCCAGCGGCAGGCCGAGGACGTCGTCGACGAGCTCACCGCCGCCCCGGACTGCACCGGGTACATCGTCCAGTTCCCGCTACCGCGCCACCTGGACGCGAACGCCGTCCTCACGCGCATGGAGCCGGCCAAGGACGCCGACGGACTCCACCCGGTCGACCTCGGCCGGCTCGTCCTCGGCGTCGACGCCCCGCTGCCCTGCACCGGGGCCCGGGTGCGTGTCGTCGGACGGGGCATCACCGTCACCCTCTGCCATACCGGAACCGAGGGCCTGGCCCGGCACGTACGCGAGGCGGACATCGTCGTCGCTGCGGCCGGCTCGCCCGGACCGATCACCAAGGACACGCTGCGCCCCGGCGCCGCCGTCCTGGACGTCGGCATCACCCGCACCGAGCACGGGGGCGTGGGATCCATGCCCCGGGCGATGCCGCTCGCCAACGTCGTCGAGGCCGCCGAGAGGAACGCGAACCCCGCATGAACGCGCTGAACACCCCCCTGGCCGAGCTGGACCCCGAGGTCCACGACGCGCTCCGGGCCGAACTGCACCGCCAGCGGTCCACCCTGGAGATGATCGCCTCCGAGAACTTCGCCCCCACCGCCGTGATGGAGGCACAGGGCTCGGTCGCGACCAACAAGTACGCCGAGGGCTATCCCGGCCGCCGCTACTACGGCGGCTGCGAACACGTGGACGTCACCGAGAAGCTGGCCATCGAACGCGTCAAGGCCCTCTTCGGCGCCGGCTTCGCCAACGTCCAGCCGCACTCCGGCGCCCAGGCCAACACCGCCGTGTTCTTCGCCCTGCTGAAGCCCGGCGACACCGTCCTCGGCCTCGACCTCGCGCACGGCGGCCACCTCACCCACGGCATGCGCATCAACTACAGCGGCAGGATGCTGAACGTCGTGCCGTACCACGTCTCCGAGACCGACCACCTCGTGGACATGGACGAGGTGGAGCGGCTCGCCAAGGAGCACCGCCCCAAGATGATCATCGCGGGCTGGTCGGCCTACCCGAGGCAGCTGGACTTCGCGGCGTTCCGCCGGATCGCCGACGAGGTCGGAGCGCTCCTCATGGTCGACATGGCGCACTTCGCGGGCCTCGTCGCCGCCGGACTGCACCCGAGCCCCGTCCCGCACGCCCACGTGGTCACCACCACCACGCACAAGACGCTCGGCGGACCCCGCGGCGGCGTCATCCTCACCGACGACGCCGACCTCGCCAAGAAGCTCAACTCGGCCGTGTTCCCCGGGATGCAGGGCGGCCCCCTGGAACACGTCATCGCCGCGAAGGCGGTCTCCTTCAAGGTCGCCGCGTCGCCCGGGTTCGCCGAGCGCCAGGCCCGCACGCTCGCCGGCGCCCGCATCCTCGCCGAGCGCCTGACCCGGCCCGACGCGGCGGCGGCCGGGGTGCGGGTGCTGACAGGCGGCACGGACGTCCACCTCGTCCTCGTGGACCTGCGGGACTCCGCACTCGACGGCAAACGCGCCGAGGACCTCCTCCACGAGATCGGCATCACCGTCAACCGCAACGCCGTCCCCTTCGACCCGCGCCCGCCCATGGTCACCTCCGGGCTGCGCATCGGCACCCCGGCGCTGGCCACCCGAGGCTTCACCGAGGAGGACTTCACCGAGGCCGCCGACGTGATCGCCCTGGCCCTCCAGCCCGAGCCGGACGTGCCGGCCCTGCGCGCCCGCACCGAGGCGCTGGCCGCAAAGCACCCGCTCTACCCGCACCTCTCGCACGACGGAGGCGCCCGATGAGCCCCCGCACCCCCGGCGCCGACCTGCCCGACCACCCGGACTTCCTCTGGCGCACCCCCGAGCCCAAGCGGTCGTACGACGTCGTGATCGTGGGCGGCGGCGGGCACGGCCTGGCCACCGCCCACTACCTGGCGAAGAACCACGGCATCACCGACGTCGCGGTCCTGGAGAAGGGCTGGCTCGCGGGCGGCAACATGGCCCGCAACACCACGATCATCCGCTCCAACTACCTGTGGGACGAGAGCGCCGGCATCTACGAGCACGCCCTCACACTCTGGGAGGGGCTGGAGGAGGAGCTGGACTATCCGATCCTCTTCTCCCAGCGCGGTGTGCTGAACCTCGCCCACAGCCTCCAGGACGTCCGCGACAGCGTGCGCCGGGTCGAGGCCAACCGGCTCAACGGAGTCGACGCCGAATGGCTCGACGCCGAACAGGTCGAAGAGGTCTGCCCGATCGTCAACACCTCGCCCGACGTGCGCTATCCGGTCCTGGGCGGCACCTACCAGCCGCGCGCCGGCATCGCCAAGCACGACTACGTGGCCTGGGGCTTCGCCCGCTCCGCGGACGCCGCCGGTATCGACATCATCCAGAACTGCGAGGTCACCGGCCTGGACGTGGCCGGCGGCCGGGTGGTCGGAGTGCAGACCACCCGGGGCCCGATCGCGGCCGGCAAGGTGGCCCTGTGCTCGGCCGGCCACACCTCGGTCCTCGCCGCCATGGCGGGCATCGAACTCCCCCTCCAGAGCCACCCGTTGCAGGCACTCGTCTCCGAACTGCTGGAGCCCGTGCACCCGACCGTCGTCATGTCCAACGCGGTCCACGTGTACGTCAGCCAGGCACACAAGGGCGAACTGGTGATGGGCGCGGGCATCGACGCGTACAACTCCTACACCCAGCGCGGCGCGTTCCACGTCATCGAGGAACAGATGTCCGCCGCCCTGGAGCTCTTCCCGGTGTTCGCCCGCGCCCACGTGCTGCGCACCTGGGGCGGCATCGTGGACGTCACCCCCGACGCCTCGCCCGTCGTCGGCCTCAGCCCGGTCGGCAACCTCTACCTCAACTGCGGCTGGGGAACAGGCGGTTTCAAGGCCACCCCGGGCGTCGGCTGGGTGTACGCCCACACCATCGCCCACGACGCACCGCACACACTGAACGCCCCGTTCTCGCTCGACCGTTTCACCACCGGCGCGCTCGTCGACGAACACGGCGCTGCCGCCGTGGCCCACTAGGGAGCCCGACCATGATGCTGATCTCCTGCCCGTGGTGCGGGCCCCGCGACGAGTCCGAGTTCCACTACGGCGGCCAGGCCCACGTCCCCTACCCCGAGGACCCCGCCGCCCTCGGTGACGAGGAGTGGGCGCGCTACCTCTTCTTCCGTGCCAACCCCAAGGGTCCGTTCGCCGAACGCTGGACCCACGCGGCGGGCTGCCGCAAGTGGTTCAACGCGGTGCGGGACACGTCGACCAACGAGATCCTGGCGGTGTACCGGGCGGGGGAACCGCGTCCGGCGACTGTCGAGCCTCGTCAGCTGCATTCAGCCCGTCTGGGGGCACCCCCCCTGGGGGAGATTGAGGACAAGGCCCGTTCAGGGCCGGTGGGGGTCCAGGGGGCGGAGCCCCCCGGCGGGGTCGAAGGGGCAGAGCCCCTGGAGGACGGGACGGGCAGGGGCGGCGGGGGCGACCATCCCTTCCGCACCCCCACCGGCGGCCGCATCGACCGTGCCACCCCCCTCACCTTCACCTTCGACGGCACCGAATACCAGGGCTACCGCGGCGACACCCTGGCCTCCGCCCTCCTCGCCAACGGCGTCATCCAAGCCGCCACGAGCATCAAGTTCGGCCGCCCCCGAGGCATCTTCTCGGCCGGTGTCGAGGAACCCAACGCCGTCGTCCAGATCGAGGCTCCCTTCCCCGAGCCCATGCTCCCCGCCCCGGCCGTCGAGCTCTACGACGGCCTGGCCGCGCGCAGCCTGCCTGGCCAGGGACGCCTCGCCGGCGAACCCGACCCGGCCCGCTACGACGCCGTGCACGCCCACTGCGACCTGCTGGTCGTCGGCGCCGGCCCCGCCGGTCTCGCGGCGGCGGCAGCAGCAGCCCACAGCGGCGCCCGCGTCATCCTCGCCGACGACCAGCCGGAACCCGGCGGCAGCCTGCTCGGCACCGGGGAACACCTCGACTGGGTCCACGCCACACACGCACGGCTCGAAGCCGCCCCCGAGGTCCGTGTCCTCGCCCGCACCACCGTCTTCGGCCACTACGACGACAACCACGTCCTCGCCGTCGAGCGCCGCACCAACCACCTGGGCGCGGACGCCCCGGCGAACGTCTCCCGCGAGCGCGTCTGGCGGATCCGCGCCCGGCGCGTCGTCCTCGCCACCGGCGCCCACGAACGCTCCCTCGCCTTCGGCGACAACGACCGGCCCGGCGTGATGCTGGCCGCCTCGGCCCGGACGTATCTGCACCGGTACGCCGTCGTGCCGGGCCGGCACGCCGTCGTGTTCACCACCAACGACAGCGCCTACGCCGCCGCGCTCGACCTGGCGGCGGCCGGAGTGGACATCGCGGCGATCGTCGACACCCGGCCCGAGCCGGGGCAGTGGGCCGAGCGCGCCCGGTCCGCCGGGATCGAGGTGCTCGCCGGGCACGCCGTCACCGGCACCCGGGGCACGCCCCGGCTCACCGCCGTGACCGTCGCCCCGTACGGCCAGGACAGCGCGGGTCAGCGGGAGTTCGCCGTCGACCTGCTCCTGGTCTCCGCCGGCTGGAACCCGGTCGCGCATCTGTTCAGCCAGGCGGGCGGCACGCTGCGGTACGACGACGTGCTCGGCGCGTTCGTCCCCGACCACTGCCGTCAGGCGGTCGAGGTCTCGGGCAGCGCGAACGGCGCCTTCGACCTCGCGGCGGTCCTCGCCCAGGGGGCGGCGGCCGGCGCCCGCGCGGTCGAGGCGGAGGGTTACACCGCCGAGGCGCCCGCGCTCCCGGCCGTCGCCGCACCGCCGTACACCCCGCCCATGCAGGTCTTCACCGTGCCCACCGACACCGGCGCCCCCCGCTTCGTCGACCTCCAGCGTGACGTCACGGTCGACGACCTGGCGCGGGCCACCGGAGCGGGCCTGCACTCGGTCGAGCACACCAAGCGCTACACCACGGCCGGCACGGCCGCCGACCAGGGCAGGACGGGTGGCGTCCTGACGAGCGGGGTCGTCGCCGAACTCCTCGGCCTCGACATCTCGGCGCTCGGCCTGCCCACGTTCCGGCCGCCGTACACCCCCGTCTCCTTCGCCACCTTCGCCGGCCGCGACCGCGGCGCGCTGCACGACCCGATCCGTACGACCGCCCTGCACAGTTGGCACGTCGAGCACGGCGCGCTCTTCGAGGACGTCGGCCAGTGGAAGCGGCCCTGGTACTACCCCAGAGCCGGCGAGGACAGGGACAGCGCGGTGCTGCGCGAGTGCCGCGCCGCCCGCGAGGGCGTGGCCTTCATGGACGCCTCCACCCTCGGCAAGATCGATGTGCAGGGCCCGGACGCCGCACGCTTCCTCGACCTGCTCTACACCAACATGATGAGCACCCTGAAGACCGGCCTGATCCGCTACGGCGTGATGTGCCGCCCGGACGGCATGGTCTTCGACGACGGCACCGTCATCCGGCTGGCCCAGGACCGCTTCCTCGTCACCACCACGACCGGCAACGCGGCGGCCGTCCTGGACTGGATGGAGGAGTGGCTCCAGACCGAATGGCCCGACCTGCGGGTGCACTGCACGTCGGTGACCGAGCAGTGGGCCACCGTCGCCCTCGTCGGCCCCGGGTCCCGCGCGGTCCTCGGCTCGCTCGCACCCCGACTGGCCGTGTCCAACGACGACTTCCCGTTCATGGCCTGGCGTGACACGACCGTCGCCGGCATCGCGGCGCGCGTGTGCCGGATCAGCTTCTCCGGCGAACTCGCCTACGAGATCAACGTGTCGCCGTGGCACGCCCGCACGCTGTGGGAGGCGCTGGACGAGGTGGGCGCCCCCTACGGAATCACCCCGTACGGCACCGAGACCATGCACGTCCTGCGCGCCGAGAAGGGCTACCCGATCGTCGGCCAGGACACGGACGGCACGGTCACCCCGCAGGACCTCGGCATGGGCTGGGCGGTGTCCAAGAAGAAGCGCGACTTCATCGGCAAGCGCTCCCACGCTCGCGCCGACGCCGTCCGCCCCGACCGCAAGCACCTGGTCGCCCTGCTCCCCGACGACAGCGGCGTGCTCCTCCCCGAAGGCACCCAGCTGGTCGCCGAGAGCGAACTGCCCGCCCCGCCCGTGCCGATGCTCGGCCACGTCACCTCCAGCTACCGCAGCGCGGCGCTCGACCGGACCTTCGCGCTCGCCCTGGTCAAGGGCGGCCGCGAGCGTATCGGCGAACGCCTCTACGCGCCCGTCGGCGACCGGCTGTTCCCGGTGACCGTCGCCAGTCCCGTCCTCTACGACCCCGAGGGAGCCCGCCGCGATGGCTGACACCGCCCCGACCGCCCGGCCGCGCAGCCCGCTGGCGCACGCGGCAGGCCGCCTGGCCGCCGCGACGCGCTCCTTTGGGGGCGCGGTCCGCCTGGCCGAGGTCCCCTTCCTGGCCCAGGTGAACGTCCGCCTCGACGCCAAGAGCCCGGCGGCGGACGCCGTAGGCCTCGCGCTCGGGCTCCCCCTGCCCCTGGAACCCGACACGGTCGTCCGCGCGGGCGAGTTCACCGTGGTGTGGCTCGGCCCGGACGAATGGCTGGTGGTGGGACAGCCCGGTGCCCAGCAGGAGCTGGAGGGCCGGATCCGCGCGGCGGCCGGCGACGAGCACGTCTCGGTCACCGACGTCTCCGCCCAGCGCACCACCCTCCTGGTCACCGGCCCCCGCGCCCGCGACCTGCTCGCCCACGGCTGCGCGCTGGACCTGCACCCGAGCACCTTCGGACCGGGCCGCTGCGCCCAGACGACCCTGGCCCGCGCCCACATCATCCTCGTCGCCCGCGACGAGACCAGGGCGGGCTTCTGGATCCTGGTGCGCTCCTCGTTCGCCGGCTATCTGACAGAGTGGCTGCTGGACGCGGCCGTAGAGTACGGGTGAGCGACCGCGCACCGGCGCCGCTCGCGGGTCAGCCCAGGTACCCCATCCGGTGGCTGATCTCCTGCGCGCCCTTGAGCAGGGCCGGTGCGAGTTCGTGGAGGCGTTCCTCGGTGAAGCGGTACGCCGGCCCCGACGCGCTGAGGGCGGCGATGACCTCGCCGTCGTGCGAGCGGATCGGGGCCGCGACGGCGTGCAGGCCGATCTCCAGCTCCTCCAGCGTCACCGCGTAGCCGCGCTCGCGCGCCTCGGTGAGGTTCTTCTCCAGCTTCGTCCTCGAGGTCAGGGTGTGCGGCGTCAGCTTCCGCAGGCCGGACGCCGCGAGCACCCGGGCGCGCGGCTCCGCCGGCAGATGGGCCAGCAGGATCTTGCCGCTGGAGGTGGCGTGCACCGGGGTGAGCTGCCCGACCCAGTTGTGCGTGCCGACCGCGCCAGGGCCGCGTACCTGGTAGAGGTTGACCGCGTAATGCTCCTGGAGGACGGCGATGTTGACGGTCTCGCCGATCTCGTCTATCAGCCGCTCGCACACCGCCCGGCCCTGCTGGGTGACGTCGAGCCGGCCCGTGACCGCGCCCGCGAGACGTACGATTCCGAAACCCAGCCGGTACTTGCCCCGCTCGACCGCCTGCTCGACCAGGCCGCGTGCCTCAAGTGCGCCGAGCAGGCGGAACGCGGTCGACTTGTGGACGTCGATCTCGGCGGCGACCTCGCTGACGCCCGCCTCGCCGCGCCGGGCGAGGATCTCCAGGACGCTGACGGCACGGTCGACGGACTGCACCCCGTTCACAGCGGGGCCTGTTGTTTCGCCATCTGCTGTGTAGTTGCTCATGGCGCAACTATACGCATCGATGTCCCGGTGTCCCGCCCCTGAGGCGAAGGCATACCACGGCACAGTACTGTCCGCGGAGACCTGGGTCCGCGGTTCCGGTGTGCGCCGCCGCCCCTCCCGTCAGCGGAAGACGACGGTGCAGTGGCCGTTGACCAGTACGCGGCTCTCGCTGTGCCACTCCACGGCGCGGGCGAGCACCTGGGCCTCGACGTCACGCCCGAGCGCGACCAGTTCGTCCGGGGCGTGCCGGTGGTGCACCCGGACGACGTCCTGCTCGATGATCGGGCCCTCGTCGAGATCGGGCGTGACGTAGTGCGCCGTGGCCCCCACGAGCTTGACGCCGCGCTGGTGCGCCTGGACGTAGGGCTTCGCCCCCTTGAAGCTCGGCAGGAAGGAGTGGTGGATGTTGATGGCCCGGCCGTCGAGCTTCTTGCACAGGTCGTCGGAGAGGATCTGCATGTACCGGGCGAGGACCACGAGGCCGACGTCCAGCTCGTCGACGAGCCGGAGCAGCCGGGCCTCCGCCTCCGCCTTGGTCTGTGGCGTCACCGGGATGTGGTGGAAGGGGACGCCGTAGTTCCGCGCCAGCGCCTCGAAGTCGCGGTGGTTGGAGACGATCGCCGGGATCTCGATGTTGAGCGCGCCCGTGGATGTGCGGAAGAGCAGGTCGTTCAGGCAGTGACCGAACTTCGAGACCATGACCAGTGTGCGGGTCGGGGTCGAGGCGTCGTGCAGCTGCCACGTGATCCGGTACGCCTCGGCGACCGGCCCGAAGCCGGTGCGCAGGTCCTCCGGCGAGACGCCCGGGTCCGAGACGTCGAAGTGCACCCGCATGAAGAAGCGGTCCTGAAGCCGGTCGTCGAACTGCTGGCTCTCCAGGATGTTGCCGGAGTGGGTGACGAGGAAGGAGCTCACGGCGTGGACGAGACCGGCCCGGTCGGGGCACGAAAGAGTGAGGACGAACTCGCGGCCCGGCTGCGGTCGAGGGGACATGACATCTCCCTTGATGCGTGGTGCGCAACGATGCGGGTAATACGCAACATGGTCGGGCGTGCGTGGTCGACTGGTCAAGGGTGCAGTTCTCATTGCGCATCAGGTTTCGTGATGTGCAACAGGTGGATCTCGCGGGGGTGGTCCGCTCCGCCGCGCCTCGACGTCGGTCAGCCGATGAGCGAGCGGAACTGCTCGATCGTGCGGCGTCGCATCGTGAGGAAGGCGAGCCACGAGCCGTCGGCGTAGTGCAGCCGGAAGCGGGCCATGAGCTGGGTCCTGGGGCGGCGTTCGACCCGGGCCACCCAGGCGCGGGGCACTTCCCACACTGGGGTGCCGTCCAGGGGCTTGACGAGTCCGACACGCTGGTCCGTCACGCGCAGCAGCAGCGCGCCGGAGGTGTCGGGCATCCCTCCGGCGATGCTGCCGGCCGCGCCGGACTGCGCGCCGACGCCGTTGACGAACTGGTTCGCGATGAACCCGCCGAGGTTCACGCTGATGCCCTTGGCGCTCTTGGCGGGTACGACGCTGCCGTACCCCAAGAGCCGCTCGCCGGAGGCGAGTTGATGGTGGGCGGAACGCTCCTGGAGGGCAGACATGCCCATGATCATAGACGATCGGTGATCGGCGGTCGGGGAGAACGGCCGCCCGGTCCGCGGGTTACGCGGCGATGACCGCGACTCCGGTCCTGCCTCCGTCGACGTCCACCACGGTTCCGTGTACGAACGCCGCTTCGTCGCTCGCCAGCCAGACCGCTGCGTGCGCGATGGCGTCCGGCGTGCCGACCCGGCCGGCCGGGGTGCCCTTCATCATGATCTCGCCGGGATGGGGCTCGCCGCCCTCCGGCGCCGGCGGCTGGATCACACCCGGCGAGATCGCGTTGACCCGCACGCCCAGCGGGCCGAACTCCGCGGCCCACGCGCGCGTGAGCGTCTCCATGGCCCCCTTGGTGGAGCTGTACAGCGCCCCCAGGGGAACGCCCAGGCGCGCGATCCAGGAACCGAGGTTGATGACCACCCCGCCTCCGGACTCCGTCATGACCGGGACTACCGCCGCGGTGAGGAAGAACGGCGCCTTGACGTTGATCGCGTAGACCCGGTCGAACGTCTTCTCGTCGGTGGCGGTCGTACCGGGGGCCGGATAGACGCCGGCGTTGTTCACCAGGATGTCGATCCGCCCGCCCAGGGCCGTACGGGCCCGCCGGGCCAGGCCCTGGGCGGCCTCCGCGCTGCCGTCGAGGTCCGCCGCCACGAAGTCGGCCCGGCCACCGGATGCGCGGATCCCCTCGACGACCTGTGCGCCGCGCTCCCGATTCCGCCCGGACACGACGACATGGGCCCCCTCGGCGGCGAGTGCCTCGGCGATCGCCTGCCCGATGTTGCTGGTCGACCCCGTCACCAGCGCCGTCCTGTTCCGCAGCCGTTCACCCATGACGCGATCTCCCTTGTCTCGTACGGTCGTGTCCCACACGGTCACCGGTCCTGCAGCGCGCAGTACTGCGGCGCGCAGCCCTGTCGTGCGCTGTGCGGACCACTGTGCGTCGCAGAAAATGGACCGGCAAGTCCAGAGTGGCGGGCTCGGTGACAGTAAAGTGGACCCGACGGTCCATCGAGGCGGAGAGGGAGGGCGCATGCCGGACGTGCCGACCGCGAAGGGGCGTGCCACGCGGGCCCGCATCGTCGAAGGGGCCGCCGAGGTGCTGCGCGAGCGGGGTGTCGCCGACACGACGCTCGACGACATCCGCGGCCGCACCGGCACGAGCAAGAGCCAGCTCTTCCACTACTTCCCCGAGGGCAAGGACCAACTGCTGCTGGCGGCGGCCCAGTTCGAGGCGGACCGTGTGCTGGCCGACCAGCAGCCGCACCTGGGGTGTCTGGACTCGTGGGAGTCCTGGCAGCGGTGGCGGGACGCGGTGGTGGAACGGTACGAACGCCAGGGCGACCATTGCCCGTTGGGGTCGCTGTTCATGCAGGTCGGGCGGTCCCGGCCCGGTGCGCGGGCGATCGTGGCGGAGCTGATGCGCCAGTGGCAGCAGCAGCTCGCCGACGGCATGCGTGCCCTCCGGGCGAACGGCCTGGTGTCATCGACCCTCGACGTGGACAGGGCGGCGGCCGCGCTGCTGGCGGGTGTCCAGGGAGGCGTGGCCATCATGATGTCCACGGGCGACTCGACCCACCTCAAGGCGGCCCTCGACACCGGCATCGCACACCTGCGCGCGACGGCGGGGGAGTCGGCAGGGGCCTGACGGTCGCCGGCACCGGCGGCGCACCGGCGCCGGCCTGCACGCCTGCCGGCCGCGGTACGGCGGTGGGCCCCGGCTCCGAGTCGAACGCGCCACGCCGGCCGCCGCGTTGGCGTAGCTCTGCGGGGGGTGCGATGCGGGCCCCGGTGTGTGGTCGGGAGACGCGGGCGGCCCGGTGCCGGCACCGCGCTGTCCGGTTCTGCGCGCCATGGATCTTCGCCGTTCCCGTGATGATCCGCGGGTCTCGCCGGGAGTGATCTGTCCGCGGGTGATCTGCGGTGACCGGGCGGTTGTCCCGACTCCTGTCTGTCGGTCTGTCAGGTGTGGCGTGCGGAGAGGCTCCGGTGGTCCCTGTTCGGTGATGTGTGCCGTGTCACGAATTCCGACCTGCTCCTGAGTTGTCTGCATCACAGCGGAAATGTCCTTTTGGCGTCCATGCTCGATGCCGACAGCGAGCCCCCAAGTGGAGCCCATCGGCGACCCCTTGGGTGCGACGTCCGAAGTGACCCATGACACAGCACTCGCGACATTCCTCCTCACCGGGAAGGTGCCCCCTTATGGCCGCTTACCTCTGCCCTCCTGCCGTGATTCACGGCGAACACCCCGTGGAGACCAGCCAGATCGTGGCGGAAGTGCGTGAGCGGCACCCGCACGCCGCATGGGAGCCGCGGATCGACGGCATCGCGGCCGGCACGGGTATCGAGACCCGTGGGTGGATGCTGCCGCTGGAGGCCGCTGTCGCTCCCGGCAACGGCGGTGGCCTGCGCGGTGTCGGCGCCGGGCCGGCCCAAGAGGCACTGGTACGTGACGGGTTCACCCAGCAGGACGTGGACCGCGTGATCGCCGCGCTCGAGGCGATACCCGTGCCGCAGACCGTCCAGGAGCGCACCGCGCCGGCCTGGGAGGCCGTGCAGTCCTACGGGGAGCGTGCGGCGCGCGGAGCACTGCAGATCGCCGGGCTGGACGCCGCGGACATCGACTGCCTGATCACCAGTCACTCCACCACCCCGGCGCTGCCGGGCCTGGACGTCGCCCTGGCCAACAGGCTTCCCCTGCGCAACGACGTGATGCTGCTGCCGGCCACGCAATGGGCCTGTGTCGCGGGGACCCGCTCCCTGGCGCTGGCGGCCGACCTCGTGGCCGCTGACCCCGACCGGGTGGTCCTGGTCGTGATCGCCGAGGCGCTGAGCACGACCTACCAGCCCGCGGACGACACTCTGGAGTCCCTGATCGTCCGGCTGCTGTTCGCGGACACCGCGGTCGCCGCGGTGGTCACGGGCCGCCCGAGGCGCGAGTCGGCGCTGCGGCTGGACGCCGCCTGGCACCACACCCTGCCCGGCACCCACGATCTGCACCGTCTGGACACCCGTGCGGACGGCACGCACTTCGTGATGGACCGGCGCGGGCCGCGTGCCGTCCAGGAGACGGTCACCGCGATGTGGGAGTGGCTGCGTCTCCGCTACCAGGACGACCCGGACTCCTGGCACCCCGACGTGCTGCTGGCGCACCCCGGCGGGACCCGGGTGCTGGAGTACATGGAGCAGACGATGCCCGACGCGTGGCCGTCGGGGCTGCTGGACTACAGCCGGGACAGCTACACCAGCGGCAACCGCGGAGGTGCCGCCGTGTTCGACATCATGCGGCGGGCGTACGACGCCGGGCAGAAGCCGGGCAGCCGCGCCGTCCTGTACGCGGCGGCACCGGGCCTGACCGCCACCGCCCTGGAAGGCGTGTGGCTGTAGCGCGAGCCCGCGCCGGCGGTCCCGGCGAACGGTGCCGCCCGCGTCACCTGCCGTACGCCGGTCACGTCACGCGGTGCCATGTCGTGCGATGTGCCACTCCCGCCCGTCAGCCGTGTCACCTCGCGACGTCCGCCCAGACCACCTTGCCGGTGTCCGTCCACCGCACCCCCCACCGGGTGGTCAGCCTGTGCACGGTCTGCAGGCCGCGACCGTCGTCGTCGAGGAGGCCGCCCCTGCCCAGCCGCGGCCGGCCGTTCCCGGTGTCGCCCACCTCGCACAGCAGGCCGTGACCGGCCCTGATCAGCCGTACCGTGATGGGACCGGTGGCGAAGCGCACCGCGTTCGTGACCAGCTCGCTGACCAGCAGCAGCACGGTGTCCCGGGTGTCGTCCCTGGTGCCCCAGCGCCGGAGCAGCGCGGAGACCTGTGCGCGGGCACGGGCGGGTGCGTCGTCGCGGGCGGGCAGCCGCCAGGTCGCGGTGTCCCCCTTGCGGTAGCCGATCATCCGCGCGAGCAGCAGGGTCACGTCGTCGCGCTGGTGCACGGGTGCCAGCGCGGAGACGACCTGCCGTGCCGCCTGCTGCAGTCCGTCCCACGGGTGCACCGCGGACACGGCGTCCGCCAGCCTGGCGATGCCCTCGTCGATCGACACGGCCGGATCCTCCACCAGGCCGTCGGTGTAGAGGGCGAGCAGTGAGTCCGGGGGCGCGCCGAAGGTGTGCACGTCGAACGGCTCCCGCAGCGCGAACTCGGCGCCCAGGCCGGGGTGCGGGCGGACCACCAGCGGGACCGCGTGCCCGTCGGGGGAGACCAGCACGGGCGGGAGGTGGCCGGCGCTGGACAGCGCCAGGTGGTAGCTGACCGGGTCGTAGAGGGCGATGCAGCAGGTCGACCCGAGGGCGCTGTAGCCGGCCGCCAGCCCGGACTCCGTGTCGTCCAGCAGCGTCACGGTCTCGTCGAGGTGTTCCAGCACCTCGTCGGGCGCCAGCCCCGCGGACAGCAGCGCACGGGCCTCCATGCTCAGCTGGCCCATGGTGGCCGCGGCACCCAGGCCGTGCCCGACGACGTCACCGACCACCAGCGCGGTACGGCCGTCCGGCAGCGGAAAGCTGTTGACCCAGTCGCCGCCGACGCCCGCGCTGTCGGGCGTGGCCGGCTGGTAGACACTGGCGATCTCGATGGTGTCGCCGCCGGTCCGCGGCAGCAGCCGGCGCTGCAACGCCAGCACCTGCGTGTGCTCGCGCTGGTGCTGACGGGCCAGGTCGACGTGGTGGACGGTCCTGGCCACGAGTTCCTGCAGGTCGAACAGCTCGCTGTCGCGGAAGGGGCAGTCCGCGCGCCGCCAGACCTCCGCCACGCCCAGCACGACGGGCGGCGCGCCGTCCAGGACCAGCGGAATGCACGCCACACCCGCCGACCGGTCACCGGGCACCAGGGCACGCCGCACGCGCGGACTGCCGAGTACCCGCTCGACCGCCGCCCCGTCGGGTATGACGATGGCCTGTGGGGCATCGGCCCGCCGTACCGCCAGCGCCAGCAGACGACTCGCGTCGCCGGGCAGATCGTCGCCCGGCGTCACGTAGCCCTCGGGCCACGCCCGGTCCGGCACCAGGGCCGCCCGTCGCAGCCGGATGCGCCGCTGCGCCCGCTCGGTGACGCCCTCGCCCGTCCACACGGCGAAGTCGAGGTCGACGGCGGCCACGTCTCCCCAGGCCAGCAGGGACTCCGCCAGCGACTGCGCGGTCTCGCCGATGTCCAGCGAGGTGCCGATCGCGGTCTCGGCGGCGTACAGGTGCAGCCTCCTGGCCATGGCGATCACGGAGACGGTCAGGCCCTCCTGAGGCACCGCCGCGGGCAGGATGCTCAGCGAGACCACCAGCTCCGACCCGTCGCCGCGACGCAGGCGCTGGATCCGGGCGACGTGCGCCTCACCGGACTCCAGGACCTGCCGCAGCCGCCGCGTGACCGTCGGTACGTCCCCGGGCGGCAGGAGATCGACGAAAGGGCTCCCGGCCACGGCGTCCAGACCCGCGAACACGGGCGCGTCCAGATTGCAGCGGGTGATTCTCAGGTCCCGGTCCAGGTTGATCGCGCCGAGAATCCGCTCCTGACCGCCCGCCGCCGCGTCGCCGGGTACGGGCCGACCGGTGGCGCGGTCGTCCCGCGCGTCGGCAGGACCGGCGGCCGCCGCCGCTCCGCCGCTCGGGAAGTAGCGCCCCAGAGCGCTGCTGACGAGATCGAACGGCGAAGAGGACGAAGCGGAGGGTGTGGAGTCCATGCGGCTCTCTCGGCAATCCCCGGCGCGACGCCGGGGCCGTACTCGGACCCGTCCGACGGGGCCCGAGATCCCTGACGGCACACCTCATTGAATAACACCGGGGGTCGCTTCGCCCACATCAGCGGATCACACGGCGACGGCGGACAGGACGGGCTGCCGAGGCCCGTGGGGCGTCAGTGGGTCGCGCTGCCCGCGACCCACTGGCTCCACGGCATGTTCCAGTCGCTGAGGCCGTTGTCCGGGGCCAACGTGGTCCTGTCCGCGGAGTTCTTGACGACGACGACGTCACCGATCATCGAGTTGTCGAAGAACCACGCGGCCGGCTGCCTGCCGTCGCCGCCGCCCTTGACGTCCTTCAGGCCCACGCAGCCGTGGCTGGTGTTGGCCTTGCCGAAGATCGAGTCGGCACCCCAGTAGTTGCCGTGGATGAACGTGCCCGAGGCGGTCAGGCGCATGGCGTGCGGCACGTCACTGATGTCGTAAGCGGGCTTGCCGTCCTTCTTCGTGAGGCCGACGCTCGCGCCGTTCATGTGGATGTGCCGGAACTTCTCGGAGATGACCATCCGGCCGTTGTACGTCGGGTGCTCGGGGCTGCCGGACGAGATCGGGACGGTCTTGATCGTCTTGCCGTCCCGTACCACGGTCATCTGCTTCGTCCTGGCGTCGACGGTGCTGATCTGGCTCCGGCCGATCTTGAACGTGACCGTCTTCCGGACACCGTGGCTGGTGAGCTTCACGGTCACGGCGGAGCCGGGCTTCCAGTAGCTCTCGGGGCGGAAGTCCAGGCGGTTGCCGTTGAACCAGTGACCGACGACCCGCTGGCCGCTGCTGGAGCTGACCTGGATCTGCGACTGCACGGCGGCCTTGTCACCGATCGCCTTGTCGAAGGTGACGGACACCGGCATGCCCACGCCGACGGTCGAGCCGCTCTCGGGGGAGAGGTGCCCGATGAAGTCGTTGGCCGGGGAGACCGTGGTGATCGTGGCGTTCCCGGTGACGGAGCGGCCCTTGGCGTCCGCGGCCTCCGCCTCGACCTGATAGGCGGTGGCCCGCTCCAGCGGCCCGTTCGGCTTCCAGGACGTGCCGTCCGCGGACAGCGTGCCCGGAATCTCGGTACCGGTCGCGACGGCGGTCATGGTCACCTTGGTGAGCTTGCCGTTGCTGACGGTGACACGGACGGGGCTGTTGACCGCGACGTTGTGGGCGCCTTGACCGGGCGTGATCCCTATTCGGGCGGCGGAAGCGTCCTGGGCGTTCGCCTGAGCTCCCTGCGCGTGCGCTTTCGGCTGCTTCCCGGTGTCGTTGCCGCTGGTGGCAGCGTTACTGGTGCCACCGAGGGCCGTGAGCGCGAGTACGCCGCCGAGTACGCCGGCCGTTCCCATCAGTCCGGTGCGTCGCTTGCGTGCCGTGATCAAACGCTTCTCCCGTGTCGTTGGTCGTCGAGTGCGTGGAGCCGGTTGCCGGAGGAGTGCAATCGGCGTGAAGGATCCACTCTTACGCACTCATCCACCCTAAAGGGAGTGAATTGTGGCGAATTCCACGTATGAGGGGTCTGTCGGCCGGTGCGGGTCCCCGGGTGGCGCGCGGACAACCGAACGGGGGCCGGCCGCCCCGGGCGGGGAGCCGGCCCCCGTGGGGGGAGGTCGGGGCTCAGCTGATGCCGAGCTTCGCCAGTGCCGTCGTCCAGTCGGTCATGATGGCGTCCTGCGCGTCGGTGAGGTTGACGGTGCCGGCGCAGACGGCCTTCTTGAGCTTGTTCTCGACCACGTCCTTGTCGGCCGAGGTCTCGTTGCCGTAGTGCGGTTCGGGCCACAGGTTCTGCTCGCTCCTCGGCGCGCCACCGAGTTCGAGCGGGACGAAGTGGTCCTCTTCGTAGTCCGAGGTGCTGGTGTCCGTGTAGCCGTACTCCACGATTTGCTTCTTCTTCAGCGCGGTGGTGTACGAACTCGGGGGACGCACCGTCGAGGTCCAGCCCGAGACGCAGATCGTGGAGTTGATGGTGCTCTGCGTGACGTCCGGGTTGAGGGCGCCGGGCTGACAGGTGGGGTCGGGGAGGGGGAGGTAGGACTGGCTGCACGACTGCGCGTGCGCGGTTCCGGTGGTGACGATGAGCCCCGCCGCGGCGAGGGCGAGGGTGGACAGGGCGGTCACGAGGGGGCGTGCCGTTCGGGACATGTGGGGGATCTCCCGGTGTGGTGCCCGGCATTCGTCCGGGCGGGCATGATCATGACAACACGGGATCATCTATGCGGGTAGACGCTTTGCCGCCCAGGGAAGCCCTTTGGTTGAACGTTTATTCACGGCAGGGGTTGTCAAGGCCAAGTCCTGGCTGGAACTTGGTTGTTGACAGGGATGCCGCGCGTCACTCCGGGCCGTAGTAGAGCCGGAGGAACTCCTCCATCGCCGCGTCGACCCCCGCCCGGTCGCCGGTGGCGAGCAGGTCGAGCAGCAGGCCGCGGACGGTGGCGAGACCGAGCCGGGCGCGGTCGCGGGCCGAGGCGGGATCGGCCCCGGCCGCCGTCTCGGCGGCCGTCAGCGGCTCCAGCCAGCCCGACACGAGGCCGTCGAGGACCGGGACGGCCTCGGGGCGGCCGCGCAGCGCCTGCCCGCACAGCTCGAAGAAGAGCCGCTCCTGGCCGGCCAGCTCGGGGTCCGTCAATCGCTGCCACAACCGGCGGGCGGCATCGGCGGGCGACAAGCCCGGTTCCAGACGGAGTTGGGACAGCAGCTCGCGCTGGCGCCGCTCCGCCGTCCGGACGATCTCGACGAGGAGCGCTTCCTTGGAACCGAAGTAGTGGATCAGCATGCGGTGGCTGACACCGATCGCGGCGCCCAGGCGGCGCAGGCTCAGATCCGCGATGCCGTGCGCCGCGACGTGGTCGACGGCCGCGTCCACCAGCCGGGCACGCCGGTCCCGGTCCGTACCGTGCGCTGTCCTGTGGTGGGAGTGCGGGTACGGGTCCGGGTTCGGGACGTCGGTCTTCGCCACGCCGCGAGTGTACCGAGTGGTACATGCCGGATGTACCGTGTGGTACATGAAGTCTGTCACCGTGTCGACCGACGTACCGCAGACGCCCGAGCAGGTCTACGACTTCCTCGATGTCATGGCTCACCACGAGCGCTTCACCGACCACTACCTGAGCGACTGGCGCTACAGCGGACCCGCCCGCGGCATCGGATCGTGCGCCACGGTCACCGCCGCGCTGGGTGGCGCCAGAACCGACGTCACCATCGAGGTCGTCGAGGCCGACGCGCCCCGCCGCATCGTCGAGCGCAACGTCAGCGCGGGCGGACGGCGCCTGGCCCACGGCACCTACACCCTCGCACCGCTGCGCACCGGCGGGAGCCGCGTCGCGTTCACGTACGCCTGGGTCCGCGCCCCGCTCGCCGACCGCATGCTCGCACCCGTCGTCCGGGCCGTGATGCGGCGCGCCAACCGCACGGTCATGCGACGCCTCGCCACCGAACTGGCCCACCACACCGCCGCGACCGATTCCTGAGGCCGGGCGGCGTGCGGCCGCCCGCGTGGCCGCCATGGCCTGTGTCCCACGCGTGGCACACCGCTCGCCGACGTTCACCTTCCAAGGCCCCGGCGCCTACGGCCCGACCGCCGAACTCATGGCCTGAACCGCCCGTCGCATCGCCCCCCGAGGCGGCCTCACCTCCGGCGCCGGCTCCTCCACGGCGCCTTCAGCAGGGGGGGAGAGAGGCCAAGGCGCCCGCCGGAAGGGTCGTCGCGGGCCCCTGGCCTCGTCACTCGCCCTGGGTGCGCCGTACGCACTCCGTGACCACGCCCCGCAGGCTGCCCGTGCGTTCCAGGAGCAGCCGCTGTTCGCAGGCGCCGCTGCCCCGGCCGAGCAGCCGGCTCACCGTGTGTTCGACGCGGGCCGCGTCATCGTTCTCGGTGAGGACGTCGCCGATGTGGTCCAGCAGCGAGCGCACCACCTCCGCTGCGGGCCGGGGCCGCATGGTCGCCGGGTCGAGCAGGTACTCGTCCAGGCCCGCGTGGGCGGCCTGCCAGGAGGCCAGCCGCAGCAGGCTGACACTGTGGTCGAGCGGCGGCTCGCCGGCCCGCCAGTCGCGAGCCGCCGTCTCCACCAGGGCACGCCCCACCGCGGCGACGAGGACGGCGGTCTCCGCGTGCAGACACACGTCCGCCACCCGGATCTCCACGGTCGGGTAGCGCGCGGACGGGCGCGCGTCGAAGTAGGCCATCGCCTCGTCGAGTATCACCCCGGTGGCCAGCATGTCCGCCACCCGCCGGTGATAGCCCTCGGTGGACTCGAACAGCTCGGTCGGCCCCGCCGACGGCCATCGGTTCCACAGACGGCTGCGGTAGGCGGCGTAGCCGGTGTCCCGGCCCTGGCAGAACGGCGAGTTGGCGCTGAGCGCGCACAGTACGGGGAGCCAGGGACGCAGCCGGTCGACCACGGCCACGGCCTCCTCGTCGGAGTGCACCGACACGTGCACATGGCAGCCGCACACCATCTGCTCCCGGGCGGTGATCCCGTACCGCTCGGCCAGCCACTGGTAGCGCTCGTTCGCCGTGATCGTCGGGCTCACGGGCAACGGGGAGGTGGCCAGCGCGGCCACCGCGCAGCCGAGCTCGCCCGCGTGCCGGGCCGCCTCCTTGCGGCAGTGCATGATCTCGGCGCCGAGGACCTCCATCTCCGCGTGCGGCCGCGTGGCGAATTCCAGCATCTGCCCGAACAGCTCCTTCTCGAACACCTCCTGTCCGGGGTCGTCCTCGGCCGCGTGGGCGAGGACGGCGGCCGACATGGCCTGCGGTTCCCCGCTGCGGGGATCGACCAGAAGGAGCTCCTCCTCCACGCCTACCGTGCGCACCTGTGTGCCGCCTTCCTGCTCCGTACGGCCCGGGGGTATCCGGCGCCCGGAGGTGCCCGGCGCCCAGGGGCCGTCGCCACGCCGAAACCCGGATGCGCCCTCCGCGCTCTGCCGCAGGTCCGCTGCGCCGCGAGAGCAGACGGTGACCGGGCCGACGACCGGCGGGGCATGGCCGCCCCGGAGGCCGTCGGGCCCTTTGTACGCGAAATCCATCGTAATCACGTCCGGGAGCCGCTTCCTGGGGTACGGCGTGGGCGGCCTTCAGACGCGCGGTCCCCTCGTGTGCTCCAGGGCCTTGCGGGCGGCGAGACAGCCCGCGACCTTGAACGCGAGTTCATGGGAACCGAGCGTGTGGGCGCGGACCTCTCGCAGTACCACCCTGGCCGCGGTCACGACCCCGTGCTCAGGCAGGCTCAACTGCTCGCGGATGCCCGCGGCGATCGCGGCGAAATAGCGCGGCAGATCCTCGGCGGGCTCGTACTCCACCGTCAGCCCCTTCGGCACCTGGAAGGCGAAGCCCTCGGCCGCGGGTTCGAAGTCCACCGTGATGTCCGCGAACTGCGGCGCGCAGTTCTGCCGTTGGTGCAGCACACGCACGCCACGGATCGGATACGGCGGAAACCGGACCAGCGCTGACGTCATGCCACGACGTTACCCCCGCACGGCCCGGTCGACGCGGTCACAGGACCCCGTGGATCCTGATCGCGGCGCCCGCACGTCAGGCGGGCGGCCCGGACGCGGTGGCCGTGGCGGTGGCGTCCTGCCGGCCGGTCCTGGCGGCGACCGCCGTTCGCCACTCGCGCAGTTCGCGTGGCGGCATGCCGACGGCCGGTGCGCCGGTGAGCGTGGGGCCGGTGCGGTAGGCGACGAGGAGGCGGCCTTCCGCCATGTCACCGTGGACCACGCGTGCCTCGTCGTGGCCGCGCAGGTTTCCGAACGCCTGGATCCTGAGCCCGTACTGGTCCGACCAGAAGTAGGGGATCGGGGCGAACGGCCGCGCGTCCTCGGGGCGCAGGAGGGTGCGGGCGGCGGCCATGCCCTGCTGTACAGCGCCGCCGCCCCGCGCGTGTACGCCATGTCGCACCCCACCCCGTCGGCCGTCCGCAGCCCACTGCCGTGCAGTCATTCGGTGTTGGGCCGGGAGCCGATGGCGACCAGTACGTCGTCCGCGGGTACGACGGTTCCGGTGCTCAGCCGAACTCCGGTGGCCTGCCCGGATGTCGACTCGATCGCGGCGACCTGTGTCCCGGTGCGCAGGTCCACGCCGTTGGCGCGGTGCACGTCTGCCGGATACGCGCCGACCTGTGGCCCGACGGCATGGGTGAGCGGTACGGCCGCGGGCTCGACCAGAGCGACGTCCACGCCGAGGCCACGGGCGGCGGAGGCCACCTCGGCACCGAGGAACCCGGCGCCCATCACGACCGGCCGGACTCCGCCAGCAGCCGCGCGGCGGTCGCCAGGGTCTCCTCCTTCAGGGCGCCGCCCTCGCTCCACCGGCTGGGTGTGCGGCGCTTGAACGCTTCCGTCATGCCGGCTCCCTCCCACCCTCTTGGCGAAGCATTGTCGAAGGTGGCCGGATGCCGTCCCCCGTACGCCGCACGGTTGTCGCTGACAGGGCCGGCCCTGGTGCGCCCCCCGAACTCCGGCCGTCGGCCCGCCTCAGGCGCGACAGTCGAGGCGCGTCGGCTCAGGCGCGTCGGCTCAGGCGGGTCGGCCCCAGTCCAGCCGGTCGGCGAGGCCTGCGGCGGCGAAGGCGGCTGCCAGTTCGTCGCGTCCCTCGGTGAAGTGGGCCCAGCTGTCATAGTGCGCGGGTACGACCCTGCGGGCGCCGAGGATCTGTGCGGCCTCGGCGGCCCGGGCGCTGTCGAGGACGATCGGCGCGCCGCCGAACAGGGCGGGGAAACGGGGGGCTCCGGCGAACAGGACGGCGGTGTCCACCGGGGCGAACCGCGCGGCGATCTCCCTGACCACGTCGAGGGAGGCGTTGTCGCCGCTGACGTGGACGGTGGGCAGGCCGGCGCCGGTGAGGACGAAACCGACGACCTGGCCCGTGCTCGGCTCGGTCTCCTCGCGCGTCCCCGGGCCGTGGATCGCGGGTACGCCGGTCACGGTGATCGTGCCGCCGTCAGGGCGGCTCAGCTCCACGGACTCCCAGTCGGCCAGGCCCTTGGCCGTGCCGCCGAGGCGCCGGCCGCCGCCGGGCGTCGTGAGGGTGAGCGGGACGTCGGCGAGCAGGGCGCGGCCGGAGTCGTCGAGGTTGTCGGCGTGCTCGTCGTGCGAGAGCAGGACCGCGTCGATCGGGCCGAGTTCGGCGGGAGTGGCGGTGGAGGGAGCGGTCTTGGTCAGGACCGGGCGGCCGGGCCGGCCGTAGTCGCCGGGGCCGTCGAAGGTCGGGTCGGTCAGGAAACGCAGGCCGCCGTACTCGAAGAGGACCGTCGGGCCGCCGAGGACGTGGACCGGGAACGGGTGGGTGGCCACGGAGAACGAGGACGAGGACATGGTGGAGTCACCTCACGGATAGATTCCAGTGAACCGTGAGGTGACCGTAGTCGCTTCTCACGGATGAGTGCAAGCCGTACCATGAGGAGCGTGAAGGAGCAGCACGTCATGGAAGAGCCGGCCCTGCCGCCCGCCCAAGGCGAGGGGGAGCATGTCTCCCTGGCCCTCGCCAACAGCTCGATCACCCTGCCCGGCGGGCACACGGTCGATCTCCTGGTGACTCCGGCACAGGCGAACCGCTGGCTGACGGCGCGCGGTCTCGCGCCTGTCGACGCCGGCATGCTGGAGATGTGCACGACCCAACTGCGGTCACTGCGCGAACAGATCAGATCGCTGCTCGCCTCCCGGACCGCGGGACTGCCCGCCCTCCCCGCCGCCGTCGCGGCCGTCAACGACGCCATGACCCGCGTCCCCACCGCCCCGCTGCTGCACTGGGACGACGAGAAGGGCCCCTACCGCGCCACACCGCATCCCACCACCGCGATCGTCGAGCACGCACTGGCCGCCCTCGCGGCCGACGCCGCCGAACTGCTCACCGGACCCGACGCCGATCGCCTCACCGCCTGCGGCTCGGCGCCCTGCAACCGCTACCTGCTCCGCCACGGCCGACGCCACTGGTGCTCCACCCGCTGCGGCGACCGCGCCCGCGCCGCCCGCGCCTACGCCCGCCGCGGCCGGCCCGGGGCGGAATGACGAGCTTGCCGGCCTGAGGACGCGGGATCGGAGGACTGTTCAGGTCCACGGCTGCGCACCCGAGGCCGGTGCCGGTCAAGTGCGAGGACCGGCAGGGGGGTTGTGTCTGTCACGGATGCCGCGTGCCGACGGCCGGTCGGGCCGTCCGGGTCACAGGTCCCCGGTGAGCGGGGAGGGTGCGGCGTTGTAGCGGGCGAGCAGCGTGCGCAGCGCCCTGACCTCGTCCGGGGGCCAGCCCTCGGTGCGCGCGTCGACCTCGCGCCGCATCCGGGCGTCGGCGACCGCGAGGAGTTCACGGCCGCGGTCGCTGGGATGCAGAAGCTGGACGCGCGGGTTGTCGGGGTCGGCCGCACGCACCACCAGGCCCGCCCGCTGGAGGGCCGCCACCTGGCGGCTGATCGTGGACCTGTTGAGGCTGTAGAGGCCTACCAGGTCGGCTGCGCGCGCGCCGTCACGTTCGGCCATCTCCGACAGCAGGGAATAGTCGACGAAGGTCAGGTCCGGGTGAAGCCGGTCGGCGTTGGACCGAAAGCGCCGGGAGAGGGTCACCAGCTCGCGTACGAGCTCCGAGAGCCCTCGGTCGTGTCCGGTCACGTGTGTTCCCCTTCCCTGCGGCCCGTACGCCCTGGTGGAGTGCGGTTTCCTGCATGATCACACGCGCGTCGCGCGGCAAGTTGTATTTTGCAACACCACTCCTCCGGGTTTACAGTGAGCATGTTGCACTTTGCAACTCGCTAGACCGTGGAAAGCGCCGACACATCGCAAAGGCGGCCCCGCATGAGCGCCGAGGAACTGACCGACCGCATCCAGAAGGCCATCGCCAACCCGATCACCCACGACGACGGCTTCGACATCCACGAAGCCCTGCGCGAGATCCTCTCCTCGGTCGGCCTGCATCCCACGGACAGCGGCGGGAAGATCACCTTCATCGGCAGCGACCCGATCGTCCCGAGCATCATGCGCCTCGGAGCCGTCCCCGCCCTGGGCATGACCGCCAAGTCCGTCGCCCTGGCCGCACTCTGGCGGCACCGCGGCGGCGAGGGCCAGGACATCACGATGGACCTGCGCAAGGCCCCGCACCGGCTGTGCCCCTTCTACGACAAGAAGTGGGAACTCCTCAACGGCTACCCCGGCGGCACACCCTCCGACCCGGCCAACCCCCTCGGCTTCGACTTCTACCAGGCACGCGACGGCCGCTGGGTCATGCCGCTCAACCCCTACCCGAAGATCAAGAACAGCGTCTACAAGCTGCTGCGCACCTGGCCCGACAAGCAGGCCGTCGCCGACGCCGTCGCCCAGTGGAACGCCGCCGACCTGGAACGGGCCGGCGAGCAGGCCGGTGTGGTCATGCCGATGCTGCGCACCACCGAGGAGCTCCTGCGGGAACCGGCGTACCAGTACATCGCGCGGGAACCGCTCATCAGGATCGAGAAGATCGGCGACAGCGCGCCCGAACCCCTCCCCGGCGCCGCCGACCAGCCGCTCTCCGGCGTACGCGCCCTGGGCATGGGTCACGTCATCGCGGGCGCGGGAGTCGGCCGTGACCTCGCCCAGCACGGCGCCGACGTGCTGAACATCTGGCGCCCCAACGAGCTGGAGCACGACTCCACCTACAACACCGCCAACGTCGGCGTCCGCTCCACCACCATCGACCCGTACGGCCCCGAGGGCCGGGCGAAGATCCGCGCGCTGCTGCGCGACGCCGACATCTTCTACGCCAACCGCCGCCCCGGCTACCTGGAGAAGATCGGCCTGAGCGCCGAGGAGGCCGCGGCCGAGCGGCCCGGCATCATCCACGTCAGCGTCACGCTCGCCGGCGAGAGCGGCCCCTGGATGCACCGCGTCGGCTTCGACCAGACCGCGGGCGCGCTCAGCGGCATCATGCTGATGGAGGGCGCGGACGGTGTCGCGGCCGAGCCGACCAGCACGCCGGCGCTGCCGTACATCAGCGTGGTCAACGACTACGTCCTGTCCTGGCTGGCCACCACCGGCACCCTCGCCGCGCTGATGCGCCGCGCCACGGACGGCGGCAGCTACCGCGTCACCCTCAACCTCACCCGCATCGCCACCTGGATCCTCAGCCTCGGCGTCTTCGACCGCGACTACGCCCACGAGGTCGCCCTCAACCCCGACCCCGACTCCCCGCACGCCTACCTCGACCCGGACACCTTCACGGCCGACACCCCCTTGGGCCACTACCAGGGCGTCACCGACCAGGTGACCATGTCCAGGACCCCCGGCCGGTTCCGCTACGTCCTGCTTCCCCGCGGCGGCAGCGCCCCCGTCTGGCTGCCCCGCCACAGTTGAATCAGCGGGAGGTGGGGAAGTAGAAGCCCGCGGTGGTGTGTTGTTCGGCGTGGGGCCAGCGGGTGATGACGACCTTGGGGCGGGTGCAGAAGCGGATGCCTTCTGCCCTTCGGCAGGCGGTACTTGCTCGTGTCGCTCACAGCAGGCTCACCGCCTTGTCGACGGCGCCGGCGACGTCGCCGCCCGCCGGGTAGAGCAGGGAACGGCCGACGACCAGACCCTGTGCGGTGGGCAGCCTGAGGGCCTTGCTCCAGGAGGCGAACGCGGCGTCGGGGTCGGTGACTTCGCCGCCGAGCAGGAGCGTGGGGAGGGTGGAGGAGGCCAGTACGCGGTCCATGTCGGGGACGACGGGCAGCTTCAGCCAGGTGTAGGCGGTGCGGCGGCCGAGTCCGGAGGCGATGGTGACCGACTTGATCACGGCCTCGGTGGACAGGTCGTTGCGGATCTTTCCGTCCTGCGATTGCGACATGAACGGTTCGACCATGGCGATCAGTCGGCGGTCGTTGAGCTCGTTCACGGCACGCGCGGTGTTCTCCAGTACGGAGGGGGTGGCGGGGTCGCCGAGGGCGATGCGGGTGAGGGTCTTGCCTCCGTCGAAGCCCATCGCGGCGATCGTCTCGGCGTCGTAACCGGTGAACCGGTCGTCGATCTCGAAGACCGAACCCGCAAGCCCGCCCCGGTTCATCGACCCGAAGACACTCTTGCCGTCCAGGACACCGAGTATGAGCAGGTCCTCCAGGATGTCGGCGGTGCCCAGCACACCCGTCACGCCGGGGCGCTCCAGCGCGGTGCACAGCCGGTCCAGCAGCTCGGAGCGGTCGGCCATCGCCGTCGGGTTGCCGCCCACGGCGTTGGCGCCGCGTGCGGGGTGGTCGGCGGCGATGATCATCGTCTTGCCGTGCTCACCGGACAGGGACGTCGCCTTGACCCGGCGGGCGGCCGCGGCGGCGATCGCGCCGGGGTCCTTGACCCGGGCCTGCATGATCCGGCGCACGTGGTCGGACAGCACAGGCTCAGGCCTTCCGCTCGGCGGAAACAAGGCGCGTCTCGCGGAGCCTGTCCTCGACCTCGGTCTCGGTCGGCATCGCGTCCGAGCAGGCCAGTCGGCCCGCGACGATGGCGCCGGCCGCGTTGGCGAAGGCGATCGTCCGCCCGGTGTCCCAGCCCGACAGCAGCCCGTGGCACAGCGCGCCACCGAAGGCGCCACCGGCACCCAGCCCGTTGACCACGTCGACCGGGACCGGCGGCACCTGAACGGCCGTTCCGTCGCGCCCCATGGCGAGCACGCCCTTGGGGCCCTGCTTCACCACCGCCAGTTCCACACCCGCCGCCAGCAGCGCCTTCGCCGCGGCATACGGCTCGCGTTCACCGGTGGCGACCGCGCACTCCTCGCTGTTGCCGACCGCGACAGTCGTGCGACGCAACGCCTCGGCGTACCCGGAGCGGGCGGTGTCCGGGCCGTTCCGGAACACCGGCCGCCAGTCCAGATCGACGACCGTGATCCCGGCCCTGGCCCGGTGCTCCAGCGCGGCCAGGGTCGCCGACCGGCTCGGCTCCTGGCTCAGACCCGTCCCCGTCAGCCAGAACACGCGCGCCTCGCGCACCGCCTCCACGTCGAGTTCCTGGTGGTGTATGTCCAGGTCAGGGGCTTTCGGTAGCCGGTAGAAGTAGAGCGGGGAGTCGTCCGTCGGGAAGATCTCGCAGAACGTCACCGGCGTCGGCGCGATCGCCGACGTCCCCACGAACCGGCTGGCGACGCCGTATCCGTCCAGGGCCGTGCGCACGAAGTCACCGAACGGGTCCCGCCCCGTCTTGGTGATCACTGCGGCCGTGTGTCCGTACCGGGCGGCGGCCACCGCCACGTTCGTCGGGCTGCCGCCGAGGTACTTGCCGAACGACGTGACCTCCGCCAGCCCCACTCCCGTCTGGAGCGGATACAGATCCACTCCGACACGGCCCATGGTCAGCACTTCGAACGGCATGTCGCGGTTTCCCTTCGTTCCGGGGGAGCCCGGGGAGTCGAAGCAGGCGGTGATCCGCCCCAGCGCCCAGTCAGCACGCGCCAGCGCCGTACGATGGGTCATGTGCGTATGTCATGTCAATAGCTCGAAGTTGAGGAGTGACGGCTCGTGGTATGCGGGCGTCGTCGTATCCGGGGAGGGGGACCGAGATGTCTCGGGGGAGGGCGCGGACGTACGCGTGCTGCCGGGCAGGGGGGCGGGGCGGCCGCGGCGGTGGCGGGCGGCGCAGGCCTGCCGGGCTCACGCGCAGCTCCTCCGCAATGTGGCGACGGGTGGTCCCAAGTCTCGGACGTCCGGCACGTGTCAGGGATACGACCTCACCCGGGTCGGCGGTTCAACGCCGACCCGGGTGAGGGAGTAAGTCGTGGGGCTCCGCGGGGCGCTCGCGCCGGGGCCGTCGGCGAGGCGCCATAAGTGGAGGGCGGTAGGCGGAGCGTTTCAGCGGGGCGCGATTTCCGTTCCGTCGGCGTCCCGCACGGTGATGGCCGTCATCGGGCAGATGTCGGCGGCTTCCAGCGCGCGCTCGTCGTGCTCGGTGAGATGCTCGTGCACGGGATGCGCGTGGTCGCCGTCGAGGGCGAACAGGTCCGGTGCCGTTCCGGCGCACATACCGGAGCCGATACAACGGTCGGGGTCGATGCGCAACTCCCAGCTCATGGGCCGCCTCACCATCCCACCGGCATCACGCGGGGGCCGCGTACCAGCATTTCGGTCTTCCACGTGATGTCACCGGCGAGGCGCAGTCGGGGGAACCGGGTCACCAACGCGCCGATGGCCTCCTGGAGTTCGAGGCGGGCCAGGGGAGCCCCGAGGCAGTGGTGGACGCCGTGACCGAAACCCAGGTGGGCGTTGCCGCTCCGGGTGATGTCGAGCGTGCCGGCCGCGGTGAAGCGCAACGCGTCGCGGTTGGCCGCTCCGACGGCGACCAGCACCGGCTCCCCGGCCCGCACCAGGGTGCCCCCCACCTCGACGTCCTCCCTGGCGTACCGGGGCTGACCGGCGCCGCTGCCCAGGGGGACGAAGCGCAGCAGCTCCTCGACCGCGCCGGTGATCAGCTCCGGCTCGGCACGGAGGAGGGACAGCGCCTCCGGATGGTCGAGCAGCGTGACCACGAAGTTGGGGATCTGGGTGGCGGTGGTCTCGTGGCCGGCGACGAGGATGCCGACGCACAGGTCGACGAGCTCCAGCTCGGAGAGCCGGTCGTCGTGGTCGCGCGCCTCGATCAGCGCCGTCATCAGGTCGTCCCGGGGCTCCTTCCGGTGTACGCCGATCAACTGGGCCATGTACGCGCGCAGTTCCTCGCGGTTGCGATCGAACTCCTCGGCGGTCAGCGAGCTGGTGGACAGCGCCGCGTCGCTCCAGGCACGGAACCGCGGCCGGTCCTCCTCCGGCACCCCGAGAAGCCGGCAGATCACCGCGACCGGAATCGGCAGGGCGTAGCGGTCGACCAGGTCGACCGGCGGGCCCGCCGCCTCCATCGCGTCCAGCAGAGTGGACGTCAACTCCCTTATCTGCGGCCGGAGTTTTTCCACCTGGCGGACGGTGAAGGCCTTGGCGACCAGCGAGCGCAGTCGGGTGTGGTCGGGCGGATCCATGCTGAGGATCCCGCTGTCCCGCCGGCCCTCGGAGGCACGTGGCTCGTCGTGAGCGAGCGCCAGAGCACGGCTGAAGCGCTGGTCACCGAGGACGAGCCGAGCGTCCGCATAGCGGGTGGCGAGCCATGCCGGTTCCCCGTAGGGCAGCTGGACGCGTAACAGCCCCGGCGTGTCACGGGCCTGCTCGTACGCCTCCGACAGGGCCAGATCCTCGCTGGAGTTGAAGGGATAGGCGAGGGGTGCGTGGTCCGTTGCCGTCACTGCTGCCTCCCTGGTGTAATCACGTGCTTACAAAGCTAGGAGGTGCGCACCGGCCGGTCAACGACGCTAATCGGCCGTTACCCTGACGGCTCCTCGGCAGGCGCGAGCGGGCCCACGGCGGCAGAAGGAGCAGAGGGTGGACACCAGCGAGCAGACCCTTCACCAGGACCGGACCGGCGGTGGCCCGCCGCAGCGGGACATCCGGCACGAGGACACCCCGCGAGAAGACACCCCGCACCGTCCGCGCGACGCCCGAGGGACCCGCGCGCGCATCCTGCACGCGGCGGGTGCGGTCTTCGCCGAGCGTGGATACGAGGCAGCCACCGTCCGTGACATCGCCGGCCGTGCAGGGGTGAACCAGGCGCTCATATTCCGCTACTTCGGATCCAAGAAGGCCCTGCTCACAGAGGTGATGGCGCAGGGAGGCAAGGAGCAGGTGAACGGCACGCCCCCGGAGCGGCTGTTCGAGACGGCGCTGCGCGGTGTCCTCGCGGACGGCGGCAAACCCGGTTCGGACCGCCTGCTCGCCGTCTACCTGCGTTCCATCGGCAGTGCGGACGCCGCTCCGGACACCGTCCGCGCGCTGGGCGAGGAGTACGCCGCCGCGCTCGCCGCCCTCTCCACGGCCGACGACAGCAAGCTGCGTGCCCAGCTCGCCATGGCCTGGCTGCTCGGCATCGGTCTGATGCGGGTCGTGGTGGGCCAGGAACCGCTCGCCAGCGCCGAACCGGACAAGATCTGCGGGCATGTGCTCACGGCGCTCGACGGGCTCCTGCGGGACGGGGCGGCGGCCGGGGGCGAGGGAGCCGGGCAACGGTCCGACGAGCGGCCGTAGTCCCGGTGCCGGGCGCGCCGAGGGGCGGCCGGAGCGAACCAGGACCGGGCGAATCCGCCTGGCCGGACGAACCGGAGCCGGACGAACCCGAGCCGGGCGGTCGGTGTCGCGCCGTCGTCGGCGCCGGTGAGGGGCGAGCCGTCGCACGGCCGCCCGCGACCGGCCTTACCGGTGCTGCCCGTCCCGGGCCTCCGTCCGGTGAGGTGAGGTGAAGCGAGGCGCGCGTGCGCCGTGCGACTCCGAACGTCCTGCACGGTCGGCAACTCGGGAGTGACGGCTGCCCGTCCACCGGCACCACGGGTACTGACACCGGCACTGGCGCCGGACGACGTCCCCTGGCGGCCGCTCGCCGACGCCGTCGCCGCCGATGCCATGGGCGCGCCCGACGGCGGGGTACGCCTCCGTCCTCCACGGACGACACGGCCCCTTCACGAGGTAGCCCTGCACCTCTCCTTCGTCGCCGGCCGGGTCCCCGTCGCGTGGGGCAGGAGTCTGAGGCGCCCACGCTCGTGGGTCCGCCCGTGTCTCCCCAGGGTGGCGTCCGGCGGGTCCTGGTACGGCACGGGCCGGCCCGTGGACTCGATGATCCGGCACGCCCGCCGGGTCCGGAGACCGGTGCCGGAGCCGATCAGGCGGCCGGTGCCGGGATCGGCCACGGGGAGGACGGTCACCCACAGGCCCGTACGCCCATTCGGCGTCGATGGTCCGGAGTCGTTCCGCGCCGCCCGTGAGCGCGGCCCGGCCCGGGAAGGCGGTACCGCAGGCGCAGGCAGCGCCCGCCGCCAGGCGTTTCGGGACATCGGCTGCGGGTGCGTGATCCCGACCGGGCCCATACCGTCGGAGGCACGGACCCGCAGGCCCCCCCAAGGCCGCAGGGCGGTCGACGCAGGCCCGTTCGATGCGGGAGGGCTCATGTGAGGCTGCCACGCCAGTCAGGGAGACAGGCATGAGTCGAGCCAGGCGCAGGCCCCGCAGCATCGCCCGCGGACGGATGGCTCGGGAGCAGGGCGGCGGGGCCCACGGCGTACGGAACGACGGAGCCGTCGGCGAACTGTCGCGCACCCGGCACACCGATCACACCGAGGAGCGGACGGTGCCGCCCTCAACTCCTCCTGCCCCGTACAGACCGGCGGCACGGCCACCGGCACTCCCCGACCGGGGCCCGGGACCCGGAGTGTGGACGGTGCGGATGCGCATATCGGAGGGGGATCCGTGGTCGGTGATGGTGACGAGCTTCCTGCTCCTGACCGGGCTCGGTGCGCTCGCGGTCGGCACCGCTGTCGTCGTCTGGTTCATGGTGGAAGCGATGGCCCCGGACGTCCTGCCGGAGCTGCGCACCGTCTTCGCGGTCTCGATCGGCGTCGTCACCCTGGAAGTCGCCATGGGTACGTTCCTGGCGACGTTGGGCACCTTCATCTACAACCTGTCAGCGCAGTACAACGGCGGTGTCGAAGTGGCCGTGACCAACGACCTTGGGCCCACCCCGGCCGCAGCCCGGGCCCTGCTGGTGATGGCCCGGGCCCGGGGCCGCGTCGGCCGTCGGCTGCGCGCGTACATCCCGGCCCGGGCCTGCCACGCCGTACGACGTTCGCGGGCCGAGGAGGACTGAGGGGAAGAGAGGGCAGGTGAGAGGAGAGAAGAGAGCTGAGGCGAACGGCTACTCGGGCAGGCCCTCGGCGAACAGGAGCCGGCGTTCGAGTGCGACCTGACGTATCTTCAGCACCTGCGCGTATTCGGGCGAGGCGTACCATTCCTTGGCCCGTTCCATGTCCGGGAACTCGACGATGACGAGCCGCTGTCCGGAAGGCCAGGCCCCTTCGACGGCGTCCGGTCAGGCACCGCGGACGACGTAGCGACCCCCGTGGTGAAGGATCGACGCCTCGGCCAGCGTGGGCATGGAAACCTGTTCGGCGGGACGTGCTGTGATCCTCAGCGGACCGTCGCCGCGTATCGCGAGTTGCTGCGACGTGGGGACAGCGCGGTGGGCGCCGTCCGTGCCGGGCCGCGGGACCCGAACGCGGCTGTGCGTGAGGGGTGGGACACCTGCGCACCGGGAGCGGACCTGGTTCGTCCCAGGCAAGTGACCCGAGCCCCGCGGTGCGGAAGACAGCGGGTTGGTTCATACCCGGCGGGACCATCTACGAGCGGACCCGGCCGTCCGTCACCGGTTGACAGGGCCGGGGTCGTCTCGTCACCGGACGGGCCGTGTCAGAGGCTCCTGCGGAAGCACACCCGGTCCTGCCCAGGGCCGTCGTAGTCGGTGTGCACGGGCAGGCCGCCGATCTCTCGGTCCCCGCGCTCCACAGCGAACCCCATGGCGCGGTGAAAGGCGATGGAGCCCGTGTTCGTCGGTGAGGTGATCGCGCGCACCTCCGCGCGGCCCGCCTCGGCGGCACGTCGGAAGAACGTCGCGTAGAGGTCGCGGGCCACGCCCCGTCCGCGCAGTTCCGGAGCAACTCCCACGAAGTGGATGTACGCCTCGGTGTCGTTGTCGGCCGAGTGGAAGCCGACGAGAAACGCCCTGATGCCGCAGTCGTCCTCCAGGACGAGGCTGGTGGCGGAGAAGAACTGGAGGAACAGTCTGGGCAGCAGCAGGGACAACTCCCGGGCCTGCTCGGGGCTGCGTGAGTCCGTCCACCAGCGTTGGACGCACTCGACGATCGCTCCGTGGTCGCAGACGCGGGCCTGGCGCAGAGCGGGCATGCCGTTCCTCTCTCGATGTGCGACCGGTTCGTCGACAGCCCATCGTAGGACGCGGTAAGAACCAACTGGTTCGTTTGACCGTGCGACGCCCACTTTCCGCAGGCCGTCACCCCGCTGATCGCCCGCGGTTTCGCCGTCGGCCGGGACTCGGCCGCCGTGCTGGCCACCGTCACGCGGCTCGGGTACGCCGCCGGGATCTTTCTGCTGGTGCCCCTCGGCGACCGGCTGTCGCGGCGGCCGCTCGTCACCGCGCTGCTGCTCGTCACCGCGTACGCACTGCTCGCGGCCGGACTCGCCCCGGCCCTCGGGCCGTTGCTCGCCGCCGAGGCGGTCGTGGGCGCCGCCACCGTCGTTCCGCAGATCCTGCTGTTCGTGGCCGCGGGCATGGTCGAGCCCGAGCGCCGGGGTGCTGTGACCGGCACGCTCCAGGCGGGTCTGGTCGGCGGCATTCTGCTGGCGCGTGCCTTCGGCGGCGTACTGGGCGAACACCTGGGCTGGCGGGCCCGTACCTGGTGGCGGCCGCTCTCACCGGCCTGCCGGCCCTCGCCCTCGGCTTCGCCCTGCCACGCGGTGCCGCGACCGCGCGTGACCGCTGTCCCACCCTGCTCGCCGACACGCTTCGCCTGCTGCGTCACGAGCCGCTGCCGCGGAGGTCGCTCTACGTCCAGGTCACGGTCTTCGGCGCGTTCAGTGCGGCCTGGACCGCGGTCGCCCTGCTCGCGCTGATCGACGCGGCCAGCATGTTCCTGGCACCCGCGGCCGGCCGACGGGTCGACCGGTACGGCCCCGACCGCGTCAACCCGTGGTGCGTTCTGCTCGCCCTCGCTTCCGGCGCCGTCCTCCTGACCGGCCTCGCGGGCGGCCCGGCCGGCATCGTGGGCTATATGACCTGCGGCTTCACCGATGCCAGTGTCGGCTCCTGGCTGGGGACATTGTCGGGCCGCCGCACGAGCCGCGTCGCGTCCGCGAGCACAGGGCCGCCGAAGCCTGGCCAGAGCCGAAAGCGACCGAAGGGCGATGGGCGGCGGGCCTCTCATGCGGTCCGGCCCCCATGCCCATGGTGAGTGTTTCTGTGCCCGTGACGAAAGCGACTCCCCTCGGCTCAGCTGGCCCGAGCCCCTCCCGCGGTGCTCGGCCGGTCACGACGGCCCGGTTCCCGGGTTTCCCCAGCCTGCGACATACGATGGCCGAATGACCAAAGTATTGCTGAACACCTCCGCCGGAGACATCACGCTGGAACTCGACGAGGCGAAGGCGCCGAAGACGGTGGCCAACTTCGTCGAGTACGTCCGGGCCGGACATTACGACGGAACGATCTTCCACCGGGTGATCCCCGGCTTCATGATTCAGGGCGGCGGCTTCACCCCGGAGATGCAGCAGCGCCCGGCGCCGCAGCGCGTGGAGAACGAGGCCAAGAACGGCCTGCGCAACGACAAGTACACGGTGGCGATGGCCCGGACCTCGGACCCCCACTCGGCGAGCGCGCAGTTCTTCATCAACACCAATGGCAACGACTTCCTGAACTACCCGGGTCAGGACGGCTGGGGTTACGCGGTCTTCGGGAAGGTCGTGGCGGGCACCGAGTTCGTGGACGCGATCGAGGGAGTGCCCACGACGTCCCGGGCCGGGCACGGCGATGTGCCGGTGGAGCCGGTCACCATCGTGTCCGCGCAGCTGGCCTGAGCCCAGTGACGTGTGTCCGTGCGGCCCGGCACCGGAGCCGCACGGACACGGTGCGGGCTTCGCGGCCCTCCCCACGGTCGCGCCGGGGTCGCGGTCGACAGCGTGTCCCGCGCAGGGTCGATGACGCCGCCCTTGGCCCACGCCCCTCGGCCCGGACGGCTGGGGACCATCAGGCCGGCATCGTGGACTCGGGGCAGCGGGCGCCGGCCGCGCCGTTCTCCGCCATCCGGTGCGGGCTGCGGGTGCCCGGGATCGGCACGATGTCGTCGTCCTGGGCCGGCGGCCAGGTCAGCGTCAGCTAGGTGATCGTGATGCCCTTGGCCGTCGCGAGGGCCGTCAACGGCACGGACGGCGGCGCGGTTCTTCTCGTGGTTTCCGGGCCGCCGGCGCTCGTCGAAGCCGCGCATGTCGTCCGAGGGATACCCGGCGGCCGGTTTCACCGCGCCGGCCAGGAAGACGCGGTCCGGCGGGGAGCACGGCACGAAGCCGATGCACGGCATGGGCCCGCCGGATGACGTCCGGACCGGCCTCGCTCAGCCCGAAGGAGCGCCCCTTGCCTTCGGCGACGGCTCCAGGAGGCGCAGGCCGTCGCCGCCCGCGCTCGCAAACGAACTGGTTCGTTAGCATGGGCGCATGGCATACGACTCGGCAGCGACCAGGGAACGCATTCTCGCGGCGGCGACGCAGGAGTTCGCCGCACACGGCGTCTCGGGCGCCCGGGTGGACCGTATCGCCGCCGAGGCCAAGGCCAACAAACGTGCGATCTACGACTACTTCGGTGACAAGAACAAGCTCTTCGCCGTCGTCCTGGAGCGCGCGCTGGCCGAGCTGGCCGAGGCCGTACCGCCCAGCGAGGACCTGCCCGGCTACGCGGAGCTCCTGTTCGCCTATCACCGGGCCCGGCCCGAGGCACTGCGTCTGGTGATGTGGGAGGCGCTGGAGATCGGCGACCAGCCCGTCCCGGCCGAGGAGGCCCGGACCCGCCACTACCGGGACAAGGTCGAGGCGGCGGAGTCCGGCGGTGCGGGCGGTGACGCGCGCACCCGGGTGTTCTTCACCCTCGCTCTGGCCGGCTGGAGCATCGCGATGCCCCAGCTGCGCCGGATGATCCTCGGCCCCGACCACAGCCTCGACGACCTCGGCACGGAGGTCGCCCGCGCCGTGCGGGACCTGCCAGGAGGGGGCGGATCGGGCGGCGGGGAGCGGTCGTAGCGCTGCGGTCCCGTACGGCCCTGTCGGTCGAGGCGCGGCCGCCCCTCATCCGTCGGCACGCGGGAGCGCGTCGGCCTCGGTGTCCAGGAAGTGGAAACCGGGGCGGGGGTGCATCAGGAAGTCGTGGTGGGAGATGTTCCACGCGTAGGCACCCGCGAGCGCGAACAGCACGCGGTCACCGGCCCGGAGCCCCGGCGCCGGTACCCGGCGGGCCAGGACGTCCTTCGGTGTGCACAGTTGTCCGGCCAGTGTGACGCGCTCGCCCTCGGCGGCGGGCCGCGGCCACGGGTGCGGCCAGGTGTCCACCGGCAGGACGGCGCAGGGCTGGTCGTGGCCCTTCGTCGCCGGGGTGCGCAGATGATGGGTGCCGCCGCGGACGACGGCGAACTCCTCGCCGTGGCTGGGCTTCACGTCCAGCACCTCGGTGGCGTACCAGCCGCAGTACGCCGTCAGCGCCCGCCCCGGCTCGATGCGCAGGGTCAGCCCGGGATGTGCGGCGGTGAGGCGGGCCAGTCCCCGGCCGTACGCCGTCCAGTCGAAGCGGCGCTCCGGGGACGTGTAGTCGACGTGCATGCCGCCGCCGACGTTCACCTCGGCGAGGGGTACCCCGAGCCCCATGGCCCAGTCGACCACCGACTCCGCCACCGCGAGCTGTTCCGCCGCCTCCAGGCCGCTGGCCAGGTGGGCGTGCATGCCGCGCAGTGCGAGCTGCGGATACGTGCCGTCGCTCAGCGCGCGCACGACGGCGCCCGCACGAGCCGGATCCAGCCCGAACGGCGTCGGACGCCCGCCCATCGCCAGTGAGCTGCTCGTCAACGCCCCCTCCGGCACTGCCAGGTTGACCCGGGGGAGTACCGCCACCCGCTGCCCGGGCACGTGTCTGCGCGCCAGCTCGGCCAGCATGCCCAGTTCGTGGACGCTCTCCACGTGGAAGCGGTCGACGCCGTGCTCCAGCGCGGCCGTGATCTCGTCCGGCGTCTTGCCGGGCCCGCCGAAGGCGAGCGGCCGGTCCGGCACCGCCTCGGCGACGTGGGCGAGTTCGCCGCCTGAGGAGACCTCGTAGCCGTCGACATACGGGTCGAGCGCGCCGAGGATCTCCGGTTCCGGGTTGGCCTTGGCCGCGTAGTACACCTCGACCCGCTCCGGAAGTGCGTCCCGGACCGCGGCGGCATGAGACCGCAGGGCCACCAAGTCGTAGAGGTAGGAGGGGAGTTCGGAGGAGGGAAGGGACAGGGCGCGGTCGCGGACCGCGGGGGTCGGTGCGGTCATCGGGTGCTCCCGGCCGTGTCGCGCAGGATGTCCTCGGCGAGCGGGGACGGCAGCCGGACGTAGCCCGCGTCGCGATCGGCCTTGCGCTCCCAGCGGGTGAGGAGGTTGGCCTTGGCGGGCAGGGGCACGCCGGCGAGCAGGGCGGCGAGGCGGGGCGGGCGGCCGAACCGGTCGGAGTACGTCTCCAGCACGGCGCGAACCCGGGCCCACAGCGCGGCCTCCGCCCGCGGGTGCAGGTCGGCGAGCGCGGCGAGCAGCTCGGCGACGTGGTTGACCAGCAGGCAGTAGACGACCCGGTCCCAGCCGCGCTGGGAGTCGTACGTCATCGGTCCCGCGACCTCGGGCGGCAGCGCGGCCAGCGTCCCGGCGTGGTGCTCGGGGACCAGCTTCGTGCCCTCCAGGTCGCGGAAGAGCACCTGGGCGGGCCTGCCGTGGGAGTCGACACAGATCAGGACGTTCTGGAGGTGGGGTTCCAGGACCAGCCCATGGTCGAAGCAGGCGGCCAGCACGGGCGGGACGAGCAGGTCGAGATACGCCGACCACCAGTCGAGGGCCGCCCGCTCGTCCGCCCCCGCCAGCAGACGCGAGATGTGTGCGGCGCCGGTCGGGTACTCGTCGGCGACGGCCGCCGCCAGCAGGGGAGTGGTGCCCGGTGCCAGCCGCTGCGGCAGGCCTTCGCGCACGATGACTCCGAAGCCCTCGAACAGCTCCCGGATCGGAGTGCCGTCCGGGCCGGGGAGGGCCAGCGTGCGGTACGCCGGTTCGCGGAGCACGGCGCTGCCGGGGAACCGGTCGGCCAGGTCGGCGAGGGCCGGAGCGAGCACGCGGGTCAGGGCGACGGCGCCGGAGAGCTCGTAACTGCTGTTCTTGCGCAGGCAGTTGGTGATCCGCACGTTCAGGCTGAACTTGAGGAAGGTGTCCCCGTCGTACAGGGTGCGCACCGAGGCGGTGGCGGCGAAGGGCCGGCCGCCCGGGCCGAGGTCGACGACGTCGCCCCGGTCGAGGGCGGCGCGCAGCGCCGGGTGTGCCCGGAGGGTGTCGTACTGCCAGGGGTGGGCGGGCAGCAGCCGGAAGCCGTCCGGGACATCCGGGCGCAGGCGGTCCAGTGCGGCACTCGCCGACGGCTCGGCCGACTCCTCGGCGATCAGGTGGGCGCGGACCGCGAGGTGCCGCAGCGGGAACGCGGCACCGACCTCCGGAGCGTACGCGGACCAGGCGCGCGGATCGCCGGTGCGGGCCTTGGGAGTGGGGTGGAAGCGGTGTCCGAACAGCAGGGACTGCTCGGAGGCGAGGTAGGCGGAGAGCCGGTCGTCGGGCAGGTCGGCGGGTCGGGGTGCGAGGAGCGCGGTCGCGACGGCGGCATGGCTGGAGGCGATCTGCTCCAGGAACTCCTCGTTGTGCACCCCCGTCCGCAGCGACAGCTCGTCCTGCGTGTGCGCGGCCAGCCGCCGCCAGTCCACCTCCCGCCAGCCGCTCTCGTGCCGCTCCAGTACCGGCCCGGTGAACCGGTGCGCGCCCAGCAGCGAGGTGCGGCGCAGGGCGACGCGGAGGAGGACCCCGCGGCGCGGGAGCCGCAGCAGCAGATGTCCGTCGTGGACGACGCTCTGGTGCTCGGGCCCCGACACCTCGCGCAGCAGGCAGTTGAGCAGAGTGTGGGCCACCGCGTCGTCGGCGGCGGGCAGTGCGGTGGTGGTCCTGGCCGACTGGGTCAGGGAGGGCATCAACGGCTCCTGCGGGTCCGGTGGATCAGTGGGGGGACGAGGGTGGTGAGGACGGTCGCGGCGGCGGCCGTGCCGCCGACCAGGACGGGGGCGGCCGGGCCGAAGCGCGCGCTGCCGGCCGCCGCGGTTATGCCGGCGGCGACCGCGCCGGCCTTGGAGAAGAACTCCAGCGACCCGAACATCCCGCCGGGCGCCCTGCCCCTGGCACAGTCGGCCGCCAGTATCGACAGGCACACCAGCCCCAGGGTGAGCCCGGCGCCGAGCAGCAGTCGTACGGCGATCAGCGCGGGCAGCGAGTAGGCCACCGCGTGTCCGGCGAGCCCGAGCGCTATGCAGGCGAAACCCAGCGCGATACCGGTCAGCGGACGGGAGCGGAAAGCGGCGTGCACGGCGAGCGCCGTCACCAGGTAGCACAGGTGCGGCAGGGCGAACAGCAGGCCGGAGAGGGCCGGGGAGGTGCCCGGGAGCCGGTCGTCGACCAGGGCGATCAGATACGGGAAGGAGATGACGGTGCAGAACACGAAGGCGAACTCCAGGGCGTACAGCGCCGTCAGCGACACCAGCGGCGGCTCCCCCGTGAACGCCTCCGGCCCGGCCGCCGACTCCACTGCGGCCGGACCCGGTTCGGGCAGCGCGGCGAGCAACAGCGCGGCGGCCAGCGGCAGTACGGCGAGCAGGACGTACTGGCGGTGCGGTGACAGCCAGCCGGACAGCGAGCCGACGACGACAGGCGCCACGACGAGTGCGGCCCGCGCGCTGCCCTGCATCAGGGTGAGCGCCCTGGACAGGGCCGGGCCCTCCAGGGCCGCGCCCAGATAGCCGTTGGAGGCGGCGAACGTGCCGCCGAGGATGCCCTGGAACACCAGCGCCAGCGTGAACGTCGCCAGCGAGTCCGCCCAGCCCGCCAGTACGAAGGCCACCGCCAGCCCCAACTGGGCACGCAACAGAAGCCGTTTGCGTCCGTGGCGGTCGGCGAGGCGTCCCCACAGCGGGGCGCCCACGGCGCCGAACACCGTCGGCACGACGTACAGGACACCCGCCCAGCGCGCCTGCCGGTCGCCCAGTTCCGGCAGGATCGCGGTGAGGTACGGCGGCAGCCCGAGCGCCGCGAAGGAGGCCACGAAGTAGCAGCCGGCCACGGCGTGGACGTGTCCGCGGCCGAACGCGGTCGTCGCCGGCATCCGCACGGCCTCGGCAGTCATGCGGAACCTCCCGAGGGGAGCAGGTAGTTGGGTCCGGTGGTGTAGTGCTTGTTGATGTCCGCCGCGCCGGACCGCTCCTTGGCCAGCAACGTCCCGGCGGTGACCATCGCCTTCACCGGCAGCCTGGGCGCGGTGAGGACGCGCTCCCGCAGGACGGTCCCCGCCCGGCCGCCGACCCGGTCGGCCGCCTCCGAGAGCCGGTGTCGGATCAGCGCCAGCAGCGCGTCGCGATGCCGCGCGAGTCCGAAGGCGTAGGAGCCGGCGCACAGGTGGACGGTGATCGTCGCGAACAGGTCGGCGAGCGGCCCGTCTTCGACGGTGAGGATCCGGGGATCGTCGAATCCCCAGGGACCGGGGAGCCGCGCCGCCAGCCGTGCGGAGTTGACGCGTGGCCCGTCGTTGTCCTTGAACAACAGACGCAGGCTGCCCGGGCGCAGCACGAGCGAGACGTTCTGCTGGTGCGACTCCAGGGCGATGCCGTAGGCGAACAGGGTGGTCTGCCAGTCGAACAGCAGCGTCAGGAAGGCGTCCAGCAGGGCGAGCGGGTCACTGCCGTAGAAGCGGTCGGCGAGGTGGTCGAGGACCGTGCGTCCGCCGGGTGCCTCGGCGAGGAGCGCGGCGAGCGGTACGACGGCGGAGTCGTCGAGGCCGGGCGGGAGTCGGCGGCACAGCACGGCGAGCAGTTCATGGCCGGCGTGTGCGTAGGTCGTCTCGTCGGCGTGCAGGATCGCGTCCCGGAAGCGCGGTTCACGTGCGATGACCGCCTCCAGCAGCCGCTGTCCCGCCGCGCCGTCGACGAGCGTGCCGGGCTTCATCGTCCGCTTGTTGCGCAGCCCCAACGTCGCGGTGGCCAGGGGGAGTTTGAGGTGCAGCGCGGGGTCCGCGACGGTGGCTACCGTACGCATCGACAGCGTCGGTACGACATCGAGGCGGGCGTGTTCGGACAGCCGGGCTGTTGCCGACAGTCCCGTGGCCCGCAGGGCGTCGTCGAGTGCCGGGCCGGCGGTCAGCGGATGGACGGGCAGCAGCACCTCGTCGCGGCCGGTCCCGGACAGACCGAGCTGGGCCGGCGGGGGCCACAGTTCGGGCAGGCTCCCGGTCAGGGTGACCGCCGCGCGCGGCAGGGCCAGCCAGCGCAGTGCGAAGCGGGGATGGAACTCCGGGGCATAGGAACGCAGTTGTCGCTCGCTCAGTCCCGAACGGCCGCGTGCGGTCGGGTAGACGGGATGGTCGGTCCGGGCGGCGAGCGTGTCGAGGGCGAGGCCGCTCCAGTGGGCCGGATCCGGCCCGTACCGGGCGGTCAGCCGCCCCTCGACGTCCGCCCGGGTCCGAGCGTGCAGCCGCATCGTGTCGTGTGTCTGCCGGCATTCCTCGGCGAACGCGTCGAAGCCGGCGCGGTCCACGGGCTCGGCGAGTTCGCGCAGGGCGCCCAGCACGGTGTCGCACGAGGTCAGTGCGGTGCCGTCCGGCTCGCGCAGCAGGAGGGGCAGCCGGGCGGCGTACGCGCACTGGTAGCCGTCGTCGGCGACCGGCAGCAGCAGGGCGCCGGACTCGGCGGGCAGCCGCAACCAGACGCCGTCCGGGCGGTGTTCGAGCGTACTGCGGCTGCGCAGCCCGACCACGTCCTCACGCAGCAGCGCGCCGAGGACCCGCCGGAGCAGCGCGGCCTCACAGGCGTCCGTGACCGTCGGCGCGGTCACGGCCGGATCTCCCAGCGCTCGTCTGCCAGGAACCCGGCCGACACCCGCTCCACCGCCGGCCCGTCGGTGCCCACGGCCCGCAGGACGCCCAGATAGTCGCGGTTCGTGTGGTGCAGTTCGTGCCGCTCGCCCGCCGTCCGCAGCGGACGGTACGTCAGATGGACGCCGTCGACCGTGCGTTCGCAGGCGGCCGGGGCCGACACGAGGATTCCTGCGCGGTCGGCGCACGGATACTCCAGCCGCGCGGCACGGTCGCGGCGGGCGCCCAGGTCGGCCGGGAGGGGCTCGCCCAGATGGGTGCGCAGGATGTGCTCGAAGAGCGGGATCTCCAGCAGCCGGGCGAGCAGCAGGTCGCACTGGTCGCCGATGGCCCGGTAGTTCACCTCGATGAGCCCCGCCCGCCCCTCGTGCACCACGAACTCGGTGTGACACGCGCCGAACCCCACACCCAGGGCGTCCAGTTGGGCCAGGACCTGCTCGGTCACCGGCCCGGGGTGGGCGGGGACGTACGTCATCCGCTCCTCGACGAAGTACGGCGGTGGCGACAGCTCGGTGCGGAAGCCGCCCAGGAGGTGGCGGTGCCGCCCGTCGCCGAGGGTCTCCAGGGTGAACAGCTCACCGGGGAGGTACTCCTCGGCGACCAGGACCGCGCCCGGACGTCGTCGAAGGATCTCCTTGGCGTGGGCGGTGAGTTCTTCGGGGCCGTGGACGAGGACGACGTCCTCGCTGGCGACACCCTCGCGCGGCTTGAGGACACAGGGGTACGGGGCGTCGTCGGGTGCGACGGCCTCGGTCAGCTCGGCCGACCACACCGTGTCCACGCCCGCCGCGGCGAGCCGGCGCCGCATCTCGGCCTTGTCCTTGGTGCGCAGGGCGGCCCGCCAGTCCTTGCCGGGCAGGTCGAAGTAGGCGGCGGCCAGGGCGGCCTGGACCTGGAGGTGGTCGCTGTTGGTGAAGACCGCGTCGGGGCGGTGGTGCGTGGAGATGCGGGTGACGACGGCGTGATGGTCGCGGACGTCGCACTCCAGGACCTCGATGTCCGGGTGGGTGCGGTGATGGCCTTCGGGCTGGTCGGAGAGGACGGTGACGTCCAGGCCCAGCCGGGCGGCGGCGGGCAGGAAGCCCTCGGTGACGGAGTCCGTCGGATTGAGGGCGAGCAGGTACAGACGCATGGGTGAGGAACAACCCCCGCTGACGGGTTGGGTGTTGGCGGCGGCGGGCCGCACTCTGTGACCTGAGGTGCGGCCCACCTCGGGGAGCGGGAGCTACTTCTGCGGGAGGCGCACGCCGGTTGCCCTGGCGACGTCCTGGAGGACCTGTCCGGCCGCCTGGACACCGATGCCGGACATCCAGGTCTCGTCGGGGACGTCGTGGACCTTGCCGTTCCTGACGGCCGACAGGTCCTTCCAGACGGGGTTGGAGGTGACCTGCTTCTCCTGGGTCTTGTCCGGGGTGTCGGCGGTCGTCACGAAGATCAGGTCGGCGTCGGCCCGGTCGATCTCCTCCGGGCTGACGTCCCGCATGGTGACGTCGGGGTCGTCGGAGATCTGGGACGCGGGCCGCTTGAGGCCGATGTCGGCGAGGACGACGCCGCTGTAGGAGTTGGTCTGGTAGAGGCGGGTCGGGCCGGCGATGAAGCGGACCACGGACGCGGTCGGCATGGTGCCGCCGTCCTTCTTCCTGATGGCCTCGCCCAGGGCCTTCGCCCGCGTCTCGTACTCCTTGAGCTTCGTGGCGGCCTCCTTCTCCAGGCCGAGCGCCCGGGCGTGGACCTTCAGGTTCTCCTTCCAGACACCACCGGTGGTCGCGGTGAAGACGGTGGGCGCGATGGCGCTGAGCTTGTCGTAGATCTTCTCGTGCCGGACCTTGGAGGACAGGATCAGGTCGGGCTTGAGGGAGGCGATCTTCTCCAGGTTGGGTTCGAGCAGCGGGCCGACGTCGGCGGTGCCGCTCAGCTCGCCCTTCAGGTACGTCGGGAAGCCGCCCTCGGTCTTGAAGTGCGGGGCGACCGCGCCGACCGGGTCGATGCCGAGCAGGGTGACGTCGTCCAGCTCACCGGTGTCGAGCACGACGACGCGCTTCGGCTTCGACGGGATCTTCACGTCGCCCATCACGGTCTTGAGGGTGCGCGGGAACCCGGCCGGTGCCGAGCCCGCGGTGCTGGCCGGGTCGGACTTCTCGCTGCCGCACGCGGCCAGTACGGCCGTGCCGAGGACGACGGAGAGCAGCACGGTGAGCAGCCGGCTGATTCCGCGCAGGGGAGAGCGCTGGGACATGGGGGTCTCTCTGGTAGGTCCGGTAGGTGCTGACGGGTGTGGTGTTCGGGCGGTGACAGGTGTGCCGAGGTCAGGCGGTCGCGGCGGGGTGCCGGACCGCACTGCCCTTCGGGATGACCAGGGGGGTGCCGGTCTCCGGGTCCGGGATCACCCGGCACTCCACGTGGAACACGGACTTGACCAGCTCCTCGTCGAGGACGTCGGCCGGGGCGCCGGCGGCGGCGAGGCGGCCGTCGCTGAGCACCACCATGTGGTCCGCGTAGCGGGCGGCCTGTCCGAGGTCGTGCAGCACCATCACCACGGTGCGGCCCGCCTCGGCGTGCAGGGCGGCGACCAGGTCGAGGACGTCGAGCTGGTGGCGCAGGTCGAGGAAGGTGGTCGGCTCGTCGAGCAGCAGCAGCTCGGTGTCCTGCGCCAACGCCAGGGCGATCCAGGCGCGTTGGCGCTGGCCGCCGGAGAGCTGGTCCACCGGGAGGTCGCGCAGCGCGGTGGTGCCGGTGCGCTCCAGGGCCTGGTCCACCGCCCGCTGGTCGGCGGCCGACCAGGGGCTGAGCAGCCGCTGGTGCGGATAGCGGCCCAGACGTACGAGCGCCTCCACGGTGATCGCCTCGGGCGTGACCGGCTGCTGGGGCAGCAGTCCCACCCTGCGGGCCAGCGTCCGCGCGGACATACGGTGGATGTCGGCGCCGTCCAGTGTGACCGTTCCGGCGGCCGGGGCGAGCAGCCGGCTCAGCCCGCGCAACAGGGTCGACTTCCCGCAGGCGTTGGGGCCGACGATCGCGGTGACGGCACCCCCGGGCAGGGCCAGATCGAGCCCGCCGACGACGAGGCGCTCGCCGTAGTGCAGGTCGAGACCCTCGGCGCGAAGCTGGTTGGTCATGTGCGACTCCTGATGCGCGTGCGCGTGCGGTGCGCCGGTGATGTGCGACTGCGGGCGGGCGTCCGGGGCGCCGCCGGTGGTACGTGGCTGTCGAGAGCCCTCGGCCGCGGCGGTCATGGTCGGGTCCCGCGGAGGGGCGAGCTCTGCCGGAACATCAGCACCAGGAGCCAGGGGGCCCCGAGGGTGGCGGTGACCGCCCCCACCGGCAACCCCTGCACCGGCAGCAGGTGCTGCACGACCAGGTCGGAGGCGAGGAGCAGCACCGCCCCGGTGAGCCCGGCCAGACCCAGGGACGCGGCCGTCGGCGGCCCGGTGACGAACCGCACGATGTGCGGCACGGCCAGCGCCACGAACGTCACCGGACCGGCGAGCGCGGCGGCGAGCGACGTCAACGCGACAGCCACGAAGAGGAGTTGGAGGCGAGCGGCGGACGTCCGCAGACCCAGGGCGCCCGCCGAGTCGTCCCCGAGGTCGAGGACTGCCAGCCTGCGGTGCAGCACCAGGGCGGCGACGAGCGCGACGACCATGGCACCGCCGGCTCCCCACACCTCCGTCCAGGTGCGGCCGTACACCGACCCCGTGGTCCACTGGAGCGCCGACCCGGCGAGCTCGGCCGGGAAGCGCACGATCATGAGGTTCACGGCGGCGGCGAGACCCGCCTGGACGGCGAGGCCGGTGAGCACGAGACGGGTGACGGCGAGCCCCGAGCGCCAGGCGAACACGCCCAGAAGCAGCGCCGCCAGCAGCCCTCCGCCCAGTGCCCCCACAGGGATCAGCGCCTGTGCGGCCCCGGCCGCGATCAGCGCGACCGCGCCCAGCGACGCCCCGCCTGTCACGCCCATGACATCCGGAGACGCGAGTGGGTTACGGAACAGCCGTTGCAGCACACATCCGGCCGCCCCCAGCCCGGCACCGGCGACGATGGCCGCCACCGCCCTCGGCGCCCGGAACTGCTGCACGACCAGCACGTCCCCCGCGTCCCCGAACCCGGCCAGCGCACGCAGCGCCGTGCCCGCGGGCATCGGCACCTCACCGATCGTCAGGGACACGGTGAGCAGTACGAACAGCGCCACCAAGCCGACCGCGGCGAAGGCCAGGACGCGGCGACGTACCCGGGCGCGGGCCGTGGATGCCGTACGCAGGGCCACGGCGGCGGTGCTCATCGGGTCACCTTCCGGGCCAGCAGAGCGAGCAGCGGCGCGCCGAGGAACGCCGTCACGATGCCGACCTCCAGCTCCGAGGGGCGGATCACCAGCCGGCCGAGCACGTCGGCGGCGAGCAGCAGCAGCGGGCCGGCGATCAGACAGCCGGGCACCAGCAGCCGGTGGTCGTTGCCGAGCAGGGGCCGTACGAGATGGGGTGCGGCCAGGCCGATGAAGGCGACGGGGCCGGCCATGGCGACCGCCGAACCGGCGAGCAGCACCACCGCGATCCCGCCCGCCAGCCGGATCCGGGCCACCGGAACGCCCAGCGCCTGCGCCGAATCGTCGCCCAGCGCAAGGGCGTTGAGGGCGGGGGAGAGGGCGAGGGCGACGACCAGTCCGAGCAGGAGAGTGGGCAGCACCGGCCACAGCACCCCCAGGGGCCTGCCGGACAGGGACCCGGCCAGCCAGAAACGGGCCTCGTCCAGGGTCCGCTGGTTCAGCAGCATCACCGCCGACGTCCAGGACAGCAGCACGAGTTGGAGCACGGTGCCGCCGAGCGCCAGACGTACGGGGTCGAGGTCACCCGAGCGCCGGGCGAGCGCCTGGGCGAGCAGGGCGGCAGCCGCCGCGCCCGCGAACGCGAACCACACGTACTGGACCGGGTCGCCCAGCCCCAGCGCGTAGATGGCGACGACGACCGCGAAGCCGGCGCCCGCGTTGATGCCGAGCGTGGTCGGCGAGGCGAGCGGATTGCGGGTGATGCCCTGCGCGACGGCCCCGGCGACGCCGAGCGCCGCACCGACCGCGAGCCCGATGACGGTACGGGGCAGCCGCAGCTCGGTCACCACCAGCGCCTCGCGCCCATGGGCGTGGCCGAACAGGGCGTCCGCCACGGTGGAGAGGGGTACGGAGCGGGTGCCCAGGACGAGGCTGAGCGCGGCGCACAGGGCGAGGGCGGCGAGGCCGGTCAGGAAGAGCGGGACGTGTCTGAGGGCAGGGGAGAGCGCACCGGTGGGTGCACCCCGTCGGGGAGCGGTCACAAGGCGTGAGCTTAGGCAAGCCTTGCTTTACTTATCAACCGGCCGTGCGGTCACTGTGGGGAGATTCGGTGATCGAGTGGCCCTCGGGGCTCTTCCGGGACGTCATGGATGATCCCTGCCCGTGATCTGAGTAAGGTAAGCCTTACCTATCTGGTTGTTCGCGAACTTCCCGGGCTGGAGCACCCATGTCCATGGCACTGAAGACCTCCTCGGCCGGCGTCGTCACGCACGCCCTGGGCGGCGTCTACCGTCGACTGGCCGACGTCTGCGAGGCACTGACCGTGCGGGTCGTGGAACCGGGACGCGCTGTACGGGACATGGGTGTGCCCGAAATGGGTTTCACCGCAGCGGAGTTGACGTCGGACCGCGGTGCGCTCGACGCCTTCGTCGACATCGAGGTCGCCCGCATCCGGGACCGCCACGGGGTCACGGCCCGCCGGCATGTCGCCGCCTCCCGTGCCCTGCACGACTACGCCTGGTCGGTGGGCCTGTTGACGGCAGGAGCCTGGTTCCTCGAACGACGAGTGCCGCGCATCCGCCCGAAAGACCTGTGGGTGGATCTCGCGTCGGGCACGTACGTCATCACCCCCGGCGGGGAACTCGCGTGCCTGACGGACGACGCCCTCGCCGGCCTCCCCGACGTGCTGACGCTCCCTCAAGAAGCCGCTCTGCGCACGGCGTTGCGCATGGCGGTGACCGATCACATGCGTCCACTGCTGGCCGCCATCGGCCCCGTCGCACGGCGCGGGGCGCGTCCCCTGTGGGGGATGGTCGGTGACGACCTCGTGTCCGGGATCTGGTACCTCGGCAGGATGCTGGGCCGGGAGCAGGAGGCCGTACGCGCCGCGACCGACGTCCTCCCGGCCGCCGTTCCCCCCTATCCGTCAGGCGCCGGCTTCCGCCGGCTGACCGACGAGGACGGCCGCACGTACACCACCCGCACGCGCACCGGTTGCTGCATGTTCTATGCGATCCGCCCCGCCGAGGCCTGCGTGACCTGCCCGCGCACCGGCGACGCGGAGCGGCTGCGCAGGCTGCGCGACTGAGCGGCCATCAATTCGCGTGAAAGGCCGCGAATGCTCTGGAACGCTACGGGCCGGGGCTGCGCATCCGTACGGGCACGTGATGGGTGAACGATGAGTCTCACACTTGAGGGACCGGTTCTGGACGGCACGCTCGTGCGCCTGGAGCCACTGGAGCACCGCCACGCGGCGGACCTGGCCGTGGCGGCGGAGGACGACCCCAGCTCCTGTCGGTTCACCTGGGTGCCCACGGCCGACGAGGTCGAGGGGTACGTCGACGCCCAACTCGCCCGCGCCGCCGCCGGAAAGCTGGCCCCCTACCGCAGGTGGACCGGGCCTCGGGGCGGGCGATCGGGATCAGGGCCTGCTGGGACCCGCGACTGTGGCCGACGAGCGGTGAACTGTACGCGGTCGAGGTCGGGTTCACCTGGCTCGCCGGGTCGGCGCAAGGGACGGGCGTGAACACCGAGGCGAAGTACCTGTTGTTCCGGCACGCGTTCGAGAACTGGGGAGTGTCGCGGGTCGACCTGAAGACGGACGCGCGCAACGGGCGGTCGAGGGCTGCGATCGAGAGGGTGGGCGCCCGCTTCGAGGGCGTGCTGCGCAACTGGTCCCGGTCCTGGGTACCAGGTGAGGAAGGTCGCCTCCGTGACTCCGCGATCTTCTCGATCACCGCGGCGGAGTGGCCGGACTGCCGCGCGCGGCTCGAACAGCGCATGGCGCGAGGCTCCCGGCCCGGGTGGTCGGCGGCCGGTCCGCCTTCCCCCGTCTGACCGGGCAGGGGCCGCGACGGCCGGTAGCAGACGTCCGGCGCGGCAACGTCGTCGGCGAGGCGAGGTGACGCGACTGTCCGCCGCCGCGGACCGGGCCTGGTCAGCGGACGTGCGCGTGGGCCATGCTGGCCCCTGCCGGCCCCCGCTCGTGCACAGGAGACGCCCCCATGCCCACACCCCGCTTCGCCGTCCTCGGTGCCGGCAGCATCGGCTGCCATCTCGGTGGTCACCTCGTCGCCGCCGGGCATGACGTGGCGCTCGTCGGTCGGCCCGGTGCCATGGACGTGCTGCGCGAGCGGGGCCTCACCCTGAGCACCTCCGTACGGCCGCCCGTCCACCTCACACCGGACCGGCTGGTGCTGGCCACCGGCCCCGAGGCCGTAGCCGGGGCCGACTATGTGCTGGTCACGGTGAAGTCCGCCGGTACCGGGGCCGCAGCCGAGGAGCTCGCGCCTCATCTCGCCCCGGGCGCCGTCGTGGTCAGTTTCCAGAACGGGCTGCACAACCCGGCCACCCTGCGTGCCGCGCTCCCCGGCCACACCGTGCTGGCCGGGATGGTGCCGTACAACGTGGTGCAGTCCGAGCCGGGCACCGTGCACCAGGGCATGCCGGGCCGCCTCATGACCGAGCCCGACGACACGCTCTTCGCGGCCTTCCGCACGGCCGGGTTGGCGATCGAGGCCCGCACCGACATGTCCGAAGTGCAGCACGCCAAGCTGCTGTTGAACCTCAACAACGCGATCAACGCCCTGTCCGGACTGCCGTTGCGCGATCAGCTGGGCCAGCGCGCCTACCGTCGCTGTCTCGCCCTGTGCCAGCGCGAAGCCCTCGCCGCGTACCGCGCCGCCGGGGTCGCCCCGGCCCGCCTCGGCCCCACCGCGCCCGCCGTCACCCCGTATGTGCTGGGACTGCCCGACGCCCTCTTCCGCCGGGTGGCGGCGGCGTCCCTCCGGATCGACGCCCATGCCCGCTCCTCGATGTGGGAGGACCTCCAGCGCGGCCGGCGCACGGAGATCGACTCCTTGCAGGGCGAGATCGTCGCCCTCGCCACTGCCCACGGACTGGGCGCCCCCGCGAACGCGCGGCTGCTGACCCTGGTGCACGAGGCGGAGTCCGCCCCGCGCACCTGGACGGGGCCGCAGCTGTACGCCGAGCTGCGCGCCGCGCGCTGATGCGCGCATGCCGGCCGGTGCTACAGGCTGACGCCGCCGGTGACGTCGAGCTTGGTGCCGGTGATCCAGCGCGCGTCGTCGGAAGCCAGGAACGCGACTGCGTCGGCGATGTCCGGTATCCGGCCGATGCGGCCGAGGGCGGTCAGGCCGATGTTGCGCTCCACGTTCGCCGGGTCGGCCAGCACGTCGGCGGTCATGTCGGTGCGGGTGAACCCGACGACGACGGAGTTCACGGTGATCCCGCGGGGGCCGAGGTGCTTGGCCAGGGTGTGGCTGAACACTTCGAGGGCGCCCTTGGTGAGCGGATAGCCGATGCCGTGGGCGGAGGCGATACGGGTGGAGACGGACGAGATGGTGATGATCCGGCCGCCGTCGCGCAGCCGTGGCAGCAGCCGCTGGGTGAGGAAGAACGGTGCCTTGACGTTGACCGCGACCATCCGGTCGAACTCCTCCGGGGTGAGCACGTCGATCGGACGCCCCATGAGATTGAGCCCCGCGTTGTGCACCAGGATGTCGATGGTCGCTCCCCCGTGTGCGCGCAGTCCGGTCTCCAGCCCGGCCATGAGAGTGTCCACGTCGCCGGGAACGCCCAGTTCGGCGCCCACGATGAACGCCCTGCCGCCGGCCTCGGCGATGGCCGTGGCGGTCTCCTCGGCCGCCGACGCGTTACTGCCGTAGTGCACGGCCACCAGAGCGCCGTCCCGGGCCAGGCGTTCCGCGATGCCTCGCCCGATGCCCCGGCTGCTGCCGGTGACCAGCGCGACCTTGCCACTGAGGTTTTCCACGTCCACTCCTTGATCGTGTTCCGCGGGGTCCCCTGCCTCGTCACGTGAGGGCGGCTGCCGCGGGTAGTTCCACGGTGATGCGGATCCCCCCGGCGGGGCGCGGGGTGAGGGTGAGTGTTCCGCCGTGTGCGCGGGTGATGGTCTTGACGATCGCCAGGCCGAGGCCGACGCCCGCGTGGTCGGTGCGGATGCGTTCGGTGCCGCGCCGGAAGGGTTCGGTGAGTGTCGAGACCAGCTGTGGGGTGAGTGTCTCGCCGGTGTTCTCGACAGTGAGCACCACACTCCGGGGGCGGACACCGGTGCGGACCCACACGGTGCCGTGCTCGGGCAGGTTGTGGACGATCGCGTTGTGCACGAGGTTCATGGTCAGCTGCAGCAGGAGTGCTTGCGAGCCGATGGTGGGGGTGACGTCGCCGGAGATCTCGATGGTGACACCGTTCTTTTCCGCGAGGGGAAGGAGCGTTTCCGTGGCTTCTTCCGCCAGGAGGGACGGATCGACGGGGACTCGGACCAAGGTCCGCTGGTCGGCGCGGCTGAGCAGGAGCAGCGCCTCGGTGAGGTCGATCGCCCGGGTGTTGACGGTGTGGAGGCGGTCGAAGAGTTCGCCGGTGTCGCACGTCGGGTCGGTGCGGGCCAGGTCGATGAGCGTTTTCGAGATCGCGAGCGGGGTGCGCAGCTCGTGGGAGGCGTTCGCTGCGAACCTCCGCTGTTCGGCCACGTGTGCTCGAGCTGTGCGAGCATCGTGTCGAAGGCGTCGGCGAGTTCGCGGAACTCGTCGTTGTGGCCCGGCAGCCGGATGCGGTGGGAGAGCGATCCGTTCGTGGCCGTACGGGTGGCGTGGGTGATCCGGGTCAGGAGGGCGAGTATCCGGCCGGCGAGGAACCACCCTCCCGCGAGCCCGAACAGCGGCAGGAACGCCAGCACGACACCCGCGATCGGAGCGAAGGCGCGCAGGACGGCCAAGCGGTAGTCGGGCACGACGATGAGCCCGGGGTGTCTCACCCGCATCAGGAACACCCACCCGGCCGCGAGCAGCAGGATGCCGGCGAGCACGAGGAACCCGGCGTAGCTGAGGGTGAGTTTGAGGCGAACGCTCGGACCAGGCGGCCTGTCCACCGTCTCCTCCCTTGTGTCCGGCCGGTGGTGGCGTGTCGAAGCGGTAGCCGACGCCGGCCACGGTGGCGATGATCCGGGGTTCGCCGAGCCGCTTGCGCGGTGCCGAGACGGTGATGCGCACGGCGTTGGTGAAGGGGTCGGCGTTCGCGTCCGACGCGCGTTCCAGGAGTTCTTCGGCGCTGACGACACCGCCTTCGGCGGCGACGAGGACTTCGAGCACCGTGAACTGCTTCCTGGTCAGTGCGACGTAGCGCCCGTCCCGGTGGACCTCTCTGCGGAACGGGTCGAGGCGCAGCCCCCCGATCTCCCGCACGGGAGGCCGGTTGTGGGCGCGCCTGCGGTCGAGCGCTCTGAGCCTGAGCGCGAGTTCCTGGAGCTCGAAGGGCTTCGTGAGGTAGTCGTCGGCGCCGAGCCCGAACTCCGACGCCTTGTCGTCGAGGCGGTCGGCAGCGGTGAGCATCAGGATCGGCATACCGCTGCCGGAGGCGACGATGCGTGTGGCGATCTCATCACCGGAAGGCCCGGGAATTTCGCGGTCGAGGACGGCGACGTCGTAGGTGTTGGTGCCCAGCAGTTCCAGAGCGGTGTCGCCGTCACCCGCGATGTCGGCCGCGATCGCCTCCAGCCGCAGACCATCACGGATGGCCTCTGCCAGACAGGGCTCGTCCTCGACGATCAGCACACGCATGTCATCAAGGTTATGTGTCGCCACGTATCGTGGGCGTATTGAGCACCGGGTGAACCGGTCCGCAAAAGTGCGGGGCTCGCCCACCTGTGGGACCGACACGACGACAAGGGCAACGCCCCAGGCACCGGAAGACCGTAATCGGCTCGCGGCCGTCAGGCTCACCGTCCGCTGCCTGGCCCACCCACCTCGACGGCCCCCTTGGCCACCGACCTGATCACCTACTACGCCGAATCGCGCAGTGCCGATCACGACGCGATCGTCTTGCTCTTGCTGGACATCGCCGCCCAGGAGCAGGCCGCAAACCCCGTCACGTACCGGAGGGGCCGGCGCGCGTCGGCCGTGTCCGTGGCCGCCTCCCCACGGTCCCTCGCTGACCCTCCCGGAAGACTGGCTGGAGCCGCCCCCGGAGGGTCAGCTCGGGTTGGTGGTGAGGTCGAGGGCCGGCGCGACGACCGCGAAAGCCTGATCGACCAGCTCGTCCATGTCCTTGGTGCCGTCGCCGTCCACCCAGCGGCGCAGCCCGGTCTGGAACGCGGTGAGCGCGACGCCCGCGGCGAGGGCGGGGCGCAGCTCGGCGCCGGGATCCAGCCCGGTACGCCGGGCGAGGATGCCGGTCATCCCGGTCTGCCACTGCGACTGCCGCTCCAGGAACCGGGCCGGCAGGGCCGGCGTGCCGAGGATCAGCCTGCTCACACGCAGCGTCTTGTCCGGATTGTCGACGCTCAGGGAGGTGAACACCGGCAGGGCGTGGCGGAGCGCCACCGCGTGGGGCTCGTCGGCGGGCCGGGCGCTCAGCTCCGCGCACAGGTGCACGCCGGCTTCCGCGAGCATGTGCACGATCACGTCTTCTCTGGAATCGAAGTACCGCGAGAACGTGCGGCGCGACATCCCCACGGCAGCCACGATCTGGTCGACCGTCGTCCCTTCGCATCCCTGGTCGGCCGGCAACTTGACGGCGGCATCAGCGAGTTCGTCGCACACGAGCTGACGTTCGCGCTCCGCCGTGTTGGCCGCCGGGCCAGTGTTCGTATCCATCCCCCGACACGGCGTCCAGAGAAGGAGGTTGAAACGGTGGTACCGGCCTGGGCGAGGTTGCCGAGGATCCAACCCGGCCTGAGCCGCGTCAGTCGTCGTAGACCGTGTCCGGCGGCGGTGTCCGACCGGTGAGCAGGTAGCTGTCGATGGCGTCCCGGGTGTGGCTGGTGCCTTTGGCCAGGTAGCTGGTGTGGCCGTCGCCCTTGCGGGTCACCAGCACGCTGGAGGGAAGCTCGCGGTGCAGGCGAACGGCCCAGGGGTACGCCGTTGAGGGGTCGTGGGTGGCATTGGTGATCAGGATCGTCGGTGCGTGCCGGACCTTGATGGGCCGCGGTGGGTTCGCCACCCGTGCCGGCCAGCCGACGCACCCGGTGAGGATGGTCCACGACTGGGACGCGCCGCCGAGACGAGGCGCGACCGCCTGCCCGAGCCGTCGCAGGTGCTGCAGATCGTGCAGCGTCCGGATCGGGGTCGTCCAGTCGAGGCACTCGATCGCGATCTGGCTGCCGTTCGCATCGTCGTCGTTCGGCCCGGTGGCAAGGGGCTGCGAGAGCGCCGACGCGTCGCCGGCCCCTGCCTGTTGGAGAGCGAGGGCGAGATCGTTTCGCCGGGACGGGAACAGCAGCAGGCCCTGCGCGGCGAACCGGATGTCCTCGCCGGTCACAAACGGACGGCAGTTGCCCGCCTTGGCGCAGGCCGGGGCAGGGATCGGGCGGTCGTCGGCGGCTGCCACCAGGGTGTCGAAAAGCCGCCAGGCCTCTGTGCCGTGCAGCGCGCAGGAGGTGGTCTGCGCACACCAGTCGAAGAAGCGGGCGAGGGAGTTCTCGTATGCGTGGGACTCGTCCTTGAACAGGGACACCGTCGACAGCGAGTGATCGAGTGCGCCGTCCAACGCCAGGGTCCGGATCCGGTTCGGGAACAGTTCGGCATATGTGGCGCCCAGTTGGGAGCCGTAGGACAGTCCGAGGTAGTTGATTTTTCCCTCGCCGAGCGCTTGGCGCAGGGCCTCAAGGTCGCGGGCGGCGCTGACGGTGTCGACGTGTTCCAGCAGTGGTCCGGTGAGCTGACGGCAGCTCCGGCCCAGTGCCTGGTTCCGCGCGACCAAGCGCCGGAACTCGGCATCGTCCTTGGGGAACAGCGAGACCTGGCGATTGAGCAGCGCGGGGTCGCAGCGGACGGGACTGCTGAGTCCGACACCGCGCGGGTCCAGGCCGATCACATCGAAGTGCTCCCGGGTGGCAGCGGAGAACACGTGCGCCCCGAGGGATTCGGCGCGCACGAACTGCGTCCCGGAACCGCCGGGGCCGCCAGGGTCGAAGAACAGGCTACCGACCGGATGCGCGCCGCTCGCGCGGAGCCGGTCCACCGTGATGGTTGTCTTCGATCCGTGTGGGTGCGCGTAGTCCACCGGCACCTGGATGGAAGCACACTGGAGTTGCGCCGGTGAGTCGGGAAACGGGCACGCCGTCCAGTTCAGGGACGACGCCGGACTGCCGGCGGCGGCGACGGTATCCGCGGCGGCGGCAGTCGCAACAGGCATCGTCAACATCGCGGTGACGAGCACCGCCGTTCCGAACGCCCTGGCTTTCAGGGCCACGACCTTCTGGTTCAGCGACCGTCCCGTCACGGTGGGGCGTGGCGTGCGCATTCTGCTTGTCACGCTCGTCATCCTCGACCGTCCTCGGCACATCGTCCATCAGGGACCACCCTGATCGAACCCCGATCGAATCCCAGCCAGTACACAGCGGTCCTGTGGCACGGACGGACGACCGCGGACGACCCCATGCCGCGTCCCCGGAACGCGCCCCGGCCCGCAAGAGCGTCCGGGCCGACTCCGCGCCCGCCCTGGCGGTGTCCAGCGCGCCGTCGTCGTTCCGCACGGACATGAGGGGAGTGCCGTCACCGGAACGACCGCCGTGTGCGGCGGGCCGTTGATCGTGCGATCGATTCCGTCGCCACGCACGGTGATGTGACCGAGTGGGCGGAGGCGGCGCTGTGGGAGGCTCTCTTCGCGCAGCTCGCGGTCAGTACAGCGCGTGCGTGTCCCAGGGCGTCGGCTCGATCAGCCCGTAGCCCGCCTCCTCGACCGCGGCGCGTACGTCCGTGTCGTCCAGGGGGTGGTCGCCGGTCACGATTGATCCGTCCGCTGTCGGTGTCCACTGTCACGGCGCTGACCTCGGGAGACGTTCGATGACCTGCGACCGGTCGACTGGCCGGTCGCGGGCACCATCCGGCTCGGCCATCTCGCGAGCGAGGAACAGGATGCCGGCCGGATGTCCGAGACGGCCGCGCAGGACGCACTGCGCACGAGCCTGCTCCGGCTGCTGAAGGGGACCGGCGGGGCCGATGCGACTTCGGCGCCCGGGTGAGTGCGGACCGCGTCGGTGGGCGGACCGCCCGGTGACGTGGTCACCGGGCGGACGCACGGTTCCGCTCATCAGCAGCCGGCAGGGGAGGCAGGGCAGCCGACCGCGCCTGAGCCGAAGCGCCACCGGGGCCATTCGGAGGCTTTGCCGTGGCGCTGACCGAGGCCACCCCACACGCTGGAGCCGGATGGGAACGCTTCGCCGCGCACCGTGCGCCGGCAAGGCTCTGGGAGGACCTGTGACTGCTTCGTCGTCGCCCACCGACGCACCGCCGGCCCGGTACGACGACCTGAACGCCCTGGTGATCAACTGCACCCTGAAGCGCTCGCCGGAGACGAGCAACACCCGGGGACTGATCGACCGCAGTACCGCCATCCTGGACGCACAGGGCGTGGACGTCGACGTCGTACGGGCCGTCGACTACGACATCGCCACCGGCGTGTGGCCCGACATGACGAAGCACGGCTGGGAGACGGACGCCTGGCCCGGCCTGTATCAGCAGGTCCTGGCAGCCGACATCCTCGTGCTGGCCGGCCCCATCTGGCTGGGGGACAACAGCTCCGTGATGAAGCGCGTGATCGAACGCCTCTACGCCTGCTCCAGCCTGCTCAACGAACAGGGTCAGTACGCCTACTACGGCCGCGTCGGCGGCTGCCTGATCACCGGCAACGAGGACGGCGTCAAGCACTGCGCCATGAATGTCCTCTACAGCCTGCAGCACCTGGGGTACACCATCCCGCCCCAGGCGGACGCCGGCTGGATCGGGGAGGCGGGCCCCGGCCCCTCCTACCTCGACCCCGGCTCGGGAGGCCCGGAGAACGACTTCACCAACCGCAACACCACGTTCATGACCTGGAACCTGCTCCACCTGGCCCGGGCGTTGAAGGACCTGGGCGGCATTCCCGCCTACGGCAACCAGCGCGCGGCCTGGGACGCCGGCTGCCGCCGCGACTACGAAAACCCCGAGCACCGGTAGCGGCGGGGGAGGAGCCGGCCTCCTCCGCCCTGCCCCGCTCGGCCTGGGCGCGCACGGACACCGCGCGAAGGCGACGCCGCCCGTCGGGGCACACGCCGAGGGCGTCCGGAAAGAGCAGGATCAGTACGCCGACGGCAACGACAACAAGTGGCGTGGGCCGGCCGGTTCCCCCTTGAACGCCGAACAAGCCGTCCATAGATGAGGTTGGTGGCTAGGGATGTGGACGATCAAGGTCAACGAGTGTGCGGAAAGCGCGTTCTGACGTGCCGTCCGTTGCGTCCCGCGGCAGGCGCACCGGTAGGTTGGTGACCGGTCGGTGGATCTTCATCCGGCGGAACCCGGGCTGGGGAGGGGGCAGGCGTTGAGCGTCGTACTGCTGGCACTCGGGGGCACGATCTCCGTGCCGGGCGGCGAGCGGGGAACCCGGCTCACCGGCGCCGAGATCACCGCCGCCGTACCGGGCCTGGCGGAGCTCGGAGTTCCGCTGGAGGTGCGGGACGTACACGCCGTACCCAGCGGAAGTCTCACCTTCGCTCAGGTCCTCGACGTCGTCGCCGTCGCCTCGCGGGCCGTGGCCGAGGGCGCCGACGGCGTGGTCGTCACCCAGGGCACGGACACCCTGGAGGAGACGGCCTTCCTGGCCGACCTGGTGTGGCCGCACGACGCGCCGTTCGTGCTGACCGGCGCGATGCGGCAGCCGGCCATGGCCGGAGCGGACGGCCCTGCCAACGTACTTGCCGCCGTACGCGTCGCCGCGGCCCGGGAGGCGCGCGGCGCGGGTGCGCTGGTCGTCCTCAACGACGAGGTGCACGCGGCGCGTTGGGTGCGCAAGACGCACAGCGCGAACCCCGCGACCTTCGCCTCGCCGAGCGCCGGCCCGCTCGGCCATGTCGTCGAGGGCCGGGTGCGGATGCTCCTCGCCCAGCCCCGGCACGAGCCGCTACCGGCCGATGTCGACCGGAAGCGGCTGGCGGCCGCCCGTGTCGCCCTGCACGTGGTCACCCTGGACGACGACGGCGCGCAGCTCGACGGGCTCGAAGCGACACAACGGGGCCTCGTGGTCGCCGGTTTCGGCGTCGGTCATGTACCGGACGTGCTGGCACCACGGCTCGGCGCGCTGGCCGCACACCTGCCGGTCGTCCTGACCTCGCGCACCGGGAGCGGTTCGGTGCTGCGGCACACCTACGAGGCCCCCGGCTCGGAGACGGACCTGCGCCGACGCGGCCTGATCGACGGCGGTTTCCTCGACCCGTACAAGGCCCGGGTGCTGCTCCGGCTGCTGTTGGCGACCGGGACCGGGCGTGGCGGGATCGTGGAGGCGTTCGCCGTGCGGGGTTGAGTGAGTGCCGTGCTTGTGGTGTTGCTGGGTTGGGCAGGTTGTCGGTCGTCTGGATGACGGTGGTCCGGGTGGGGCGCGGGTGCCGGCTGGCTGTTGTTGGTGACGGGGGTTGGGTGTGGCGGGATCGTGGAGGCGTTCGCCGTGCGGGGTTGAGTCATTGTCGCGCTTGTGGCGTTGCCGGGCCGAGCAGGCTCTCGGCCGTCTGGATGATGGTGGTCTCGACGGGGCGCGGGTGCCAGCCGAGCTCTGTGCGGGCGCGGTCGTTGTGGATGACCGGCCGTGGCGGCTCGTCGCCCGGCGCCTCCTGCGTGGGTACGCGCGCGGCGAGCGGACCGAGCCGTCGGCGCAGGATCTCGGCGATCTCCAGGAAGCTCAGCGCCGGGCCGTCGGCGACGGCCAGGAACCGCTTGCCCGCCGCCCCCGGGGCGGCCATCGCGCGGATGTGCAGGTCGGCCAGGTCACGGACGTCGACGAGGCCGAACCGCTGGCGGGGCGCGACGCTCATCGTGCCGTCGAGCATCGCCTTGACCAACTGCGTCGACGATCGCGGCTCCGTCGTGAGGGCCGGGCCGAGGATGAACGTCGGGTTGACGACGACGAGTTCGGTGTCGCCGCCCTCCCGTTCCATCAGGTCCCACGCGGCCCGTTCGGCGATCGCCTTGGACCGGGGGTACGGCGCGAGCCCGGGTGTGCCGGGATCGGTCCAGTCCGCCTCGGTGAACTCGGCGCCGGGCTTCGGCGTGTAGCCGACCGCGGCGAACGACGAGGTCAGCACGGTGCGCCGGGCGCCCGCGTCGCGCGCGGCGCGCAAGACCCGCAGCGTGCCGTCGCGGGCGGGGAGGATCAGCTCGTCCGGGTCCTCCGGCTGGACGGCCGGGAGGGGCGAGGCGACGTGATGGACCTCCGCGCAGCCGGCCACCGCGGTGCGCCAGCCGTCGTCGGACATCAGGTCCGCGGCGACGATCTCCAGACCGCCGTCGTCGGCGCCACCACGACGCACCGCCGCGCGCAGCTCGGACTCCCGGGCCGTCGAACGCACCGTGGCCCGCACCGGGCGCCCGGCCCGCAGCAGCGCCGTGATCAGGTGCGTTCCCACGTAGCCGGCTCCGCCGGTGACCAGGACCGTGCTCATCGCAGCACCCCCAGACCCTCGACCGCGTCCACGAGACGGGCTATCGACTCGGCCTCCGCTGCGGTGTCGCCGCGGTCGCGGGCGTCCCACATGGCCGCCTTCTCGCGCAGGTAGCCCAGCCGCGCCCGCTGGGCGGCGATCTCCGCCTCGATCCGTGCGGCGTGCCGCAGCAGCAGGTCACGCTGCTCGGCCGCCGCCTCCCGGCCCCGCGCCCGGTTGCGCAGGTAGGTGCGCATGTCCTCGATGCTCACGCCGACCGCGCGCAGGCAGGACAGTGCCTCCAGCGTGTCGAGATCCCGGCTGCTGTACCGGCGGTGCCCACTGCTCTCGTCCCGGTCGATCGGTCCGATGAGACCGACATCTTCGTAATAGCGCAGTGTGGGCTCACTGAGTCCGCTACGGGTCGATACATCATGAATCGTGAAGGTCGTCATGGCGCCAGCAGACCACACCTCAAGCGCTTGAGGTCAAGCGCCGGCGGACGGCGATCACCGGCGGACGTGCTCGATGGTCAGCTCCCGCTGCATGAGGAAGGTGTCGATCCAGCGGCCGTGCTTGTGGCCGACCCGCACCAGGTGACCGGCGTCGGTGAAGCCGAAGCGGCGGTGCAGGGCGCGGGAGGCGTCGTTCCCGGTGTCGGCGATGACAGCGATCATCTGCCGCATCCCCGCCCGGGCGGACCCGGTGACGACCGCGTCGAGCAGGGCCGTGCCCAGCCCCCGGCCGGTGGCGTCGGGTGCTAGGTAGACGGTGTCCTCCACCGTGCTCCGGTACGCCGGTTTCGGGCGCCACGGCGCGGCAAGTGCGAAGCCCGCGATCGCGCCGTCCGACGCGGCGACAAGGAAGGGCAGTTTCCGCCCGGTCAGGTCGCCGAGCCGCTCCTGCCAGGCGGCGACGGTCGGCGGGGTCTCCTCGAAGGTGGCCACGGTGTGGCGGACGTAGTACGCGTAGACGTCGGCTACGGCCGGCAGGTCGGCGGAGGTCGCCGGACGGACGACCACCTGGGGCGCTGTCATCTCGGGTACTCGTCTCTCCATGGTGAAACGCCGGCGAACGCGGCCGAGACTAGCGTGAGCATGCTGTCGTCGGTCGGGTGCGGGCGGCGTGCGGCGGGCGAGCGGTCTCCGCCCAAGGGTGGAGATCGGCGGACCGTCTCCATCGACCCGTGGGTGGTGGTGGCCGACGGTCCGTGCGGAGCACCCTTGAGGCATGGGATCGCTTCACTCGGCGCTCGTGCAGCTCATCGTCATCTGTGTCCTGATCTTCTACGCGGCCTGGATCGTGGGCGCCGTCTACTTCGGTGTGAAGAGCCACGCCGGGGTGCGCGGCTGGTGGCGCGGACAGCGGCGCACGCTGCCCCGCCGACTCCTCCTCGTGGCGGGTGTCTATGTGTTCTGGCTCCTGCTCGGCCGCACCCAGGGCTTCTGGAGACACCTGCGCTACTGGCAGCCCGAGCTGGCCCTCCTGGGCGCCCTTCTCGCCGTCGCCTCCACGGCTCTGTTGCTGTGGGCCCGCTGGGTGCTGGGCACGATGTGGGCCAGCGTCCCGACGGTGCGGGAGCACCACGAACTCCGCACGGACGGTCCCTACGGGCTGGTCCGCCACCCCATCTACGCCGGCCTGCTCGGCCTCGTCGCCGGCGGGATGCTGGCCTGTGGCTTCGGCGTGTGGGTCGCCTGCCTCATCGTCGCGGTTCCCTGGATGCTGCTGCGGGTCCGAGCCGAGGACCGCCTGATGGCCGACCGGTTCGGTCCGGGCTACGAGGCCTACCGCGCCCGCGTCCCGGCACTGATCCCCTGGATACGCCGTGCGCGGACGGACGCCGACCACCGGGACAGCGTGAAGCCGTAGGCATGCGACGGACATGGAGCCGTAGGCATGCGAGGGTGGGGTCGCGTCAGGTCATCAGTAGGCCAAGAGTGGTCTAAATAAAGGACGATTGGTTCGAATTCCGAACGGGATCAGTGCGTACCGGCCAGCCCTTGGTGAACCGAGCGTGGACGGCGGGCGCGGTGGCGGCGACCGTGCGTGACACCGGGCGCCCGCGCCGGTGCACGGAGTGCGGGGACGGTGACGGCGCCTGCGTGTCCGTGGTGCCGGAGGTCAGGCCGGAAACCCTCCTTGTCGTGACGGGAGCGACTCGCCATACTCGTCGGCGCTTGGCATGGGCACGACCGATCCCTGGGTTCGGGGCGTGCCCGTGTCTGTCATTCCTCCGGCCCCGGCTCGGCGATCGGGCGGGGCAACCCCCACTGGAGGCCTCACATGGCGCAACGCCGAACCACCCGCACCACCCGCGCGCTCTCCGGAGCCGGTGTCATCGTCCTCACGGCCGCCGCGGCCCTGCTCCCCGGCGCCGGCTCGGCCACGGCCGCTCCCGCCGCCGCGACCACCCCGGCCGCGGCCCGCGCCGCCTCCGCCGCTTCCCTCGTCGCACGACTGGGCGACCGCGCGGCGGGTTCCTACTACGACACCGTGGCCCAGCGGTTCGTCGTCGGCATCACCGACCCGTCCGCGGCCGCCCAGGTCCGCGCGACCGGCGCCGTTCCCAGAACCGTGCGCTACTCCACCACCCAACTGCGCGCAGTGCAGGGCACGTTGACCCAGCGTGCCCGGATCGCGGGCACCGCCTGGTCGATCGACCCCCGACAGGACAAGGTGGTCGTGACCGTCGACCCGACGGTCACCGGTGCCCAGCGTGCCCGGCTGAACTCCGTGGTGGACTCGCTCGGCGACAAGGTCGTCGTACGCCGGACCACCTCCCCGTTCAAGCCGCTCATCGCGGGCGGCGACGCCATCTGGGGCAGCAGCGTCCGCTGCTCCCTCGGATTCAACGTGACCGTGAACGGCGCGCCCTACTTCCTGACCGCCGGACACTGCGGCAACGCGTCGCAGACGTGGTCCGACTCGCAGGGCGGCGGAGAGGTCGGCCAGACCGTCGACTCGCAGTTCCCCGGCACCGACTACGCCCTGGTGCAGTACGACGACGGGAGCGGCGACCACGCGAGCGCCGTCGACCTCTACGACGGCAGCAGCCAGCAGATCACCCACGCCGCCGATGCGTACGTGGGTGAGTCGGTCACGCGCAGCGGCAGCACCTCGGGGGTCCACAGCGGGTCCGTCACCGGGCTCGACGCGACCGTGAACTACCAGGAGGGCTCGGTCTCCGGGCTCATCGACACCACCGTGTGCGCCGAGCCCGGCGACAGCGGCGGCGCGCTCTTCGACTCCGACGCGGCCATCGGCCTGACCTCGGGCGGCAGCGGTGACTGCACGTCCGGCGGTGAGACCTTCTTCCAGCCGGTGCCGGCGGCGCTGAGCGCGGAGGGGGCCACTCTTCCGTAACCGTCGGGGGTCCGCGACGTCAGCAGCGTCGCGTGCACGGTACGCCTCAACCGGCCCTCGTGCGGGGCCGGTTGAGGCCTCTCTCGGTTCAGGGCGCCGTCACCGGCGGGCTGCTCAGCGTGCCCGCCCGCCCCGGAAGACCCGGCGGACGAGGTGCACCAGCAACCAGATGACCAGGACGACGAAGAGGATCACGAGGATCACGACGACCAGGAGGAAGATGCCGAGCTTCTTGAGGAAACTCTTCTTCTTGGGCTTCGTCCTGCGAAGGTGGGTCGCGGACACGTGATGTGTGGAAGTGGTGCGCCTTAGGCGGATGGTGGAGACGGCGCCCGGACGTGCCGTTCCGGCGCGTACAGTGCCGGTGGTCGCCGCGGCTGTCGAAGTCGTCACGGCTGTCGTGGACTGTCGAGCGGCGCCCGGCGCGGCGGCGGCCGGTGTCACCGCCAGGCCGAGGCCTAGCAGCAGGGTCAGAAGTACGGTGGCGACGGGGCCCTTTCGGCCCGGTCGGTGCGTGATGGTCATTCATGCCCTCCCCGTGTGCGGTGCGGATGGAGTTGCTGTCTTGCGCAACGCCGCAACTATTATCGCGGCGGACAGTGATTCTTCCTCTCTCGGGATCTGGACGGGGTACTCATGCGCTACCTGGTACGCGACCGCATGCTGGCTTTCCACGAGGGGGCCTGGGTCGAGACGGAACACCGGGAGAAGCTCTTCAAGGTCAACCGCAAACTGCTGCGGCTGCGCACCACGTTCGACTTCGTCGACACCGAGGGCGAGCAGGTGGCCCGCATCGTCAAGAAGGCGCTCACCTTCCACCACACGATCCTCATCAAGCAGAACGGCGAGACCGTCGGCCGCATCAGCAAGCGGACCCTGCGGATCTTCAGGGACCGCTACAAGGTGACCCTGCGCGGCGGGCGCCGGCTGCGGATCGCGGGCAACCTCTGGGACCGCGAGTTCGACATCGCGGACGACAGCGGGACCCTGGCACACATATCGCGCCGCTGGTTCACCATCCGCGACGCCTACGCGGTCGACGTGATGAGCGAACCGGACTGGCTGCTGCTGATCATCCTCGCGGTGTGCGTGGACCACATCATCGAGGACGGCGAGGGGGAGCAGCTCACCAACCTCTGAGCCAGCCACCCCGCCGACCGCACACACCTCACCGTCAGCACATACATCACCGACCGCGCACACATCGCCGGTCGCACGCACCTCTGAGACGCTCGGACACCGACGCGCCGTTGTCACGGCGCCCAACCGGGGGAGAACAACCTCACCATGATGGGCCATTCGCATGCCGTGAGCGGCGCCCTGCTGTTCGCCGGCACCGCTCCCTACCTGCCGCCCGTGCTGCTGCACACGCATCTGTCACCCCAGGAGATCCTCATGGGCACGGTGCTGTGCGCGGGCGCCGCACTGCTGCCGGACCTGGACCACCACGACGGCACGATCGCGAACTTCCTCGGCCCGGTCTCCAAGATGCTGTGCCGGTTCGTCGCCTTCGTCTCCGGCGGCCATCGGCATGCCACCCACTCCCTGTTCTTCATCGCCTTCATGACCGCGGGCACGTGGGCCGGAGTCACCTATCTGGGACGGCCGTTCACGCTCGGCATGTGCTTCTTCCTGCTGGCGCTCGCGGTGCGTGCACTCAATCTCTGCCCGCCCGGACACGGCTTCCATGCCTGGGGCACCAACGTGGCGCTGGCCGCGCTGGGCACCGCCGCCATCGACAAGTTCATCCCCTCGGCACCGGGTTGGCTGCCCTACGCCGTCGGCCTCGGCTGCCTGGCCCATCTCCTCGGCGACTCCATCACCAAGCAGGGCGCGCCGTGGCTGTGGCCCCTCAGGACCCGCTACGAGATCGTGCTGATCAAGAGCAGCGGCAACAAGCTGGAGACCGAGATACTGACCCCCCTGATGGGCGCCGGGACGATTGCCCTCCTCTGGCTCACCGTGCTGTCGCCGCACCCCCTGCACTGAGACCGGCCGCCGGCGCCGACCACAGGCGTCGTGGGACGTACGGTGCTCAGACGAGGTCCACCCACGCTCCCCGCTCGGCCGAGCGCCCGATCGCGTCCAGCGTCACCGCGCTGGCCACGGCGTCCTCCAGGGTGGCGCCCACGGGAGTGCCCTCGGCGATGGAGCGCAGGAAGCGGTGGGCCTCGATCACCTTCAGATCGTCGTAACCCATGCTGCTGGCCGCCCCCGGCTGGAACGCGCCGTACTCGCCGTGGCCGGGGCCGACGTACACGGTGCTGACGGGCTGGTCCTGGTAGCTCGCGCCGCGGCTGACGCCGAGCTCGCCCATGCGGCGGAAGTCCCAGAAGACGGCGCCCTTGGTGCCGTGCACCTCGAAGCCGTAGTTGTTCTGCTCGCCGACGGAGACCCGGCAGGCTTCGAGGACGCCCCGGGCGCCGGAGGCGAAGCGGAGCAGACAGCTGACGTAGTCCTCGTTCTCGACCGGGCCGAGTTCGCCGCCGTCGGCGAGGCTGTGCCCCGCCGTGGTGCCGGTCGGGCGGGCCCGCTCCGGGACGAAGACCGCCGTGTCGGCGGTGAGCGAGGTGATCTCGCCGAGCAGATGACGGGCCAGGTCGACGCCGTGCGAGGCGAGGTCGCCGAGCACCCCGCTGCCCCCACGCGCGCGCTCGTAGCGCCAGGTCAGAGCGCCCTGAGGGTGGGCGGCGTAGTCGCTGAAGAGACGGATGCGGACATGGGTGACCGTGCCGATCTCCCCGGCGGCGATCAGCTCGCGGGCGGCCTCGACGGCGGGCGCGTTGCGGTAGTTGAAGCCGACGGTGCCCTGCACCCCGGCCTTGGCGACCGCGTCGGCCACGGCCCGGGCGTCCTCGGCGGTCAGTCCGACCGGCTTCTCGATCCAGATGTGCTTGCCGGCTCCGGCCATCGCGACGCCGATCTCGCGGTGCAGGAAGTTGGGGGCGGTGACGCTGACCGCCCGGACCCGGGGGTCGGCGGCCACCTCGCGCCAGTCCCGGGTGGCGGAGGCGAAGCCGTAGAGCCCGGCCGCCTCCTCCGCCCGGCCCGGTACCTCGTCGGCGACGGCAACCAGTTCCGGCCGTAGGGACAGCTGGGGGAAGTGGTGGTGCACACGGGCGTACGCCTGCGTGTGCACCCGTCCCATCCAGCCGAATCCGACGACCGCGACGCCGAGCGTGTTCACCATGAGCGCCCTTCTTTGGACCGTTCCAGAACTTGCGCACACCCTGAACGCCGGCTCTCGCAAATGTCAAGAGGGCTTTACAGGGTCGGGCAGAATATGGAACGGTCCAGACATGAGCAATCCGACCATCCGTGACGTCGCCGAGCGGGCCGGTGTGTCGAAGTCCCTGGTCTCGCTGGTGCTGCGCGGCTCGGCGGGGGTACGGCCGGAGAAGCGCGATGCCGTCCTGGCCGCGGTCGAAGCCCTCGGCTACCGGCCCAACGCGGCCGCGCGCAGCCTCAGCGAGCGGCGGACCCACACGGTGGGGGTGCTGCTCAACGACCTGCGCAACCCATGGTTCGTGGAACTGCTCGACGGCCTGAACGGGCGGCTGTACGACAGCGGGATGCACGTCCTGCTGGCCGACGGCCACCTCAACCGGCGGCTCGGCGAGGACCTCACCCGGACCTTCACCGAACTGCGCGTCGACGGCCTGATCGCCGTCGGCACGCTCCGGGACCCCGAGGCCCTGCGCACCGCGGTCGGCCGGATCCCCACGGTCGTCGCCGGCGCCCGGGAACCGGTGCTGTCCGGCGTGGACATCGTCGCCAACGACGACGAACACGGCGCCCGCCTGGCCACCGAACACCTCATAGGCCTCGGACACCGGCACATCGCCCACATCGCCGGCCGGGGCGCGGTCGGCGAACTGCGCCGGCGCAGCTTCGAGGCCACCATGGGCGAGCACGGACTCGCCGACACGGCGGTCGTGGAGCAGGGCGACCTCACCGAGGAGGGCGGCTACCGCGCCGCCGTCCGGCTGCTGAGCCGCCCGCAACGCCCCACCGCCGTCTTCGCGGTCAACGACATGACCTGCGTCGGCGCACTCTCGGCCGCCGAGGAGAGCGGCCTGCGGGTCCCGCGGGACCTCTCCCTGGTCGGCTACGACAACACCTACCTGTCGCGCCTGCGCCATCTGTGGCTGACCACCGTGGACAACGCCGGCCACGACGTGGGCCGCCGCGCCGCCCAGCGGCTGCTCGACCGGATCGCCGAACCGGACCGCCCGGCCGCGGTCGACCTCGCGACCCCGTCCCTCGAAGCGAGAGGTACGACCGCCCCACCGCGCACCGCCACCTGACAGTCATCCAGGAACCCCCTAGGTGTCACAAGCGTCGTGGAAGGGGACACGGGCCGCGAGTTCGGCCGCGAAGTGGCAGGGCCAGGCTCCCCGGTCGTGGTCGGTCGTGCCGAAGTGCTGAAGGACGCCCAGCAGTTCATGTGTCTCCGCCAGGGTGAACAGGAGCAGGCGCGGTCCGTGTGATTCGGGCGAGCCGATCGCGTGCTCAAGGAGTTCGTCCGTCTCGGGGGCACCGGGCACCGCTCGTGCGGTCGGCGGTACGGCGAGGGCTACGGCCGTACCGGCCCGCCCGCTCGGACGCCTCCTCCACGGCGGCGAACCCGATGGGGTGGCCGACCCCGCACGACGGGTGCCCGGCGTCGCCGCCTTCGGGCGCCGGATGCGAGGATGCGGTACATGGACACCGTCGACCGCTACAGCCTCGCGGCCGTCCGGCAGGTGATCCAGGCGGAGCGGCCGTGGACGACATCGCCATGCCGCTGTTCGACGCCGCTCAGACCACGTCGACGACAGCGGTGCAGCGCGTCATCGCGGTTCGTCCCCCGCCCCTCCAGGAGTTGCTGTGCACCAGTCCGACTCTCCCGTCGTCAGGGAGATCTCCGTCGCTGACAAGGACGCCGGGCCCTACGGCATCACGACCGGCCCCGACGGCGCGCTGTGGCTCACCTTCGTCCACAGCGGCAGCATCGCGCGTCTCGCCCTGGACGGCGAACTCAGGGAATTTCCCCTGGACATGCCGTCCTGCCGGCCCACCGTCATCACCCCGGGACCGGACGGAGCACTGTGGTTCACCCGGTCCCAGGACCACCGGATCGGTCGCATCACCACCGAGGGCGAGGCGGAGTCCTTCGGCTTGCCGACACCCGAGAGCGGGCCTTACGGCATCACTGCCGGTCCGGACGGCGCGCTGTGGTTCACGCAGATGAACACCGGCCGGATCGGCCGGATCACGAGCAAGGGGGAGATCGGCGAGTTCGCCCTCCCGGTCGAAGGCGCCTTTCCCGCGGCGATCACCAACGGCCCCGACGGAGCCCTGTGGTTCGCCCTCAACCAGGCGAACGCGATCGGCCGTATCACCACCGACGGCGACACCGCGCTGTACCCGCTGCCGACCCCGGGCGCCGCGCCCGTGGGTATCACCAGCGACGGCGCCGCCGTGTGGTTCGTCGAGATCGGGGCGGGACAGGTCGGCCGGATCTCGACGGACGGCCGGATCGACGAGTTCCCGCTGCCCGACCGCACGGCGAAACCACATGCCGTCGTCGCGGCCGCCACCGGGGACTGCTGGTTCACCGAATGGGGAGCCAGCCGGATCGGGCGGATCACGGCGAGCGGCGAGATCACCGAGTACGACCTGCCGTCACCGTCCTGCGAACCGCACGGCATCACCGTGGGCCCCGACGGCGCCCTCTGGGCGGCGCTGGAGACGGGCGGAGTCGCCCGGGTCGCGCCGTAGTCCCAGAGGCACCAGCGCTGTCACCTCATGCGGCATGCCGGGGGCAGGTGACGTCGCCGGCCGGTGGGCGGCCGGTCGCGAGATAGGCGTTCACCGTGGCATCCACGCAGGGGCTGCCGAAGACGCCGAACACCGCGTGCTGGTCCGCCCCGCGCAGGGTCACCAGGCGGGAGCCGGGCCAGCCGCGGCGGACCGCCTCGGCACCCTGGTAGACGGTGCGCGGGTCACCGGTGGCGTTCACGAGCAGGGCCCGCAGGTCGCTGCGGATCGTCGTCGGGCGCTCACGGGGCGGCGCCCAGAACGCGCACGGGTTGATGTCGTTCGCGACGGGAGCGAAGATCCGGTCGCGTGACCCGGCGCGGGTCAGATCGCGCCAGTACGTCTCCGCGGCGTGCGGGGCGGCCACGTCGCCGCAGAGGATCGACGTCTGGGCGCTGCCGTACGCGGAGTCGTGCCCGGTCAGCAGGAAGTCCAGCGAATCCGCCAGCCACGGGGACGGGGTGACGATACGGCCGTCGGCGGCCCGCCGCAGGTCCCGCACGGCCCGCGCGAGGTCGCCGTAGGCCGCGGGATTGTCCTGGGAGAGTCCGTTGAACACGAGGACGGGGACGATGTGCTCGTCCACCCGGTGGGCGCCGAGCCGCAGGGGTGTGCGGGCGGCGGCCGACCGGACCGCGTCGACGGTCGCCAGCACCGCGCTCCGGGTGCGTCCGAGGCCGTAGGCCGCGTCGTGCGCGGCGGCCCAGACGGCCCAGTCACCCAGAGCGTCGCGGTTGGCCTGCACCGCGCTCAGCAACAGCCGCGGACCGTAGCGAGCGGGATCTATCACACCGTCCAGGACCACCCGGTCGGTCCGGTCCGGGAACATCGTCGCGTACACCTGGCCGAGATAACTGCCGTACGAATAGCCGAGGTACGAGATCCGCCGTTCGCCGAGGGCGGCACGGATCACGTCCATGTCCCGGGCGGTGTTCCGCGTGGCGGCGTACGGGATCAGGTCGCCCGCGTAGGTACGGCAACGGCGGGCGAGGTCGGCTGAGAAGGCGACCATCCGGTCGAAGCCGGCGCGGCCTGTGCCCGCCCCGCGGAACATGCTGCCGGTGGGCCAGTGACAGTCCAGCGGGGTGCTCCGGCCGACGAAGCGCGGGTCCACGCCCACCACGTCGTAGCGTTTGCCGACGTCCTTCATCGCCGTGCGCACCCACGGCGGATCACTGATGGTCGCTCCGCCCGGGCCACCGCTGTTGAGCAGCAGTGCGCCGATGCGGTGGGCGGTGTCGGTCGCCCGGATCCGGGAGATCGCGACGGTGATCGTACGGCCGTCGGGGCGGGCGTGGTCCAACGGCACGGTGACGTCCGCGCATTGGGCACCGGCCTGCTCCAGCTCCTTGCCGGTGGCGTCGTCGGGTCCGAGCCGGCAGCTCTTCCAGTGGAGGCGCTGGTGGTCGTAGCGGGCGAGGGGACCGCCGGCGGACGCGGCGGTGGCGGACGGGGCGCTGCCCAGGGTGAGTACGCCCGCGAGACAGAGGGCGGCGGCCACGGCGCACCGTGCGGTACGGCGGCGCGAGCGGCGACCGGGGCCGCGTGGGGTGGGGGCGGTCATGCCGAGGTCCTTTCGGAAGGAAGCGCCTCGCAGAAGGCCGTGTCGACGACGTCGAGGAAGTCCCGTTCGGCCTGGAGCGTCGCCGGGATCCCGTTCAGGGCCACGGCGATGCTTCGGCCGCCGGGGCCGACGGCGACCAGGGCGCGGTGGCCGCCGGGCACGGTGCCCGCGTGACCCCACCAGGTCCCGCCGCAGGACAGAGGCGAGGAGATCAGCCCGAGCCCGTACCGGGCGCCGGGCCAGAGCCGGTCGGGACCGGCGGCCACCGTCCGCCGCATGTCGGCGAGTTCGGCCGTTGGCAACAGGCGCCCGCCGAACAGGGCGGTGCCGAACCGGATCAGGTCGGCCGGTGTGGACACCAGGGCCCCGCCGACCCCGCCGAAGGTCATGTTCCAGCTCGTGCCGTCGGCGCGGCGGCCGTCGTCCGTGGTGAAGTAGCTGTGGGAGTGCGGCCCGTGGAGGCGGGCGTCGTCACCGGGCCAGTACGTGTCGTGCAGCCCGAGGGGCGCGATGACGCGGCGGGTGATCTCCGACTCGGGGGAGCGGCCGGTGACCGCGCGGACGATCAGACCGGCGACGAGATAGTTGGTGGTCGAGTAGTGCCAGGTCTGCCGTGGCCGGGGCAACCGCAGGGCGTCCGCGATGAGTTCGCGCGGTGTGAAGTGGCGGTAGCGCAGCGGCTCGGGGTGGTCCCAGGCGGGCGCGTCGAGGTGGTCGGGCAGTCCGCTGGTGTGCTGGAGGAGCTGCCGGACGGTGATCCGGCGGCCGTCGTACCCATGCCCCCGGATCAGTCCGGGCACATACCGCTCGACCGGCGCGTCCAGCAACAGACGCCGCTCGGCGGCAAGTTGGAGGATGACCGTCGCGGTGAAGGTCTTGGTGACGCTGCCGACGCGCAGCCGGTCCGTGGTGTTCATCGGGCGGCCGGAGCGCAGGTCGGCCACTCCGTCCGTCGCGGTCCAGCGGGCGCAGCCTGCGTCCGCGCCGGCGCCGTCGGCGAGGACCGCGGCACCGGCGATCCGGTCGTGTACGACCAGGCGGTGCAGGGACCGGCGTACGGCGTCGTGGGTGCCGCAGGGGCGGGACGCACGAGGCGGTGGTGGAGTTTGGGCGGCTGCCATGGGTGCGGCGACCAGCACGACAGCCGTGGCCGCAGCGGTGGCGGTGGCCGCGAGGCCGGAACGTCCGCGGAGTACGCGGAGTACGCGGAGCAAGCGGAGTAATCGGTTCAGGAGGGGGATCGGCATGGGACAGCACGCTAGGCATCGGCCGGGACCTGATCACTCCGGCAGGCAGGAGGCTTCGGGGTGGGGACAGCGTCAGGGCCTGAGGGGGCATTACCCCCACGCGCCACGAGGCACTGGATTCGGTCATGTGCACCGGATGACCGCAACCCCGGGCCGCGGGCCGTCGTCGTAGGAGAAGCAAAGCAGGTTCAGGAGATGCCGGATCGGGAACGCGGCGGTGCCCGAGGGTTCGGGCCGGGCTGGGGGATGCACGTGGAAAGAGTGTGCGTGAACGGGCGGGGAGCGGGTGCGGTGACGCGGCGTCGGGGCCGGAGGCGGGCCGTCGCCGCCGTGGCCGGCTGTACGGCCGTGCTGGCAGCCGGTGCGCTGCTGGGGGTGCCCGGCACCGCACAGGCGGCGGGCACCACGACGGTGCCGGGGACGGCTTCCCCCGCCGTGCACACCATGCCCCTCGCCGGTGCCGTGCCGTCTGCCCAGGACATGACTGTCCAGGTGTGGCTGAAACCGGATCTGGCCGGTGCCGCCGCGTTCGCCGACGCGGTCGCCACGCCGGGCAGCGCCGAGTTCCACCACTACCTCGGCCCTGCCGCCTACACCGCCCGCTTCGGGCCGTCCGCCGCGCACGCCAGGGCGGTCGCGGCCTGGCTGAGCACCAAGGGCCTGACGGGGGTGCACATCAGCGACGGCCGTGACTACGTCTCGGCGACGGGGCCGGCGTCGACGGTCCAGTCGGCGTTCCAGATGCGGATCAACCGGTACCGGGCCCAGGACCCGCTCGGCGGGACCACGCTGATCCAGTCCAACGACCGCGACGTGTCGGTGCCGGCCCCGCTCGCGCCCGACGTCCTCGGGGTGACCGGGATGAGCGGCGCCCGGCCCGACACCACCCGGATCGCGGCCGTACCGCGGACGCAGACTCGTCCCCGGACACCGGCGCGGGCGCAGGCGCACGTCACGGCAGCGCCCAAGGCGCCGACCTGCTCCGGGTACTGGGCGCAGCACACGCACCCGCTCCACCCGGCCTATCAGGGGCTGAGTACGGCATCGCTGCCCGTGTGCGGGTACTCCGCCCGTCAGATCCGCGCCGCCTACGGGGCGACCTGGACGGACACCGGCAAGGGCCAGACCGTGGCCCTGACCGAGGACGAGGCACCGACCGCGATGTTCCGGACGCTGACGGAGTACGCGCGCACCAATCACCTGCCCGCGCCGAAACCCTCCCAGTTCCGGGAGGTCCGGGCCGGCAAGTCCTGCGGCACCGCCACGCGGGGCGCGGCGCAGGCGACCGCTGTGAACGACGAGGCGGAGATGGACTCCGAGGCCGTCTACGCCATGGCGCCCGGAGCCACCCAGCTGATGGTGGTAGGCGACGGCTGCGACGAGGACCAGGCCCTGCTCGACGCCGCCCTCTCCGTGCTGACCGGCGACGGCAAGCACCCCAGCGCCTCCATCGTCTCCAACTCGTGGCAGATCCCCCTGGGCATGGTGCCGGAGAAGACCGTGCACGCGATCGACGTGCGGGCCGCGGCCGAGGGAGTCGGCATGTACTTCTCCTCCGGTGACACACCCGGGCTGACGGTGACCGACTCCGACCCGTACGCGGTGGCGGTCGGCGGCACCAGCCTCGGCATCGGGGCGACGGACAACCGGGTCTTCGAGACCGGGTGGTCCAGCGACTACGGCTCCCTGGAGCACGGCAGGTGGAGCGACCTGGGCATCAGCGGGGGCGGCGGAGGCACGAGCCTCGTCCACGGCCAGCCCGCCTACCAGAAGGGCGTCGTCCCCGCGTCGATGTCACGTGTCCGCGTCGGCAAGCGGGTCGCCACCGACCGGGCAGTGCCCGACATCGCGGCCGACGCGGACCTCGACACCGGGCTCCTGACCGGGTACACCGAGTCGGGGAGCGACGGGAAGCCGGGGCCGTACCGGACCATGGTGAACGCCGGCACGAGCCTGGCGTGTCCGCTGATCGCCGGTCTGATCGCCGACGCCCAGCAGGGCCGGAAGACGGCGTTCGGCTTCAGCAACCCGCTGATCTACCGGCTCGCCGGCACCCGCGCGTACCACGACGTCCTGCCGGTCGACTCCCGGATGCCGCAGCAGAACAGGGCCGCCTACCTCGCGGCGGACGGCTCCGGCGGTGCCTCGGGCGTCGACGTCTTCGGCTCCCAGGAACGCGCCTCCACCGATCAGGTGGCCGCCAAGGGCTACGACACGATGACGGGCGTCGGCACACCGAACGGCGCCGCCTTCATCGCCGGGCTGCGCCGCGCCGCCCCCTGACCGGCCCGGCCGCCCGGTCACCTCGTCCACGCCCCAACTCCCGCTCCACGGCACCGACATCGGGCAGCGGTCGGCCGGCTCCCCGGCCGACCGTGCCGTATCCGCCATCGTGTCGCGTTCCGTGATCCCGTGATCACGTATGTGTGACAGTGGTGCTCGACGGCCCGGCAGCGGCGGGCGGCGAAGAGACGAGGAGTCGCAGTGGACACACGGCACCGTGGGCGGCCGGAGCTTCCGGTACCGGCCGATGTGTGGATGCTGGTGCGGGAGCGGCCCATCGCGCTGCGGCGGTCCACTGCCGAACTGGCAGGGGCGTTCACCGCCGCCTTCGGACCCCGCTTCGTCCTCTGGCACACCGACGAACTGCTCTTCGGCGTCCGAGGCGGCAGGCTCGTCCTGCACACCCTGGGCGGCGTCGACCTGCCGGCCCCGGACGTGGTGTGCGTACGCCAGATGCCCAGCTCCATGCGGAGCGACCGGGAGACGACCCTGCTACGCCACCTGGAGCGCATGGGCAGCACCCTCGTCAATCCGGCCGACGCCCAGCTGACGGCCGGAAACAAGGTGTGGCAGGTGCAGGAACTCGCCCTGGCGGGACTGCCGGTGCCCGACACGCTCTCGTACGCCACCGCCCCCCTGGACGGCGTCGTACACAGCCCGCATCTGCACACGCCGTGCGTGGTGAAGGCCGTCAGCGGCACCAAGGGCCGGCAGGTCTTCCTCGCCCGCGAGCGGGGCCTGCTGCGTGAGCTGTCCGGCAGTCTGGCGGCCGGGACGCCGTTCCTGTTCCAGGAGTACGTGGCCGGCTCGCACGGCCGCGCCCTGCGTGTCGTCGTGGTCGACGGCGAGCCGGTGGGCAGCGTCCTGCACGCGTCCCGGCACGGCGCCCTCGCCGCGAACATCGCCAACGGCGGCTCCGCCACGCTGTGCGCCGGCCGCCATCCGCAGGCGGAGGAGCTGGCGGTGCGCGCGGCCCGCGCCCTGGGCCTGGACATCGCCGGGGTGGACCTGTTGTTCGCGGCCGACGGCACCTTCACGGTCTGCGAGGTGAACGCCGTCCCGGGCTGGCGCCCGGAGATGACCGCGGTCGCCCCGGCGATCGTGGCCTGCGTCGCCCGCCGCCTGGCCGTCCGCCGTCGCGAGGCGGCGCAGGCACCTCACCCGGGCGCGCCCTGCCCGCCCACGAGACCGGCGGAGCGGCAGCAGGAGCCGACCGCGGTTCAGCCGAGCGCGGCGGACCGACGCGGCACCGCGATGCCGGCCGGGGAGTGAGACCCGGCTCGCCTCAGGTGACTTCCCGCGGCGCGGTCGGCGCTCAGGCGGTCGACGTCAACGCCTGAGCGACGGCCGTGATCGCCGGGGTGGGGCGCCCCGGCAGCCGCGCCAGGAGGATCCGGCGGACTTCGCGCGGCGCGCCCTCGACGCGCAGCAGGGTCACCCCGGGCGGCAGCACCGCCGACATGCGGGACGGCACCGTCGTCACACCGAAGCCGCCGGCGACCAGGTGAAGCTTGGTCAGCCAGTCGCGCACGGCATGGCTGACCCGCGGCCGGCCGGGCAGGCCGGGCCAGACGCCCAGCAGCGGTTCGGAGTTCGACGACGGGGCGGCGATCCAGGCGACGTCGACCAGCTCGTCGATGTGCACCGAGGTGCGGCCCGCGAACATCCCCGCTGTCCGCGCGGCCACGAGCAGTTCGGTGTCCTCCACCGTCTCGACGTGCAGGCGCGGCGACTCACCGTCCGGGGGCCGGTGGGGCGGCCGGGACGTCAGCAGGGCGAGGTCGATCGAGCCGGCGCGCAGCGCCCGGACCAGGCGGGGCGTCGTGCCCTCGCTCGTCGTGACCGTGACCTGCGGATGCCGGTCCGTGACCCGTGCGAGTGCGGTGGGCAGGAGCACCGCACCCGCGCTCAGGAACACGCCGAGCCGCACCCGTTCCCGTTGCGGTGCGGTCCCGGTCAGGTCGCGTTCCGCCGCGTCGAGGGAGTCCAGGATGGTGCGGGCGTGCCGCAGCAGGGTCAGCCCCGCGGACGTGAGCCGTACCCCGTCGGCGCGGCGCTCGAACAGGACGGCGCCCGCGCCGCGTTCGAGAGACGCGGCCTGCCGGGAGACCGCCGACTGGGTGTAGCCGAGGCGCGCGGCAGCCGCCGTGAAGCTGCCGGACTCCGCGATCTGCCGCAGGACGCGCAGGCCCGAAGTGGAGAGGTCCATGCGCCTTACGCATACCACGGATGCCAGATCCTCGCTTCCCGAATGCCCCCTCGGATTCCTAACCTCGACGACGCAGCACGAGGAACACCGAGCAGGCGATGGCAGAGACCACGAAGAGAAGCAACAGAGAGAAACACGGAGGTCCACACGTGCGCGCAGCAGTTCTGACGGATTTCGGCGCCCCGCTCGCGGTGCGGGAGCTGCCCGACCCCGAGGTGCGGGACGGCGAGGTGGTGGTCGAGGTGGTCGCCGCCTGCGTACTGCCCTACGCCGCCGAGGTGTTCAGCGGCGCCCGGAACTACCCCCTGGTCCCGCCCGTCGTACCCGGTACGGGCGGCGTGGGGCGCATCGTCCGTGTCGGCCCGGACGCCACCCGGCTGCGCGTCGGTGACCTGGTGTGGTGCGACCCGACGGTGCGCTCCCGGGACGACGCGCTGACGCCCGACATCACGCTCCAGGGCTGGAGCTCCCGGGGCGACGGCGGCGCCCGCCTGGCGCGCCATCTGCACCACGGGGCGTTCGCCGAACGCATGCGGGTCCCGACGGAGAACGTCTTCCCGCTGCCCGAGCCGGCGGGCGACGACCCGGCCCGCTGGGCCTCGCTCAGCGTGTACGGCATTCCGTACGGCGGGCTGCTGGCGGGCGGGTTCGAGGCCGGCGAGACGCTGCTCGTCAGCGGCGCGACCGGGAACCTCGGCAGCAGCGCGGTGGCGGTCGCGCTCGCGATGGGCGCGGGCCGGGTGATCGCCCCGGGCCGGAACCGGGCCGTCCTCACCCTTCTCACGGAGCGGTTCGGCCCGCGCGTACGCCCGGTGGAGCTGACCGGACAGGAGGACGCGGACCGCGCGGCGATGACCGCGGCGGCCGACGGCCCGATCGACATGGTCCTCGATCTGCTGCCGCCGAGCGCGCCCGGCACGGCGGTCCGCACGGCGGCCATGAGCGTGCGCGAGTACGGCCGCGTCGTCCTCATGGGCGGCGTCGGGATGCTCGGCGGGGCCGACCTCGCGGTCCCGTACCCGTGGCTCATGCGCAACTCGGTGACGGTGCGCGGCCAGTGGCTGTTCCCGCGCACGGCGAACGTCGGCATCATCCGGCTCCTCGCGGGCGGCACCCTGGACCTGGCGGGTGAACAGGTCCGCTCCTTCCCGCTCGATGCCGTCAACGACGCGATCGCCCACGCCGCCGTGCACGCGGGTCCGTTCGACCGCACCGTCCTCACTCCGGCCGCCGACGGACACGGTCGGCGACTCGCGCGCTCATGACCTGAACCGCGAAGGTGGTCAATTCGCTGCGAAATTGGCTGAGTTGCTGCCACTTCACCGGACGCCCGCAAGGGAGCGGCAGGCATGAGCCAGCAGCAGAAGACGTTCCGCGCCATCGAGGTCGGAGACGGCAGCGACGGACGATGAGCGGCCCACGCACAGGCGCTCTGGCCGGTCACCCAGGGATGGCTGACCGACGAAGGCCGTACCGCGCAGGGCGCCGAACGCGCGCGGAAGCTGTTCGAGACGCACATGCCGGAACTGGCCCCGGTCCTCGACCGGCTCGCCCGCAGACTCGACCGGCCCGACGGCGCGGCCTTCCTCACCCTCGCGGCCCTGCGGCCGTTCTTCTCCGGCTGCACCCAGACCGGAGCCACCGGCGCCCTGCTGCGCAACTACGACTCGACCCCCGACGACTGCGAAGGCACCATCGTCTCCTCCCACTTCCTCCGCCCCGTGATCGGCACGCAGGACGCGGCCTGGGGACTGCTCGACGGGATGAACGACGCCGGGCTCGCGGTCTCGCTCGCCTTCGGCGGACGGTTCCTCCGCGGCCCCGGCTTCGCCGTCCTGATCGTGCTGCGCTACGTGCTGGAGACGTGCGACACCGTCGGCGAGGCGATCGGCAGGCTGCGGGCCATCCCGATCTCCCTGCCGCAGAACGTCACCCTCGTCGACCCCGAACGGGCGGTGACGGTGTTCGTGGGGCCGGACATCCCGCTGACCGGGGCACCGGACGCCTGCGCCGCCAACCACCAGCACCTGCCGGTGCCCGACGAGCGGGAGCGGGTCTCCCGGACCCAGGAGCGGCTGCGCGCCGTCCGTGCGGCGGGCACGGACGTGTCGGCGATGCTGCGACCGCCGCTGTACCAGTCGCAGTATGAGGAGGGGTCAGGCACCGTCTACACCGCCCACTACCGGCCCTCCGAGGGCCGGGTGACCTACTACTGGCCCGGCGAGTCCTGGGCACAGTCGTTCGCCGGCTTCGCTCCAGGGGCCCGCACCGTGACGATCGGCCGGGCGGACTGAGCCCGGGGGCGGGGCGTGCCCCGTGGCACCGGGAGGAGCCCGGCGCCCGGACCGGGGGAGGGAGCGGAGCCCTCAGTAACCGCCCAGCAGGCGCCGTACCCTGCGCAGCGTCTCCGGGCCGGCGGAGCTGTGCCAGCGCGCCGGGTCCGCGGGGCGGCGGCCCCACAGCAGCAGGACCCGCGTGGCCGCGTCGCTCTCGATCGTGGCGGGGCCCTCGGGCGCGGCGAGCCGGATGGTGCCGGAGTCCGCGTCGGCGGTCACCACCACGTCGTCCGTGCCCGGCGTGCGAAGGCGTCCCTCGACCCGCCCCGCGGGCCCCGGCCGCAGCCCGGCCCGGCCACGCTCCAGCAGGGGCCGGCCGACCGAGGTCACGCTGTGTTCCGTCATCCACGGCTCGTCGAGCGCCCGCATCGCCGTAGGGTCGTCACCGGTCAGGTCCCAGCGGTGCAGGATCAGTTCCTCACGCATGTGCTCGGCGAAGAAGGGGGCCCTCACGGTCCGCCCGGCCCACCTCACCTCGGTGTCCGGGGGCAGCTCCTGCGCGGCAGCCGCCGCGACCTCGGCGAGTCGCTCGCAGCGGTTCAGGAACGTCGCCCACAGGTCGGGGTCGGACAGTCGCCGATGGGGATCCTCGCGATCAAAACCCCGGGTTTCCACCGGGGCGCCGTCGAGGAACGCCTGGAGGACCCGGGCCAGTTCCTCGGCATTGCCCGTCTGGTGGACCAGCACGTCCCGCACCGTCCACGCCTCGCACCACGTGCCGTCGTCGGGCCGCCTGGCCCGGACGGCCCGCACGAAGGGGACCAGCTCCGGCAGGGTCTCCTCGACCCGGGAGGGAATCACGCGCCATGGGTAGCCCGGACGACCGCCGCCCAAACCAGCTCCCGCTAGGCCGGTGCCGCGCGGCGGGGCCTTCCGTGGCAGGGCGGCTTCCCGCCTCTTCCTCGGCGGGCCCATCCGGCCCCGTACCAGCGAATGTCCCCGCACAGGGGTTGTCCTGACAATCCCGTCGCCCCTAGGGTCGCCTCGTACGGGGCAAGCGCTTTCCCCCAAGCGCTCGATAAGGCGCTCGACGTGGTGCTTGACTCCGTCTGCCGAGCCCTCAGGAGCGTTGCATGCCTCTCGCCGCACCACGCCGCCGCGTCGCCGTCATCGGCACCGGCGCCATCGTCACCGGCAGCCACCTTCCCGCACTCAGAGCCCATGCCGAGCGCGTCGAACTCGTCGCCGCCGTCGATGTGGACGAGGGCAGACTGGACGCCTTCCGGAAGGAGGCGGGGGCGCGGGTCGCCGGGTTCACCTCGACGGAGGCCATGCTCGACGCCGTACGCCCGGATCTGGTCCTCATCGGCACCCCACCCGCGCCGCACCGCGAGCAGACCGTGGCCGCGCTCGCGTCGGGTGCCTGGGTGCTGTGCGAGAAGCCGCTGTGTCTGTCGCTCGCCGAGTACGACGACATCGCCGCCGCCGAGCAGGCCTCCGGCGCCTACGCCTCGGTGGTCTTCCAGCACCGCTACGGCTCCGGTGCCGTGCACGCCAGGGATCTGCTCACGCGCGGCGAACTGGGCACCCCGCTGGTGGCGCACTGCCAGACCACCTGGCACCGGGACGCCGACTACTACGCCGTTCCGTGGCGCGGCCGGTGGGCGACCGAGGGCGGCGGGCCGACCATGGGGCACGGCATCCACCAGTACGACCTGCTGCTCCACCTGCTGGGGGAGTGGGAGGAGGTGCGGGCCATGGCGGGCCGGCTGGTCCACGACGTCGAGAGTGAGGACGTCTCCACCGCCCTCGTCCGGTTCCGCCGCGGAGCGCTCGCCACCGTCGTCAACAGCGTCCTGTCCCCGCACGAGGTCAGCCGCATCCGCATCGACTGCTCCGACGCCACCCTGCAACTGACCCACCTCTACGGCCACGGCAACGACGACTGGGTCTACACCCCCGCGCCGCACGTCGATCCCGAGCGCGCCGCGCTCTGGCACCCCCCCGCCGCCGATGTGCCCAGCTCGCACACCGCCCAACTCGCCACTCTCCTGGACGCGTTCGACCGCGGCGAGCGGCCCCCGGGCAGCGGCCCGGACGCCCGTGCCACCCTGGAGTTCGCCACCGCCCTCTACAAGGCGGCGTTCACCGGACAGCCGGTACGGGCGGGCGAGATCGGCCCCGGTGACCCCTACTACGCGGCCATGCACGGTGACCACCCCGACTGGGCCCCCAAGGAGCGCGCGTGACCATCCGAGTCAGCCACGTCCACGGCGAACACCTGGCGGTCGAAGCGGCGAACGGCACCGAGATCCTCCGCTACGTCTACCGCCCCGACCCGGACGCCTTCGAGGCCCGCAAGCCCTATGCCCACCCCGTGCGCACCCTCGCCGGGCGCACCGTGACCGGCTACCGGCCGAACGACCACCGCTGGCACAAGGGCCTGCAGATGACGGCCAGTCATGTGTCCGGGCAGAACTTCTGGGGCGGCAACTGCTATGTGCACGGCGAGGGCTACCTGTGTCTGCCCGACCGGGTCGGCTCGATGCGGCACGACGGCTTCACCGGCCTCACCGTCACCGACGAACGCCTCGACGTCACCGAGGAGTTGACCTGGATCGAGAACGGCGGCCGGGAGTGGGCCCGAGAGGTACGCGCGCTCGCCGTGCACACGGTGGACGAGAAAGCCGGCGCGTGGACCCTGGACTGGTCCATCCGCCTCACCAACACCCATGACAAGACCCTGCTGTTCGGCTCGCCGACCACCGCCGGCCGTGAGATGGCCGGCTACACCGGCCTCCAGTGGCGCGGACCGCGCGACTTCACCGGCGGCGGCGTGTTCACACCCGACTCCGAACCGGGTTGCGGCGCCGAGAAGGTGATGGGCTGTCAGGGACCGTGGCTGGCCTTCAGTACCGAGCACGACGGGACCGACGCGCACTCCACGCTCGTCTTCGCCCACGCCCCCGAGAACCTGGACGAGTCGTCCGCGATCCACGCCTCGCACTGGTTCGTACGCTCCGAACCGATTCCGACCGTCGCGTTCTCCTGGGCCTTCTTCGAGGAGTTCGCACTCCCGCCCGGCGAGAGCTTCGGCTACCGCTACCGGGTGGTCGTCGCCGACGGCGCCTGGGACCGCGAGCGCGTGAGCCGCCACCTGGAAGGCCTGCCATGGTGAACGAAGCCGAGCCCGGGCCGTCCCATCCGCTGCCCGGCGCCGTGGGCCTGTCCCATCTGAGTGCCTACGACTGGGAGGCCGCCGACGGTGTCTGCGGCGGCAGCCCGCATGTGCACCTGGTGTGCACCGAGGCGTACGTCGTCACCGGCGGCCGGGGCGCGGTGCAGACCCTGAGCCCCGACGGCTACCGGGACATCTCGTTGGCACCCGGCTCCCTCGCCTGGTTCACCCCCGGCACCGTGCACCGGATGGTGCAGGGCGGCGACCTGCGGATCACCGTGCTCATGCAGAACAGCGGCCTGCCCGAGGCCGGGGACGCCGTGTTCACGTTCCCGCCCGAGGTGCTCGCCGACCCTGATCGGTACGCGGCCGCCGCCACGCTCCCGCCGGGCACCGGCCCGGAGACCGAGGTGGCCGCCCGGCGCCGCCGGGACCTCGCGGTCGAGGGCTACCTCGGTCTGCGTGAACCTCTGATCGCCGGGGACAGCGGCCCGTACCGCGCCTTCCAGCAGACCGCCGCCCGCCTGGTCCGCGCCCGGGTGCCCGCCTGGCGCGAGCTGTGGCGGGCCGGCGCCCGCGCCGCCGCCGAACGCACCGGCGCCCAGCTCGACGCCCTGGAGGCCGGTGAGCCGGCCTACCTCGCGGCCGCGACCGCGTACCGGAGCGAACCGAGCCGACTGGGCGGTTTCGGGATGTGCGGGCGCCGCGACGAGTACGCCCTGCCGGGCACGACGCTGCCGTACGACGGCAGGAGGACGACCTGGGCGCCGGCCGGCACGCGGAGGAAGGGGTGACCTTGCGCCACCTGGGCCGTCGGCGGCGATGTAGCCGATGCCATGAGGCTGTCCCGCCCTGACCCGCACCGGTCTGCGCGGCGGCCCTTCACGGTCGCCCCACGGAGATCACGGTGGGTGCGGCACGCGTCGCGCTGCGCGCCTGCGGGCGCTGCGAGTCCCTCACCGGCCGCCGCCGACGGCTGGCGGGGGTGTCGCCAGGTGTCGGTCGCATGCGTTGCGAGGTGGAGAGATGGAATTGGCCCCCGCTGGTCCGCCTGCCCGGGATTGGCGGACCAGCGCCTTTGCGGGCGCCGTCGCGGGGTAACCGGAACCTACGCTTCTGGCGGGCGTGGCGGAAGACCTGTCCGCGTGTGGTCCAGGTCACATCATCCGGTCGGCATGTCACAGCCGGGCGGGCCGGCCGGTCCGCCCTGGTGACGACGGTGTTCCGGACGCCGTCCCGACACCGGAGGCGATCCCCATGGCCCGCATCTCGCTCGACCCGCCGCGCACCCTGCTCAACCGGATCAGCGAGTGGTACTCCAGGCGCACCTACGGCGCCGTCCTCGACCCCGTCCGCGCGCTGGCCCACAACCGCAAGGTCATGCTGACCGACGCGCGGATGGAGATGTCGCTCGCCAAGTGGAACACGCTGGACGCCCGGCTGAAGCTGCTCGCCGTGATGGCTGGCTCGCACGTGATCGGCTGCTCCTGGTGCACCGACTTCGGCTACTGGGAGGCCCGCAACGAGGGCATCCCGAGCGCGAAGCTGCACGCGGTACCCGTCTGGCGCGAGCGCCGTACGGAGTTCACCGAACTGGAGCTGGACGTCCTGGAGTACGCCGAGGCGATGACCGAGACCCGGCCGACCGTCACCGACGAACTGACGGCCCGGCTGATCGAGCGGCTCGGTGAGCCCGAGTTCGTCGAACTCACCGCGATCGTCGCCGTGGAGAACCTGCGCTCCCGGATGAACAGCGCCTTCGGCCTGACCGGCCAGGGCTTCTCGGATCGCTGCGCGGTACCGTCGCGTGCGTGAGCGCACTTGAACTCTTCGAGGAACACCGGCCGCAGCTGTTCGGCATCGCCTACCGCATGCTGGGCAGTGCCGCCGACGCCGAGGACATCGTCCAGGACGCCTGGCTCAGATGGAGTACGGTCGACGCCGACTCGATCACTCATCCCCGTGCGTACCTGTGCCGGATCGTCACCAACCTCTCGATCAACCGCGCGCAGTCCGCCGCCGTCCGGCGCGAGTCGTACGTGGGCCCGTGGCTCCCGGAGCCGCTCGTGACCGCGCCGGACGCGGGCGACGGGATCGAGCAGGCGGAGGCGATCTCGCTCGCGATGCTGGTGGTCCTGGAGACCCTGTCGCCACTGGAGCGTGCGGTGTTCGTCCTCAAGGAGGTGTTCGGCTTCGGCTATCCCGAGATCGCCGGGATGCTGGAGCGCACCGAGGCGTCCGTACGCCAGGTCGGCAGCCGGGCCCGCAGCCATGTGCAGGCCCGCCGGCCCCGCTACGACGCCCCCGCCGAGGTACGGCGCAAGGCCACCGACGAGTTCCTGGCCGCCTGCCTCGGCGGAGACCTCAACCGGATGATGACCCTGCTCGCCCCTGACGTGACCGCCTGGACCGACGGCGGCGGAAAGATCCGCGCCGCGCTGCGCCCGATCCACGGTCCCGACAAGGTCGCCCGCTGGATCCTCGGCGTCCTCGCCACCCACATTCCGGAGTTCGCCGTGCACGACGTGCTGGTCAACGGCCGTCCTGGCCGCCTCGTCACCTCGGGCGACCAGCCGGACTCGGTGGCGTGCATGGACCTCGCGGAGGACGGCACCATCAGCGCCATCCGGCTGATCCGCAACCCCGACAAGCTCACGCGCGTCCGTCTGGGCGACTGACGGCGCCGTGGCCGGTGGTTCCGCCGTACTACAACAGGCCGATGTTGGTGAGCGGGACGTTCCAGTCGTCGCTCTCGCTCTGGCCATGACCGTCCCGCGCCGCGGCCGGTACCGCGTACAGCATCAGTGCGGCGGCGACAACGGCCAGGACGGCGACGACACGACGCTTCACGATTCCTCCTCGACGGCGGCTGCGACCACCCTGCTCCGAACCGGCCGCTCCACCGGCCCAGCCACGCCGCCGGGCCGGTGGATTCAGCCGCTCGGAATCAGCCATGGGACGCTGTAACCGGCGATCAGACGCATGGAGAAGGCGGGTCTGCTGCGGCGCGAGGCACAGCCCGGCGCTGCCGCCGCCCCGCGCCACGTACTGAGCCCGACCGGCGGCGGCAGGCCGAGATCCGGCGCCGCCGGCGGGCGTTCCTCGGCGAACCCAGCAGCTTCTTCTACCGGGGCGACAAGCCCCTTCGGCGGCCGAGGTCGACGACCCCTTCCGCCGGGGCGTCCTGCTGATCGCGCGCGCCACGTCCGAGGCCGAGACGGCATGGCTGGAGCGGACGATCGCGGAACTGGAGCACGGCACCTGACCACTGCTCAGCAGGGCGGCCCGTACGGGAACTCCCGCACGCCTGTCACGGCCGGGGCAGGCCGTGAGTCGTCGCCTCGCGGGCCCCGGCGTGGCCGTCGCCGGGGCCCGGGGCGATCAGGAGTGGGCCTTGAGGAATTCGAGGAGGGCGGTGTTGACCTCGTTCGGGCGTTCCTGCTGTGTCCAGTGCCCGCAGCCGGCGAGCTCGATCGGGTCACGCCACAGGTTGGGCATGAGGTGGGGAAGCTTCGCGATGAGTTCGGGCGTGCCGGGGAAGGCCGGGACGAGGTCGCGGTCGCCGTACATGTACAGCGCCGGCGGGGTGACCGTGGCGTTCTGCCAGGCGGCGGTGAGCTCCCAGTTGCGGTCCAGGTTGCGGTACCAGTTGAGGGCCCCGGTGAAGCCCCCGGAGAAGCTCTCCGTGAGCGCGTCGAGGTCCTCCTCGGTGAACCAGTCCGGCAGTACCTCCGGGTCGGGCAGCTTCTCCAGCCAGCCGTGGCCGTGCTCGATCAGCGGCTGCGTGACCTTGCCGTCGGACCGGGCGGAGCCGGAGGCGGAGTAGAAGAACTTGCGCAGCGTGGTGCGCACGTCCCGGGCGAACTCGGCGTCGGCGACCCCGGGCCGGTTGAAGTAGTTCCAGTAGAAGCGGCCGTCGAACCGCTTCTCCATGGCGGCCAGCGGCGGCTGCGCGCCCCGGAAGGGCGGCGGCACGCTCAGACCGGCAACGCCGCGGACCATGTCGGGACGCAGCAGCGCGGTGTGCCAGGCGACGGGGGCGCCCCAGTCGTGCCCGACGACGAACGCCTTGTCCTCGCCCAGCGCCTGGATCAGCCCGACGACGTCGCCGACCAGGTGGAGGATGGTGTAGGCGTCGACCTCGTCGGGGTGGTCGCTGCGTCCGTAACCACGCTGGTCGGGGGCGACCACGCGGTAGCCGGCGTCGGCCAGGGGGCCGAACTGGTGGTGCCAGGAGTGCCATGACTCCGGGAAGCCGTGCAGCAGCACCACCAGGGGGCCGCTGCCTTGCTCGGCGATGTGGAGGCGGATGCCGTTCACGTCGATCATGCGGTGCTCAACCATGGCACGAGCCTACGCTCGTCGTGATCTTCGGTCACCGCCCCCGGACACGGAGGTCACCCGAACCCTCAGCAGATGCGGGGCAGCTGTTCCCCCAGGGGCATGTCCACCACGCGGGTGCCGCCCAGGCCCGTGGCCGAGACGACCATGCCCGGGTGGTCGGGCACGCAGCGGCCGACGGCCACCGCCTCCTTGCCCAGAGGGTGGGCCCGGAGCGCTGCCAGGCAGGCGTCCGCCCGGTCCGGGGGCACGAAGGCGACCAGCTTGCCCTCGTTGGCGACGTACAGGGGATCGAGGCCGAGCAGGGCGCAGGCGTTGGCGACCGTGTCCGGCACGGGGAGCGCGTCCTCCTCCAGGGCCACCCCGACGCCCGACGCGGCGGCGATCTCGTTGAGGGTCGTGGCGAGGCCGCCGCGGGTGGGGTCGCGCAGCACATGGATGTCCGGGCAGGCGGCGAGCAGGTTCGCGACCAGGTCGCCCAGCGGAGCGGTGTCGCTCTCGATCTCCACCCCGAACTCCAGGCCCTCGCGGACGCTCATGATGGCCACCCCGTGCACCCCGATGGCACCGCTGACCAGGATCACGTCGCCCGGCCGGGCCCGGCGCGGGTGGATGTCGACGCCGTCGGGGATGCGGCCGATACCGGCGGTGTTGATGAACACGCCGTCCCCGTGGCCGGCTTCGACCACCTTGGTGTCACCCGTGGCCACGGTCACCCCGGCCGCGCGCGCCGCCGCGCCGAACGCCTCGGCCACCCGTGCCACCACGGCCAGTTCGACGCCCTCCTCCAGGATGAACCCGCAGGACAGGAAGAGCGGCCGGGCCCCGGCCATGGCGAGGTCGTTGACCGTGCCGTTGACCGCCAGGTCACCGATGCTCCCGCCGGGGAAGAACAACGGCCGCACCACGAAGGAGTCGGTGGAGAAGGCGAGCCGTTCGCCGCAGGCGGGCAGCCGTGCGGAGTCGCCCAGTTCGGACAGCACGTCGTTGCCGAAGGCGGGCACGAAGAGGTGCTCCACCAGCTCGGCCGACAGGGTTCCGCCACCCCCGTGGCCCATGACGATGCGGTCGTGGTCGCGCAGCGGAGCGGGACAGGTCCAGCCGGAGAAGTCGGCCGGCGCGTACGCCGGACCGGTCGCGTCGAGTGCGTCAGCCAACGGAACTCGCCTCCTCCGTGGTCGGCAGCTGGAGCCTGCGGTAGAGGTAGTAGGCCGCGCAGGCGCCCTCGCTGGAGACCATGGTGGCGCCGAGCGGGTTGCGCGGGGTGCACTGTTTGCCGAAGGCGGCGCACTCGTGCGGCTTGATCAGCCCCTGGAGGACCTCGCCGCTGCGGCAGACCGTGGACTCCTGGGTGTCGATGCCGGACACCGAGAAGCGGTGTTCGGCGTCGTAGTCCCGGTAGCGGGAGGACAGCCGCCAGCCGCTCTGCGGGATCACGCCGATGCCGCGCCAGGGCCGGTCGGTCACCTCGAAGACGTCGGCGAGCATGGCCTTCGCCGCCGGGCTGCCCTCGGGCCGTACGGCGCGCGGGTAGGCGTTCTCGACCTCGTGCCGGCCCGTCTCCAACTGCCGTACCGCGCGGCGGATCCCCTCCAGGATGTCGAGCGGTTCGAAGCCGGTCACCACGATGGGGACCTTGTGGCGTTCGGCGAGTTCGGGGTATTCGGCGGTGCCCATCACCGTGCAGACGTGACCGGCCGCGAGGAACGCCTGCACCCGGCAGTCGGGGGAGTTCATGATGGCGTCGATCGCGGGCGGCACCCGCACATGCGAGACGAGCAGGCTGAAGTTGGTGATGCCGAGCTTCTCCGCCTGGTACACGGTCATGGCGTTGGGCGGAGCGGTGGTCTCGAACCCGATCCCGAAGAACACCACTTGGCGGTCCGGGTTGTCCTGGGCGAGGCGCAGCGCGTCCAGCGGGGAGTAGACGACCCGGACGTCGCCGCCCTCGCTCTTCACCTTGAAGAGGTCCCGTCCGCTGCCCGGCACGCGCAGCATGTCACCGAAGGAGCAGAAGATCACCTCGGGGCGGGAGGCGATCTCCAGCGCCTTGTCGATGGTCTCCAGCGGGGTGACACAGACGGGGCAGCCGGGGCCGTGGATGAGCTCGATCTCGTCCGGCAGCAACTGGTCGATGCCGTGCCGGATGATCGAGTGCGTCTGTCCGCCGCACACCTCCATCATCGACCAGGGGCGCGTGGTGAGCGCCCTGATGTCGTCGAAGAGGTGCCGGGCGAGCACCGGGTCGTTGAACTCGTCGAGGTACTTCATGGCCGGCCCTCCTCGTCGGCATCCTGCGCGGGCGCCGGTGGGGGCGTGGTGCCCGCGGGTCGCTCCGCACCGGCGTCGCGGGCCGCCTTCGCCCAGGCGTCGCCGAACTCCTCATCCAGGACCCCGAGGTTCTCGAAGAGTTCCAGGGTCTGTTTCGCGGACTCCTCGTCCAGTCGTTGCAGCGCGAACCCCACGTGCACGATCGCGTAGTCGCCGACCTGCATCTCGGGCACGTACTCCAGGCACACGTCCTTGATCACGCCGCCGAAGTCGACCTTCGCCATGCGCGTCGCGTCCCGTTCCTCGATCTCCAGCACACGGCCGGGAACGGCCAGGCACATGATGAGCTCCTCACGTTCCGGTCCGGGCGGCGACGATCAACTGCCCCAGGGCCAGGCCGCCGTCGTTGGGGGGCACCCTGTGGTGTGCGAGGACGGCGAACCCGTCCCGTTCCAGTACGCCGCGGCAGCCCGAGGTGAGCAGGGTGTTGCAGAACACCCCGCCGGACAGGGCGACCGTGCCGGCTCCCGTGCGCCGCCGGACCGCGCGGCACACGTCGAGGACGAGCGTGACCACGGCGTCGTGGAACCGGCGGGCGACCCGCCCCGCCGGGATCCCGGCGAGCACCTCCACGGCCACGGCGGCCAGCACCGGTGCGGCGTCGGCCACCAACGGGGCGCCGGGGGCGTCGGATTCGGGCCGCAGCGCGAACCGGTACGCCGGGCCGTCGCGCGTGCCGTCGCCGGGCTCCGTCAGCGCCGCGCACTCCAGCTCCATGGCAGCCTGCGCCTCGTAGGCGACCCGGTGGCACACACCCGTCAGCGAGGACACCGCGTCGAAGAGACGGCCCATGCTGGAGGTGGGAACGCAGTTGAAGCCGCGCACCAACTGACGCTCCAGCAAGGCTCGTTCGCCGGGCGTGGTGACGCGGACGCTCGGCAGCCCCGGGCTCCACGGCAGGCCCGCGGTCCATAGGTGGGACAGGGCCATCCGGTACGGATTGCGTACGGCCGCGTCGCCGCCGGGCAGCGGCACGCAGCGCAGGTGGGCGAGGCGCCGGTACCCGTCGTAGTCGGCGAGCAGCACCTCGCCGCCCCACACGGTGCCGTCGTCGCCGTAGCCGGTACCGTCGAAGGCCACCCCGATGACCGGCGCGGAGCCGTCGAGGCCGTGCTCGGCCATGGCCGAGGCGATGTGCGCGTGGTGGTGCTGCACGCGGGCGACCGGCAGCCCGCGCTCATGTCCGGCGCGCACGGCCCACTGGGCGGACCGGTAGCCGGGGTGCAGGTCGGCCACCAGCAGCCGGGGGGCGACGGAGGCCAGGTCCGCCAGGTGGGCCGTGGCTCGCTCGAACGCGGTCAGGGTGGCCAGGTCGTCCATGTCGCCGACGTGCGCGGACAGCCACGCGTACCGGTCGTCGCCCACGCAGAAGGTGTTCTTCAGGTCGCCCCCGACGGCGAGCGCCGGCACGACCGGTGCGGGCAGTGCGACGGGGAAGGGGGCGTAGCCCCGGGAGCGGCGCACGGGGAGCTCCGCGCCGTCACAGATACGGACCACGGAGTCGTCGCAGGGCACATGGATGGGCCGGTCGTGCAGCAGCCAGGCGTCCGCCAGGCCGTCCAGCCGGCCCAGTGCGTCCGCGTCGTCGGTGGCGATCGGCTCGCCGGCCCGGTTGCCGCTGGTCAGCACGAGCACACGGGGGCCGGGCGGGTCGCCGGGCAGGCCAAGGAGCAGCCGGTGCAGCGGTGAGTACGGCAGCATCACCCCGAGGTCGGGGCTGCCGGGGGCGACGTCCGCCGTCACGTCACCTGGTGCCGGTGCGCGGCGGCGCAGCAGGACGATCGGCTTGCGCGGGCCGAGCAGCAGGGCGCGTTCGGCGTCGCCGACGTGGGCGATGCGCTCGACCGTCGCCATGCCGTCGGCGAGGACGGCGAACGGCTTCGGGCCGCGGTTCTTCCGCTTGCGCAGGGTGCGCACGGCCAGCCGGTCCGACGCGTCGCAGGCCAGGTGGTAGCCGCCGATGCCCTTGACGGCGACGACGGCCCCGTCCGCCAGCATCCGGCGGGCCTCGGCGAGCGCCTCGGCGTCCCGGGCGACCCCGGGTGCGTCCAGCGCGCCGGGCAGGGCGTGGGCGGTGCCCGGCGCGTGCAGCAGGGCGAGCCGGGGGCCGCAGCGCGGGCAGGCGATCGGCTGGGCGTGGAAGCGCCGGTCGGCGGGGTCGTCGTACTCGCGGGCGCAGTCCGGGCAGAGCGGGAAGCCGGCCATGGTGGTGGTGACCCGGTCGTACGGCAGCCCGGTGATGATCGTGAAACGGGGGCCGCAGTGGGTGCAGGTGATGAACGGGTGCCGGTGGCGGCGGTCGCCCGGGTCGGCGAGTTCGGACAGACAGGCGTCGCAGGTCGCGGTGTCCGGGGAGACCAGGGTGCGCCCCGGGCCGCTGCCGGAGGGGCGGATGGTGAAGCCGGTGTCGTGACCGAGGGGTACGCCGTGGTGCTCGACGGACTCGACCACGGCGAGCGGCGGCGCGCGGGTGCCGATCTCCTCGCAGAACGCCTCGACGGCGGCCACCGGCCCTTCGACCTCGCTGTCCACGCCGCGCGCGTCGTTGGCGACCCAGCCGGTGAGCCCGTGCTCGGCCGCGAGCGAGTGGACGAACGGACGGAAGCCGACGCCCTGGACGACGCCCCGCACGGTGACGTGCCGACGCGCGCGTGCCGTGGTCATGGCGCCGTTCCCGGTGCGGTCGCCGTGCTCGGAGCGTGGCGGTGCAGCAGGTCCTCGTGCTGCCGCGCGAGCACCGGCGTGTGCGGGGCCCGGCCGTCGGCGCAGGCCATGACATGGGCGAGCAGGTCGTCGACGCCGGCGCCGGTGCGGGCCGAGGTCTCGAAGACGGGGACGTGCGGGTTGACCTGCCGGAGCCCGGCGAGCAAGCCGGCCCGGTCGAAGCCGACGGCGTCGCCGAGGTCGCTCTTGGTGACGACGACGGCCTGCGCGAGCCCGAACGCGGCCGGATACTTCAGCGGCTTGTCCTCGCCTTCGGTGACCGACACCAGCACGATCCGCAGGGTCTCCCCGAGGTCGTAGGAGGCGGGGCAGACGAGGTTGCCGACGTTCTCGACGAACAGCAGCCGGGTGCCCTCGGGCAGCCAGGGCTCCAGCCGGGCCTGGAGCATGCCCGCCTCCAGATGGCACAGCCCGTCGGTGAGGATCTGCCGGACGGGGGCGCGGGAGCGGGCCAGCCGCCGGGCGTCGTTCTCGGTGGCGAGGTCGGCGGTGACGGCCGCGACCGGCGTGCCCTGCGCGCGGGCACGGGTGAGCAGGAGTTCCAGCAGCTCGGTCTTGCCGCTGCCGGGGCTGGACATCAGGTTGACGGCGATCGTGCCGTGCCGGTCGAGATAGCGGCGGAGCGCGGTGGCGTTCTCGTCGTTCCTCGCGAGGACGGCCCGGTGCAGGTCGACCGAGCGGCACATGGGCTACCTCCGGGTGGGGGAGCGCTCCTCGTCCGAGGCGGCAGGGGCGGCGGGGGCCGGTCCGGGACCGGGGTCCGTGACCAGCCGGACGATCTCCAGCTCACGGCCGGAGAGCAGGACGAGCGGCCGGGCGCATGCCTCGCACCAGAGCACCGGGGGCATCCCGGTGGGCCCCTCACGGCCGCAGCCGTCACAGCGGGCTCGTCCTTCAACAGTGTCGATCCGCAGCTCGGCGCCCGCCAGCGCGGTGCCCTCGGCAGCCACCGCGAAGGCGAACTCCAGCGCCTCCGGGACGACCGCGGCCAGCTCGCCGATCCGCAGCGTCACCGACCGCACGACGTCCGCGCCCGCCAGCGGCCGCACCTCGTCGACGACGGCCGTGGCGATGGACAGCTCGTGCATGGTCGTTCCCTCCTGTCCCTCCTGACCTCGTGCTTCTCCCGTGCCCTGGCTCTCGGACGGTGCGCGGGAGGCGGATTGGCTAGGCTGAGAGAGCGATGAACCCGTACGAGGCCGAACGCCGCACGCTGCTCACGCCCGTTCTGCTGCTGTTGCTGGCCGAGCGCCGGGGACACGGTTACGAACTGGTGCGCAGGCTGGCCGACATGGGCTGGCGGGACGCGGAGTCGGCACACGTCTATCGGGTGCTGCGGGGGCTGGAGACCTGCGGCGCCGTGACCTCCCACTGGGACGCCTCGGACCACGGACCGGCCCGGCGCGTGTACGCGCTGACCCATCAGGGCGCGATGGAACTGGCGCTGTGGTTCGTGCGCCTCGGGGAGCTGCACGGCATCCTCCATGTCTTCCTGGAGCGTTACGTCCAGCTGACGGATGCCACCGGCTGCGGGGACGACCGGCCGTCGGCACCCCCCACCGACCCTGCGTCCGCCGCTCACATGCGTCGCATGCGCAAATAGCGCGAGACGTCCGTCAGGTTCCGGACCATCTCGTAGGCGAGCACCAGACCGACCGCGAGGCCCATCCAGGCCAGACCCGGGTGTTCGTTCATGAGTCAACTCCTCGTCGCTGTGAATGCCGCCCGTCGCGCCAGATCCGCGACGAGACCGGCGGCGCGTTCCACCGCTGCCGCCACCGGCGGGGTGAGTCCGAGACCGTCGCCGACGTCGCCGGGCACGCAGCCGACGACGTAGAGGCGCTCCGGCAGGGTGCCGCCCACGGCGGCCTGCAGGTTCCGTGTCAGCCGCAGTACGGCGGCCGGATCCATCGCGTGACCGTCCAGCTCGCCGGGACCGCCGCCGGACTCCGTGCCGTCGTCGTACTCCGCGTACTCCGCCGGCCGGCCCGCGTCGATCGTGTGGAGCGTGCCGGGAGGGCCGTCCCGGTGCACGGCGTCCACCAGGACGAGCGTGCCCCAGCCGTCCAGCAGCCGGTAGGCCAGGTGCAGTCCGCGGATGCCCACGTCCATCAGCTCCGTCCCCGGCGGCAGGGCGCCGGGGCCGCGGCGGGCCAGGTGCTGGACGGTCTCCACCCCGAACCCGTCGTCCCGCCGGAACACATTGCCGATGCCGGCCACGAGTACGGGCGGGCCGCTCGGCGCGGGTGCGCCGGTCATGGCTCCTCCTCGGTGCCGGTGAGTGGCCTGACCTCGTCGGGCCGGAAGTACAGGAACCGGCCCTGGGCGCGGCGCAGGTCGGTCCCGGGGTCGTCGGCCAGGACCACCGCGAGGTGCGTCTCGCCGTCCAGATCGGTCACCACGGCCTCGACGGTGGCGTGCCGCCCGCGCAGGAAGGCGTCCTGGGCATCCGTCCGGCGGGCGCCCGGCGCGAGCACCACGGCGCTTCCGGCGCCGACGAGGACGCCGTCGACGACCACCGCCGTGACCGCCTCCTCGGCCTCGGGGTCCGCTCGCGGATCCCACCAGGGGTGCCCGGTCCCGCTGGGCAGCTCCAGCCCGGATGCGGGCGCCGCCGTGCTGTCGCGCAGTTCGCGGATCGCGCCGTGCAGCCGGTCGCGTACGGCCGGCGGCATGCTCTCGACGAGGTCGATGACCTCGGCGGCGCGCGGATCGGTCCCCCGCGCCTCGCGCTTCTCCCGGTCGGTGAGGGCCGCCGTGCGCAGGGAGAGGATCTCGTCGATCTCCGTGCCGTCGTAGAGCGGCCCCGGGCTCTCCTCGGCGAGCGCGGGATGGTCCGCCAGGATGATCGGCGCCGAGAGCACGACGTCGTCCGCGTCGTCCGCGCCCGCAAGGACGGGCCAGGTGTGGTCGTTGTGGCACGCGGCGACGTCGGCGCGGGCCCACTCCGGAGGGTCGGTCATCGACAGGAAGTGACCGCCCGGCGCGGAGAGCAGCAGATGGGTGCCGATCATCGCGTGCGCGAGCGCGGCGGAGCGCCCGGTCTCCGCGGGGGGAACGGCCGTGGTGTTGCGCACCGTGAGGGTGAGCCGCAGGACCCGGTAGGGGCCGGGCAGTTCCGCCAGGGCCGGGGCGATGGTGCCGGTGACGCGTGCGGTACGGCGCACGAGCCGGCCCACGGTCCGGCCGGCCGCGTCCGGCACCGGTTCCCGGCTCGTGGCGGCGGGCAGGTCGAACGCCACGTCCAGGTCCTCGCCGTCCGGGGGCGGGACACGGACGGGCAGGTGGATGCGGATGCGCTCCTCCTCACCTTCGTCCCACGGCACGACGATGCGGTCCGGCAGCTCCAGTTCGGACACCTCGACGGCGGTGCCGTCTGCGGCGAGGCGCTCGACGGTGCGCCGCCGGACCCGCAGGAAGCGCAGCTCGACATCGACCTTCGGCGCGCCGCGCGGCTCCAGCAGGCACTCGGTCCGCAGCTCGCAGGTCTCACCCGGCGCGGTCAGGGCGGGCGGGTGCAGGACCCCGAACTGCCAGCGCAGCCGGTTCTTGGCCGCCGACGCGCGGTACGGGTAGAGCACATAGCCCTCGTAGAGCACCGCGTCGGCGACCGCGCGCGCGTGGGCCAGAGTGTCCTCGGTGTGCCGGGCACCGGTCATGTCCCTCGCCTCCCGTGCGCGTCGGCGGCCGTGAGGAGCTCGGTGAAGACCTGCTCCCAGGACGGCAGGGCATGCCGGGACCGGTAGCGGCGCAACTCCTCCAGGCAGTCGTTGCGTACGCGGATCCAGCCGGTGCCCGGAAAGTAGGCCTCGATCATGTCCCGCCAGACCTGCACCGGCATCCGGAACGTGGACTCCTTGTGCCAGGGGATGGGCTCGGCGCGGAAGCCCTGGCGCCCGGTGAACACGGTGCCGGAATACAGCAGCAGGAGCGGTATCTCGCCCTTGGTGAGCGCCCGGAAGTACGACGCGGAGGCCACCTCCGTGTCGTAGGTGCACGGCACGGGCAGGTCGACCTCGGTCACCCCGGTGAAGGCCGGCACGCTGAGGGACGCGTGCGCGAACTGGAGGGGTTTGAGCGTGGTGCTCCAGCGTCCCGGTTCGCCGAACAGGTCGGCGAGCATGTCGACCTCCTCCGGTTCGTAGGTGCGCCGGGCGGGCTCGATACGGATCTGGCAGCGCAGGGCGACGGCGTGCACCGGCTGGTGGTCGCTCTCCTCGATCCGCAGCCCGAACAGCAGCGTGGGACCCGTGCCGTACGCCTCCGGCCGTACGCCGGTGCAGCTGAATTCGAGGTCGGTCATGGCGTGTCCCCTGGGCCGAGGGGGCGGGCGGCAGCCCGGACGCGCTCGAAGAACGCCGCGAGGTCGGCGCGCGCCTCGGAGCCGCCGTCGAACCCCTTCCAGTGCAGGCGCATCCGGCCGACCAGCTCGTAGCAGACGTCCACCGGGACCAGTGCGCACAGGCCGGGCCCCGCACCGTCCGCCCGCTGGACGAGCAGGGCCTCGACGTCGGGTTCGAGCAGCGCGGTCAGCCGGCTGCGGCCGAGGACCTCGTCCCAGGTCCGCGGATCGAGCTCGCTCTCGGTGGCGCCGGCCGGGCTGGGGTAGAAGGCGCACAGCCGGTCCAGCGCGGAGTTCCGGAAGAAGAAGGCGAGTCCGACGGGGATCTGGAGCCGGGCACGGTCCTGCTCGTCCAACTGGAAGGCGGGGTCGGCCAGATAGCGGGCCGGCACGGCCCGGAACCGGCCGCCGCCCGCCCCGGGCCGGTCCAGCAGCAGATGGCAGGAGGGGCAGACGCACTTGAGGGAGCGCAGCCGGGTGTCGACCAGGTGCCGGTGCTCGGCGGGCAACGGCTCCCCGCACAGCTCGCACCGTTCGCCCGGCGGCGGGGGCCGGCGGGCGAACTGCCGCAGGACGTCGGTGGTCACGGCACCGCCTCCGGATGCTCGGGCAGCGCGACACGCACCGCGCCGTCCTCCTGCAACAGGGGGAGCGGGTCGAGGTGCCCGTCGGCTCCGGCGCCCGCGTGCCGTACGTCGTAGTCGGTGCCGCAGCCGGCGCAGCGCAGCAGGTCCCCGGCGAGCACGGCGCCACCGAGCCGGGCACCGCACACCGGACAGTGGTCGCGGTAGGCGTACAGCCCGCCCGGCAGCCGCACGAGCAGCAGGCGGGCGTCGTCCACCTGCGTCGTGACCAGGGTCTCCTCCCGGCGGGGGAGCCGGTCGGCGACGACGGTGTGCCAGTGCGCGGGACCCGGCGCCGCACCGTCGGCGGGGCTCGGGACGGGCGCGTCGTCGGGCGGACGGGGCAGGATCTGCAGCAGGGCCGGCCCGGAGTCGGCGGTGGCGCCCGCGCTCTCCACGTCGATGCGGGCGATCTCGGGCGCGAGCCGGGCGACGGCCTCCTCGATCGTCCAGCGCACGGTCTGGGCCGACGACGGACAGCCGTCGCAGCTGCCCCGCAGCCGCAGCCGGAGGACCGGCCCGTCGTCGGCCGCGACGTCGAGCCCGGCGACCTCGACGTCGCCCGCGTGCGAGCCGAGGTAGGGACGCACCCTGTTCAGGGCCCGCTCGACCCGGGTCAGGGTGTCGTCCGGATGCAGGTCGTGCAGGATCAGCAGATCGGCGACGAGTTCGTCGGCGACGAGGACGGCGACCGGGTCCGCGCCCGGCGGGGCGTTGCGCAGCAGCCGCACCACACGGGTGAGCCCCTCGCCGTAGAACTCGACCAGTGTGCGTACCAGTTCATCGGCCCTGGCGCGGACCTCGGGGTCGGCCGTGCGTCCGAGTTCGTCGAGGAGGGCGGCGATCCGCCCGCCCACGTCCGGTCCGGCCATCGACGGACCCTCCTCTCGCGCAGGTCAGGCCGGATCAGGCGGACAGCCCGCTCAGGCCGGTGGGCAGGTGCGTGTGCTCGACGGTCCGTCCGCCGCCGACGTACATGTGCACGCCGCACGGCAGACAGGGGTCGAAGCTGCGCACGGCGCGCATGATGTCGATGCCCTTGAAGGTCTCCGGCGGGTTCTCCTCGAAGATCGGCGTGTTCTGCACCGCGTCCTCGTACGGCCCCGGGGTGCCGTAGGTGTCGCGGACACTGGCGTTCCACGGCGTGGGCGGGTACGGGTGGTAGTTGGCGATCTTGCCGTCGCGGATGACCATGTGGTGGCTCAGCACCCCGCGGACGGCCTCGGTGAAGCCGCAGCCGATCGACTCGTCCGGCACGTCGAACTTCTCCCAGGTCTGGGTGTGCCCGGCCCGGACCTCGGCCATCGCCTGCTCGGCGAAGTGCAGTGCGGCGGCGGCCGCGTACGCCTGGAAGTAGGTGCGCGCGCGGTTGCGTTCGATGGCGTTGCTCCACTTCGGGATGTGCCACTCCAGGGTGGTCTCCGGCTTGGTCATGGTGCGCGGCAGATGGATCTGGACGCTGTCTCCGGTGGCCTTCACATATCCGATGTCGACCAGCCCGGACAGGGCCGTGGACCACAGCCGGGCGATGGGGCCGCCGCCGGTGTCCAGGGCCAGGTGGTGCGTGCCGTCGAACCAGCGCGGGGACATCACCCAGCTGTACTTGTCCTCGAAGTCGCGCTTCTGCGGGGCGGGGATGGTGTGCTGGTTCCAGGGATGGCGCTCGTCGACCTCGTGGCCGAGCGGGTCGTACTCGACGAACTTCTCCATCCCGGCCCAGTCCTCGTAGTACGAGGAGCCCAGCAGGATGCGGATGCCGAGGTTGATGTCGACGAGGTCGTTGGTGACCAGCTTGCCGTCGACGATGACACCGGGGGTGACGAACATGTGCCGGCCCCAGTCGGACATCCGGGCGTAGCTGAAGTCGCAGTGCTCCGGATCGTTCAGCGCGCCCCAGCAGCCCAGCAGGACCCGCCGTCGGCCGACGTCCTCGTACCCGGGCAGCGCTTCGTAGAAGAAGTCGAAGAGGTCGTCGTGCAGCGGGACGACGCGCTTCATGAACTCCACGTAGCGGGTGAGCCGGGTGAGGTAGTCCGTGAAGAGCTGCACCGTGGCGACGGTGCCGACGCCGCCCGGGTAGAGCGTGGAGGGATGCACATGGCGGCCCTCCATCAGACAGAACATCTCCCGTGTGTAGCGGCTGACTTGGAGCGCCTCGCGGTAGAACTCGCCCTCCAGCGGGTTCAGCGAGCGCATGATGTCGGCGATGGTGCGGTAGCCGTGCTCGGCGGCGTGCGGCGCCTCGGTGCGCTCGGCCAGTTCCAGCACGCCCGGATTGGTCTCCCGGACCATCTTCTCGCAGTAGTCGACCCCGACCAGGTTCTCCTGGAAGATGTTGTGGTCGAACATGTACTCCGCGGCCTCGCCGAGGTTGATGATCCACTCGCCGAGGTGCGGGGGTACGACGCCGTACGCCATGTTCTGCGTGTAGACCGAGCACGTGGCGTGGTTGTCACCGCAGATGCCGCAGATGCGGCTGGTGATGAAGTGCGCGTCCCGCGGGTCCTTGCCGCGCATGAAGACGCTGTAGCCGCGGAAGACCGAGGACGTGCTGTAGCACTCGGCGACCCGCTTGGCCTTGAAGTCGATCTTCGTGTGGATGCCCAGGCTGCCCACGATGCGGGTGATGGGGTCCCAGGACATCTCCACCAGGCTGCCACCGGCCGACTTGTCCTTCACCGTCGCCATGATGCCGCTCCGATTCCTGTCACCACGGTGCTCGGTAGCCCGTGGTGAGCTTCTCGCCCTTGGTCCGCCACTTCGGTTCCCGGTCCACGGTGTGCTCCGTGAAGTGCCGCAGCCGCCGTACGACCGAGCCGTAGACCGTGCTGGCCGTCGACGAGACCTGCGCCCCCGGCGGTTCGTCCATGAAGGGCATGAACTTGTCCGGGAAGCCGGGCATGGTGCAGGCGATGCAGATGCCGCCGACGTTCGGGCAGCCGCCCACGCCGTTGATCCAGCCCCGCTTGGGTACGTTGCACTTCACCACCGGGCCCCAGCAGCCCAGCTTCACGAGGCACTGCGGCGAGCCGTACTCCTCGGCGAACTGGCCCTGCTCGTAGTAGCCGGCCCGGTCACAGCCCTCGTGCACGGTGGCGCCGAACAGCCAGGTCGGCCGCAGCTCCGCGTCCAGCGGGATCATGGGTGCGGCCCCGGCGGCCTGGTACAACAGGTAGAGCAGCGTCTCGGAGGCGTTGTCCGGATGCACCGGGCAGCCCGGGATGCACACGATGGGGATGCCGGCCTGGGACTTCCAGTCCCAGCCGAGATAGTCGGGCACCCCCATGGCACCGGTGGGGTTGCCGGCCATCGCGTGGATGCCGCCGTACGTCGCGCAGGTCCCCATGGCCACCACCGCGAGTGCCTTCGGGGTGAGCCGGTCGAGCCACTCGCTGGTGGTGATCGGCTGGCCGGTCTCCGGATCGTCGCCGAAGCCGCACCAGTAACCCTCGGGTTTCACCCGCTCGTTCGGGATGGACCCCTCCACGACCAGAACGAACGGGTCGATCTCGCCCCGCTCGCCCTTGAAGAACCAGTCGACGAAATTGTCCGCCCCCTGTACCGGCCCGCACTCGAAGTCGATCAACGGCCAGTGCACCGCCACCTTCGGCAGCCCGGGCAGTGCGCCGAGCGCGAGTTCCTCGATGCTCGGCTGGCTCGCCGCGGTCAGGGAGACCGAGTCCCCGTCGCAGCTCAGACCGGCGTTGATCCAGAGTATGTGTACGGTCGGTTCGTCCCGCTGATCAACAGAGGCGGCCGGATCGGCCACGGTGTCGGTCGAGGCATTCATGAACCCTCCTCGAATCCGCGCAGGGCAACGGGGTGGTGCGAAGCAACCCCTTTCGGTGTAGCACCGCCGACGGCTCGCGGGTAAGTGCGATCCGGCCCTACCCGCGCGTCAGGAGGGTCAGGCGGATCAGGGGACGTGGATCAGGGGACGAGGACGCGTGCGAGGAAGTCGCGGATGTGTCCGGTGACGGCCTCCAGGTGGCTCTCCAGGGCGAAGTGCCCGGAGTCGAGCAGATGGATCTCGGCATCGGGCAGATCCTGGCGGAACGCCTCCGCGCCCGCAGGCCCGAAGATCTCGTCGCCCGCCCCCCACACCGCCAGCAGCGGCACTCCGGAGTCACGGAAGTACTGGTGGACCCGCGGGTAGAGGTCCACGTTGGTGGGGTAGTCGCGGAACAGCCTGAGCTGGATCTCGGCGTTGCCGGGACGGTCCAGCAGCGCCTGGTCGTGGACCCAGTTGTCGGGGCTGACCAGGCTGGGGTCGGGGACGCCGTTCACGTACTGCCAGCGCGTGATCTCGGGCGTCAGGGCGCCGCGCATGGGGCCTTCGGTGTCCGGTCCCGGGTTCTTGGCGTAGGCGAAGACACCCTCCCAGAAGGGCTGGACGAAGCCCTCCTCGTAGGCGTTGCCGTTCTGGGTGATGATCGCCGTGACGCGGTCCGGTGCCTGGAGGGCGAGACGCCAGCCGATGGGGGCGCCGTAGTCCTGCACGTACATCGCGAACCGGTCGACGTCCAGCTGCCGGAGCAGGCCGGAAGTGATCTCGGTGAGCGCGTCGAAGGTGTACGGGAAGTCCTCCGGGGCGGGCATCGCGGACTGGCCGAACCCGATGTGGTCGGGGGCGATCACGCGGTACCGGTCGGCGAGGGCGGGGATCAGCCCGCGGAACATGTGTGAGCTCGTCGGGAAGCCGTGCAGGAGCACGACCACGGGCGCCTGGGGGTCGCCGGCCTCCCGGTAGAAGACGTCGAGACCGTTGACGGTGGTGGTGCGGTGGTGCACTGCAGGGGCCATGGCTCTGACCTTTCATTCGGTTTTCAGAGGTTATGCAGTTGAGTCGAGCGCGGCGAGACATAACCTGTCAAGGACAATTTGGGGGTTAGGATGGATTTCCGGGAGGACGGGGCTCAGGGCTGGCCGGGGGTCCGGTCGCGTCGCCAGTCGTACGCGGCGAGGGCCAGGGAGGCCGCCATGCCGACGAGAGCGGCGCCGATCGCGGTGAAGAGGGCGGCCGGGTAGTGGCCGTTCCTGCCGAGCGTGACGTAGAAGAGGCCGGGCAGGGCGGCGGTGCCGACCGCGGCGCCCAGACGCTGTCCGGTCTGCAGCGCGCCGCCGGCGGCACCGGCCATGTGCACGGGGACGTCCCGCAGGGTCATGGTGATGTTGGGGGAGACCACGAAACCGCTGCCGACGCCACCGAGGAGCAGCAGCGGCGCGGCGGCCCAGGGCGCTGTGCCGAGCGGTGCGCAGCGGAGCAGGAGCGCGGTGCCGCCCAGGCCGACGAGTACACCCGTGAGGCCGCAGACGGTGAGCGTGCGGCCGTATCGCTCCACGAGCCGGCCGGCGATCACGGCGGCGCTCGCCGACCCGACGGCGAAAGGGGTGACGGCCAGGCCGGAGCGGAGCGGGGAGTAGCCCAGGCCGTGCTGGTAGAAGAGCGCGAAGACCAGCCAGACACCGCTGAACCCGATGAAGTACAGCGTGCCGACGCAGGCGCCGATGGCGTAGCCGCGCACGGTGGTGAACAGACGCGGATCGAGCAGTGGCTGGGCGCCCCGGGTGACGAGCCGGCGCTGCCATTGCGTGAAGGCGGCGAGGAGGACGACGCCGACGGGGAAGAGCCACCACAGCCGGCCGAGCCCGCCCGAGTCGGCCTGGACCAGGGGATACATGAGCGCCAGGACACCGAGGCCGAGGAGCACGACGCCGGGCAGGTCCACACGGCCGCGCCGGTGGCCGCTCCCTCGGCCGGGGCGGCGGGCGCGGGGCAGCAGACGGCGGCCGAGGAGAACGGCGACGACACCGATGGGAACGTTGACGTAGAAGATCCAGCGCCAGCCCTGCGCACCGGAGGCCAGGGCGAGGATGGTGCCGCCGGTCAGCGGGCCGACGGCGGAGGAGATGCCGACGGTGGCGCCGAAGAAGCCGAAGGCGCGGCCGCGCTCGGCGCCGCGGAACAACTGCTGGATCAGCGCGGAGTTCTGCGGTGCCATGAATCCGGCCGCCAGCCCCTGCGCGAGCCGGGCCACGACCAGCAGCGTGATGTCGGGAGCCGCTCCGCAGGCCGCACTGAAGACCACGAAACCGCTGAGGGCCAGCAGGAAGATACGGCGCCGGTCCAGCGCGTCGCCGAGCCGCCCGGCGGTGACGAGGGCGAGGGCGAAGCTGAGGGCGTAGCCGGAGACGACCCACTGCACCTGGGCGGCGGAGGCGTGCAGGTCACGCTGGATGGTGGGCAGCGCGACCGCCACGATCGTCACGTCCAGCAGGCTCATGAAACCGGCGACCAGGGTGACCCAAAGGGCCCGCCACCGCTGCGGGTCCGGCTGGTATCCGGGCTCCTGAGGTCCCGCCCGGTCGCGGCCGCCCGCCGCCGGCATCGACGCAGTCACAAGGACTCCTCTCACTCGGTGCGCACCCGGACGGACCACGTTCCCCACCAGCGCACAGGCACACACCACAGCCTGCAACCGGAACCCTCGCCGGCGAGCCGTCACGCCAGGCCACCGACCGGGCCCGGTACGAAGCTCATCGTGATGCAGGGCGACGTCGGCCTCATCGCGGTGGGCCTGGTGCTGATGGGCCTGTCCCTGGTGACGATGCCCGGCACGATGTCGGCGATCTTCCCCACCCCCCGTCCGCTACGGCGCGCTCTCGGTCGCCGGCCCAGTACGCGACCGCAGGAGGCCACCGAACGCCTTCAGGCCCAGGCCCTGAACAGAACCGCACGACCCGGCCCGGCCGGTGAGTCGGCGCGATTCCGCCCGTGTGCGGCCCGCCGCCGACCCACCGACCGTGGTCAGCGGCGCACCAGCGCGAAGACGCCCCAGCCCAGGTACTCCCGTTTGTAGCGCGCGTAGCGGACGGGGCCGGTGGTGAGCTCCTCGCGGGGAGCGGGGGCGAGTTCGTCCTCGGGGTGGGTGTCCAGCCAACGGCGGATGTTGAGCCACTGGGCGGCGCGGTAGCGGTCCCAGCTGTCCTGGTCCGCGAGCACCATCTCGACCACGTCGCAGCCGAGCGAGCCGAACCGCTCGATCAGCCCGGCCAGCGGAAGGAAGTCCGTACGGCTGCCCGCATGAGAGGCTTCGACGGCCTCCTGGCTCGGGGGCTCGCGACGCCAGAACGGCTCCCCGACGAGAATCGTCCCGCCGGGGCGGGGGCTTCCGCCCAGCAGACGGACCGTGCCGGCGTCCGGCGAGGCCGCCGCCGATCCAGGTGACGTCGATGCATGCCGCGATGTCGACAGGCGCGTCGGCGACGTGCCCCGAGGCATCGCCGTGGACGAACGTGACCCGGTCGGCGACGCCGAGTTCCAGGGCGCGGGCACGAGCGCGGGCGGTGAACACCGTGCTGATGTCCACCCCGGTCCCGGTGATCCGGTGCTCGCGGGCCCAGGTGCACAGCAACTCGCCGGAACCGCAGGCCGGATCGAGCACGCGCGCCCCGGGCGCTGGCCCGAGGGCGGCGAGCTTCGCTTCGCGCTACCGCGAGACCGGCCGCGTCCACCTGAACTCCTGTCCCGCAGGCCCTGCCTGTCGGGTGGCGGCGGGTGGTGATCCACAAGTCTCCCGCCGGTGGCGGGCTGTTGTCAGACCCGTGTGCGAGTCTGTGGGGACTGCGCGGAGGCAGTCCGATCGTTGCTGGAGGGGGCATGGTGACAGGTCAGGACGACGGCTGGGCCGGTATGGGCTGGGACTGGAGCGACTACGACGACATCCGCCGGCGCCTCGACCGGGGAGGGTGGCGGCCATCGCCCACTCGCCGCCCACGCCGACCGCCGCGAGGAGACGGTAGGCGTTCCATTCCCAGAGGCCGGAGGCGATACCGGCCAGGGCGGTGAAGATCGCGTACATCAGGATCGAGGCCGTCATCGCGGGCTTGCGGCCGAAGCGGTCGGCGACCGGACCCCAGATGGCGGAGCAGCCCCAGCCGAGGAGGAAGAGGGCGGTGCTGATCTGGCCGTACCAGCCGATGTTCTCGGGGGTGGGGTCGATACCGGCGCGGGGGAGCAGGGTGTCCATCGTGGGGGCGAGGAGCAGTCCGAAGACGGTCCAGTTGAACCCGTCCACGGCCCAGCCGCCGAACGAGCCTTAGAAGGCGCGGCGTTGGGCCGTGGTGAGGCGTCCGGCCCGGTGGGGAGCGGAGGCGGACGCGCTGGTGCGGTTGTTGATCGTCACGGGACCTCGATTCGGCTGTGGGGGGAGTGACGACAGAGGGCGGTGGCGCGGCGATTCGTGTCCGGTGCGGATCAGCTTGCTCTCGTGCACACGGAGAGAGAAGTGCCCTGGCCGGGACGGTTCGTATGCGCGGCCCGTGGCGGTAGCACGCGCCCTGACCTCCCTCGGCGTGGGGAATACGCCCCCGGGCCGGCTGGTTGCACCCGGACATGCAGCGTGATCACGAACCGCCCGGCGGCATCCACCCTCTGCTGGCCGGACGGTTCAGCCCCTACCGGTTCGACCCGTCGGCCGCCGTGGACGACGACTGCCTCGGTCGGCTGCTGGAGGCCGCGCGGTGGGCGCCGTCCGCCGGCAACTCCCAGCCCTGGGGCTTCTTCACGAGTCGGCCCGGTGAGCCGGAGCACGAGCGGGTGGTGCGTCACCTTGCGCCCAGCTCGGCCCGGTGGGCGTCGGACGCGGGCCTGCTCGTCGTCACGCTGACGCACCGCCACGTCGACGAGACGCAGCTGCTCTACTCCGAGTTCGCGGACTACGACCTCGGCCAGGCCGTCGCCCAGATGACCGTCCAGGCCCAGGCGATGGGACTGGCGGCCCATCAGTTCCGCGCCTTCGACCTGGAAGGCCTCACCAAAGAACTGAGCCCGAACCCGGGGTGGGCGATCATCTCCATGATCGCGCTGGGGAAGGCGGCCGAAGCGCCGCCGGAGCGCCGCGACCGGCGCAGCGTGGCCGATCTGCTGTCCGCTCCCTGGGCCCTGCCGGAGTAGCCCCACTTGAGCCGCATCGCCGGTGCGGTTCGAAGGAGCGCTGTCGCGGCACACCCACAACCGTTCCGGGATGTTGGGAAAGCGGTTACCGAGGCGTAGCGAACGGACCCCCGTCACCCCTAGGCTCTGCGCGACCACGACCGAGCACTGCTGGAAGGGTTTGGCATGCGCATGATTGGCCGAAGAGTGCGGCTCCTGATGCTGGCCGTCTCGGCTCTGCTGCTCGCCGCGACAACGATGCCGACCGCCCACGCGGCCGACCGTGCCGGGGCGACGCTGGCCGAGGTGTCCGGCACCGGCATCCACAACACGTACGACGACAAGTCGGCGTACACCTACCTCGCCGACGCCCTGGACACCGGCACCTCCCTGGTGGAACTGGACACCTGGGCCAACGTGTTCACCGGCAAGTGGAACGTGAGCCACACCAACCCGCTCGGCAGCGACAACAACTGCGTCCAGGCGAGCACGGCCGCCGACCTCTACACCGGCGACCGCAACCAGAACCTCGACAGCTGCCTCGACGACATCCGGATCTGGCTGCAGGCCCACCCCGCCGGCCACCCGATCATGGTCAAGATCGAGATGAAGAACGGGTTCGACGACCTCCTCGGCATGAACCCGACCTCGTTCGACGCCTACATGAAGGCCCACCTCGGCAGCGCCCTCTACACCCCCGCCGACCTGCTGACCAAGAGCGACGGCAGCCGCTACCCGGACCTCGACACCGCCGCCCGCGCGAACAACTGGGCCGGAAGCACCGCCCTGAACGGCAAGGCGATCGTGGAGATCATCCCCGGCACCTTCGAGCAGGCCGTCGACCCCGCCTCCACCTGGGTGGACGTCGTCTACGCCCAGCACCTGAAGGACCTGGCCGCCGCCGGAACCATCGACCGGGCCACCGTCTTCCCCAGCGTCCTCGGCGCGCAGGCGGTGGACCCGCGCACCCGCTACAGCGACACCACCCTGCGCCCCTGGTTCGTGGTCTTCGACGCGGACGCGGCCGCCTGGGCCGGCGACGGCGACACGCAGTGGTACGACACCAACCACTACCTGACGGTCGTCACCGACGCCTACGACGTGTCGCCCGCCCTCAGCTCGTCCGACCCCTCCCTGGCCGACGCCCGGGCCCGCGTCGCCGAACTCGCCTCCGACGGCGCCTCGTACATCTCCACCGACTGGATCACCGCCCCGGCGAACGGCGTGCTCGGCGAGGTGCTCACCCGTGGCTGACGCCCCGAACTCCCGCACGTTGCTGCGGTTCCTGGCGGCCGGGGTGACGGCACTCGCCTTCGCCCTGCCCGGCCAACTCGCCCCGTCGGCACGGGCCGCGACGGCTGTCTCCGACCCGGTGCCGCTGGTCGATCCGTACATCGGCACCGGCTCCAACAGCGACTTCAGTGCCGGGAACACCTTTCCCGGCGCCGACGTCCCGCACGGCATGGTCCAGTGGTCCCCGGACACCACCTCGCGGCCCAAGGGCGGCGGTTACAACTACGCCGATTCCGCCGTCTCCGGCTTCAGCCTCACCCATGTCTCCGGCGTCGGCTGCGACGCGGCCGGGGATCTGCCCATCCTGCCCGTGGTCGGCTCGACCGGCTCCGATCCCGGCTCCACGACGGAGTCGTTCTCCCACACGAACGAGTCGGCGTCACCCGGCTCCTACGCCGTCTCCCTCGGCAACGGCACCGGCGTGGCACTCACCACGACCACGCACGCGGGGATCGGCCAGTTCACCTTCCCCGCCTCCACCCAGGCCGGCCTGCTGCTCAAACTGAACGGCACGCAGACCCCGTACGCCTCCTCGACGCTGAACGTGACCGGTGACGACACGGTGACCGGCTCGGTGACCAGCACCGGCTTCTGCGAGGCCGCCAACCCGTTCACGGTCTACTTCGCCCTCACCTTCGACCACCCCTTCACCGCCAGCGGCGGCTACAGCGGCGGCGAGCACCTCACGTTCGACACCACGAGCAGCCGGACGGTCGAGGCCCGGGTCGGCATCTCCTACACGTCGACGGCCGAGGCGGCCGCCAACCGGGACGCGGAGGTCACCGGCAGGAGCTTCGCCGCCGTGAAGTCCGCCGCGACGACGGCCTGGCGCGACGAGCTGTCGAAGATCACGGTCAGCGGCGGCACCGGCGACCAGCAGCACGTCTTCTACACCGCCCTCTACCACGCCTCTCTCTTCCCCAGCGTGGTCAGCGACGCCGACGGCTCCTACCGCGGTTACGACGGCGCGGTGCACACCGTGACCAGCGGCCACATCGCCCAGTACACCGACTTCTCCAACTGGGACACCTACCGCTCGCAGGCCCAGCTCACCGCGCTGCTCGACCCGTCGGCCGCCTCCGACATGGCGCAGTCGATCGTCAACGACCACCAGCAGGGCGGCGCGCTCACCAAGTGGGGCATGAACACCGGCGAGACACACATCATGGTCGGCGATCCGGCCGTGCCCGTACTGGCCGACTACTACGCCTTCGGCGCACGCGACTTCGACACCGCCACGGCCCTGTCCGCCATGATCAAGGAGCAGACCACCGACACCGACGTCACCCCTGGCGTGACCTACCTGGACTCGTTCGGCTATCTGCCCACCAACTCGCTGTACGGCTGCTGCCACGAATACGCCACCACCTCCACCCAACTGGAGTACGACACGGATGACTTCGCCCTGTCGGCGTTCGCGGGCGCACTCGGCGACAGCGCGGACCGGAAGAAGTTCCAGGACCGGGCACAGGACTGGCAGAACATCTTCAACACGTCGTCCGGCTACATCCAGCCACGGCACTCCAACGGCCGCTGGATGGACGGTTTCGCCGCCAAGCTGATCACCGGCACGTCGAGCAACGACTTCGCCGAGGGCGACGCCTTCACCTACACCCCGATGATCCCCTTCAACGTGGCCAAGCTGGCGTCCCTGGAGGGCGGCGCCTCCTCCCTGGCGTCGTACCTGGACAGCGTGCTCAGCGGCTACCAGGGGCTGGGCAGCGTGATCGGCACCCAGTCCAACATGGGCAACGAACCCAGCATCGGGCTGCCATGGGAGTACGACTGGGTCGGCGAGCCGTACAAGACGCAGTCCACCGTGCGCGCCGTCCAGGACCAGCTGTGGACGGACGCCGCCGGCGGCGAGCCCGGCAACGACGACCTCGGCGAGATGAGCGCCTGGTACGTCTGGTCCGCGCTCGGCCTGTACCCGGAGACACCGGGCACCGCCGACCTGGCCCTCGGCAGCCCTCTGTTCACCTCGGCCGTGGTCACGTCGGGCAGGCACACGCTGACCGTCAACGCCCCTGCGGCGTCGGACAGTTCGCCGTACGTCCAGGCCCTGACGCTCAACGGCACTGCGTGGAACAAGGCGTACGTGCCGGCCTCCGCCCTCGGCTCGTCCGCCGAGCTGGACTTCACCCTCTCCCCGACCGCCGACACCCACTGGGCGTCGGACACCTCGGCCGCGCCGCCCTCCTACGACGGCACCCCGGGCACGGGCGTGGCCCAGCCCAGCGGACCGCTCACCGAGACGGCCACCGGCAAGTGCGTCGACGACGCCGGGGCCGGGACGTCGAACGGCACGGCCATCCAGGTCTACACCTGCAACGGCAGCGACGCCCAGACCTGGAAGGCCGTCCCCGACGGCACCCTCCAGGTGCTGAACGACTGCATGGACGTCACCGACGGCGCGACGACCTCCGGCACGAAGATCCAACTCCACACCTGCAACGGCACCGAGGCCCAGCGATGGCAGCCCGACAGCACGGGTGAACTCGTCAACCCGGTCTCGGGGCGCTGTCTCACCGACGCGAGCAACGGAGCCACGGACAAGACCCGGTTGACCCTCGCCACGTGCACGGGGAGTACCGGCCAGCGCTGGACCCTGCCGTCCTCGTGAGGCGGATCGTCAGTGGTGTGCGGCGGACGTGGTGGTGTACGGGGACGCGGCGTGCTGGGCGGCGTACAGGAGCGCCGGCTCCATCTTCGGCCAGAAATAGCTGTCCTGGCAGGAGAACGGCGGTGTGAAGCCGTCGCAGCCGACACCGCTGCTGTCGCCGATCTCGATGGTGAAGCTGGCGAGGCCGAGCTTGTCGTACGTCCAGTCGTCGGTTCCGCCCGAGGCGTTGTAGAGGATCTCGCCCGCCTGGCCGTACTGGTAACCGGTCAGCGAGGCCATGTGCGCGGCCAGCGCGCGCAGGGCGGTGTCGTTGCCGGTGTGCACGGTGGAGTCGTACTCCCAGGGAAAGAGCACCATGCTCGCGTCACTGTGCAGGGTGATCATCATGCCCTTGGCGTCCGACGGCGCCGGGGCGGTGTCGCCGGTGCCGGTGCGGACCGCGGGGAACAGCTCACGGAAGAGACTCTCCAGGGCGCTGTTCTCCACCTCCGAGTCGCCTGCGGGACCGTCGTACGTCTGGTCGCACGGTGCGCTGGAGGTGCCGGTGGTGTTCCAGTGGGTGTCGGCGTTGCGGTTGAGGTCGACACCGATCTGGCTGTAGGCGCTCACCCCGCACTGGGAGCCGTGGGAGTCGTCGGCGTTCTTGCGCTGGAGGACGGGGTTGTCGCCGCCCGCCGCGACCATGTCGACGCCGTCGGGGTTGGCGTCGGGCACCACCCACATCTCGGTGCTGTCCATCAGCTTGGTGATCGTCGCGTCCTTGCCGTAGCCGCTGGTCAGCGCGTCGATCCAGCGCCACGACATCTCACCGGTCGTCAGTTCGCGGGCGTGGATCTGGCTCATCAGGAAGAACCGAGGCTTGGCCGAGTTCGGGCTGAGCGCGCAGTCGCCCGCCTGGAGCTTGGTGATGCATATCGCCTTGAGGTCGCGACCGCCGCGCCCGTGCTGCTTGAGCCATGACTGACCGTATGTCACCACCTTCGCGAGGTCGGGGTGTTGGGACGCGGTGTCGTCCAGGTGGGAGTACTGGGCGGTGACCGTGTGGTAGCCGCCGTCGAAGGTGTCGCCCGCGGCGGCGCGCGTTATCGCGGCGGGGGAGGGGATGGCCTCGGTCAGCGTGTCGGCGATCACGGGGGCGAATCCGAGCCGCCGCAGTCCGGCCGCGGTGGAGGCGTCGCCGGAGACGAACAGGGTGTTGCCCTGCCGCTTCTCCAGGAGGTCGTATCCGGAGTCGGCGAGCCGCTCGGCGTCGGCGAGCGGATTGCGCGTGGGCACGCGGTAGACGACGACCGTACGGTGCCCGCCGTGGGCGCGGCCGGTGGTGGTGGCGCGGCCCGCTGTGGCGTCCGCGCCGGTGCCGGCCTGTGCCACCTGCGGCAGCAGGGCCGTGGCGACGATGACGGCACCGGCGGTCAGGCCCGCCAGGCGTTTGTATGCCATGGAGGTGACCTTTCGTGGGGGATGGTCAACCTCAATATGACATGTCCATGGAGGGAGCGATACGGGGTGCGCGGCATCGGGCTGTCGGGGTAGACGTGGAACGCGCCGAAGGAGAAAGGGAGTTCGGCGCGGCGGGTGGGCTCCGTCGCCGAGCCGGGCGGTGCACGTGAAGCGACGGCATACGATCTCGCGACATGGAGAAAGTGAGCCGTCGCCTGAACGAGACGGACAGTCGGATCGCCGCCGCGATGATGGCCTCCCCGCGCGCCTCGTGGCGCACGGTCGGCCGCGTACTGGGGATCTCCGAGCGCACCGTGGTGCGCCGTGCCGCACCGCTGTTCCACGACGGAACACTGCGTGCCACGGCCGTCCGCAACCCCGTGCGGTTCCCCGATCTGATTCCGCTCGCCCTGCGCATCCGGTGCAAGCCCAACCGGATCAGCGCCATCGCCGCCACGCTGGCACGCCGCCCCGACACGATCTGGGTGGACGTCCTCGGCGGCGGCGACGAAATCTGCACCGTCCTGTTCCTGGACGGGCCGGACGCCCGCAACGCGCTGCTGTTGCGCGACCTCCCCGCCACACCCGCCGTCCAGTCATGGACCTCCCACGTGCTGCTGCGGGTCTTCCCGGCCGGCTTCGACTGGAGCGGCGGTCTACTGTCCGAGACGGAGTTGACCAGCCTGCGGCAGGACGCCCCGGCCGCGCCCACCCGCTCCGCCCTCCAGCCCGTCGACCACCAGCTGATCGCCGCGCTCATCGAGGACGGGCGGGCCTCGTACACCGACCTCGCCCGCCGCGCGGACACCACCGCCCTCACCGCCCGCCGTCGCCTGGAGGCCCTCCTGGGCGGCCAGGCCCTCCGGCTCGCGACCGAGATCGACCTCGCCCGGCTGGGTATCCGGACCGAGTCACTGCTGTGGATCGGTGTCGCACCCGGCGGCCTGGAAGAGACGGGCCGACAGCTCAGCCGCCACCCGCAAGTCCGCTTCGTCTCCGCCACCACCGGCCCGGCCAACCTCCTCGTGGCCGTCGCCGCGGCCGGCCTCGACGCGCTCTACCACTTCCTGACCGACACCGTCGGCGCCCTCCACCACGTCTCCACCATCGAGGTCACCCCCATCCTCACAGGGGTCAAAAGGACCGGTCTGGTCCGGCCGGGCAGCCTCTGAGCGCCCAGCAGCACGGCGGCCTTCGTGCCTGGTCGCACGTGGCAACGCCCGGCGCGTCCCCCATGCGCGTCGATCGGCGGCAACCGATCCATGCCGGCCGGCGACTCCACGCCCTGGGCGCGGCAGCCGTCGCCGTGCCCGCTCCCGGATCCTGGGCCGGTCGGACTCCGGCCGCCGGCGCGGCGGTGGCGTTCGACGGCGCGGTGGGCTACGGCACCTCAGCCACCGGGGGAACGGGCGGGACCACCTACCACGTGACCAACCTGAACGACTCCGGCAGCGGTTCGTTCCGGGCCGCGGTGAGCGCACCGCACCGCATCGTCGGCTTCGACGTGGCCGGATACGTCACCCTGAACTCCGCCGTCCCCGTGGCCGACGACATCACCGTCGAGGGCGACACGGCGCCCGGCCAGGGCATCGGCCTGCGCGGCAGGGAGGTGTCCTTCTCCGGCTCCGCGAACGACATCGTGCGTGCGTCCGCTTCCGGGAGGGCACGCTCGACCCGGCGAACGGCACGGCGAGCCTCGCCCTCGCCAAGGCGAGCGACATGATCTTCGACCATGTGCCGGTCGAGTTCGCCACGTGGGACGACATCGACGCCGTCGGCGCCAAGAACATCACTGTGCAGAACCCGATCATCGCCGATCCGATCGGACAGCGGTTCGCCGTGCACACCGAGGGCGGACCGGTCACCTGGTACCGCGACGTCTTCACCGACGTGCACAACCGCAACCCGCCGGCCAAGGCCGACACCCAGTTCGTGGGGAACGTCGTGTACGACTCCCAGGGCGGGTACACGGCCGGGAACTCCGGCGGCACCTTCCGGCACGACGTGGCCGACAACGCCTTCATCACGGGACCGGTCACCGGCACGCGGCTCGACGGCACGGCGCTCGGCGTCGGCGCGGGCGCCACCGCCCGCTCCACCCCCTGGTCGCCCACCAGCACATCGCCGGCCGCCGCCGCGGGCAGCGCGCGATCACCGACGTGACCTCGCTCGGCACCGCCGGGCGGCTGTGATCGTCCCAGACTCGGACCGGCCCGGACAACGACGGGTACGGAACCATCACGGGGCAGTCCGTCTCCTCTCCACCGGGTACCGCTCCACATGGCGGACCGGCTTCCGGTCTCCCGACAAGGTCGGTTAATGTGCACGATCAGTGACATAAGGGGGGACGGAGCAGGCGGAGGGCAGGGCTGTGTCGGACGAAGGGCGACTCGTCGCCGGACGCTACCGGCTGGTCGAGCGCATCGGCCGTGGCGGCATGGGCACGGTCTGGCGGGCCGAGGACGAGGTGCTCGCCCGGCAGGTCGCACTCAAGCAGCTCCACACACAGCCCCACCTCTCCGACGCCGAGGTCGCCACGCTGTACGAGCGGACCCGGCGGGAGGCGCGCAGTGCCGCCCGGGTCGTGCATCCCAACGTGATCGTCGTCCATGACGTCGCCGAGGACGACGGGCGGCCCTGCATCGTCATGGAGTACGTCCCCGCGCCCACGCTCGGCGACGCCCTCAAGGATGGCCGGACCCTGCCCCCGGACGAGGCCGCCCGGATCGGCCTCGGCATGATCGCCGCCGTACGGGCGGCGCACACCGCAGGTGTCCTGCACCGCGACATCAAACCCGCGAACGTCCTGCTGGGCGCCGGAGACCGCGTCGTCCTGACCGACTTCGGCATCGCCCGGACCGCCGGGTCCTCGACGCTCACCCAGACCGGAGAGATGGTCGGGTCCATCGACTTCATGGCCCCGGAGCGGATCCGGGGCCAGGATCCCGGCCCCGCCTCCGATCTGTGGTCGTTGGGCGCCACGCTGTACCAGGCGGTCGAGGGACGCCCGCCGTACCGCCGCGACACCGCCATGGAGACCGCGTACGCCATCGCCGTCGACCCGCTGCAGCCGATGCGGCGGGCCGGGCCGCTGGCGCCGCTCGTCGAGGCACTGCTGGCGAAGGACCCCGCGGACCGCCCCACGGCGGAGCAGACGGAACAGGCCCTGCGAGCCGTCGTGTCCGGCGCCCCGCCCACCGGCACCGCGTCGTCGGCCGACCTCGCCGGCCTGCGGCCCGAGGACACCCGGTACACGGCCTCGACCTCCCCGGCACGGCATGCGCCGCCCGCGCCGTACGCCGGGGGCCGGGAGGACTCGGCGGACCCACACGAAGGCCGCCGGGGTCGCGGGCGCCCGCGGCGCGCACTGGTGCCGGCGGTCACCGCCCTGGTGGTCGCGTCCGCCGCCGCGGCGGCCTTCTACGCCTCCTCGCACGAAGGCGGGGCCAAGGCCGGCGCTCACCGCTCCGGCGGCACCTCGACCGGTACCGCATCGGCCACGCCCTCGCCCGTCCCCGACGGCTACCACCTGGTCCGCGACCAGCGGCTCGGCGTCTCCTTCCCCGTGCCGGACGGCTGGCAGCCGAAGAAGGGGCCGAACGGGGAGGTCACCTACGCCGACCCGACCGGCCTGGCCGGCATCACCATCGGCATGGTGGACCCGGCCGGCTCGCACCCCATCGAGCACTTCGCGGACATCGAGGCGAACACCAAGGTCAACTACGACACGTACCGCAGGCTGCGCATGCAGCAGACCACCTTCAAGGGCAAGCCGGCCGCGGTGTGGGAGTTCACCTTCCGCGGCCGCGCCCGCGTCTTCCGCGCCATCGACCTGGGATACGGCACGGCCGGCGGCCGGGAGTACGACATCTACCTGTCGGCGCCGGACGCCCGGTGGGACACGTACCGTCCCGTCTTCGACCACGTGCGCGACGGGTTCACCGACTGACCGGCGGCCGGAAGCAGATGGCTGCGGCGTCGTAGCGGCCGGCGGGCGTCAGCCCAGTCGGCGGGCGACCGCGTCGCGTGCGGCGGGCGGCAGCAGCGGACCCACCCGGGTGAGCAGGCGGTACAGTCCGGGGCCGTGCTGCCTGGCCAGGTCCGAGTTGTGCGCCAGCACGTCGAGTTCGTTGGCGGCCGTGATGGTGAGAAACGCCCGGAGGGCCTCGGCCGGCGGCTGGTGCTCACGGCCTGTGAAGCGGTTCCGGAAGACGACCGCCTCGGTGCCGTCGAGGCGGGGGTAGGTGGCGGCGCGGTCGCAGCCGGCGTAGAAGTAGACCAGTGCTTCGGCCTGTTGACCGATCAGCGCGACGAGTGCGGCCCGGTCCGTGACGGGCAGCAGCGTCGGCTCGAAGCCGTCCGTTCCGTATGTCGCATGGCACAGACCCGCGGTCTGGACGACGCTGTCCGCTCCCCAGTCGGCCAGCAGCCGGCGCACGCGCTCCAGGTGTCCCAGCAGCGTCCCCCCGGGATGAGGGATCAGCGCGGCTCCCCGATCCCGCAGAAACGCCTCGACCGCTTGCTGCTCACGTTCCGTCAGGTGGTGCCGCCGGGCTGGGGCCATGGGGCCGAGCGTAACGCCGATGCGCGGTGTGGCGCCCCGGCCGGAAGCGTTCCGGCCGGGGCACGAGTCAGCCGTCGGACGACGGTGCCGGTGACGTCAGACGACGGTGTTGAGGAGCAGGATGACGCCCAGCGAGGTCAGCGACAGCAGCGTGTGGGACACGGTCCAGGTGCGGAGCGTGCCGCCCACGGACAGCCCGAAGTACTCCTTGAACATCCAGAACGAGGCGTCGTTGACATGCCCGAGGAACGCGGCGCCGGAGCCGAGCGCCAGGGCGACGAGAGCCGCGTGCGGGGAGTCCAGGCCCTGCGCCAGCGGGCCGACGATGCCGGCCGCCGCCACGGTGGCCACCGTGCCCGAACCGGTCGCCGTGCGCATGAGGGCCGCCACCAGCCAGGCCAGCAGGAGCAGGGAGATGTGCAGATGCTGGGCGGCCTCGCCGATCGCGGAGTTGATGCCGGAGTCCTGCAACGCCGCGGAGTAGCCGCCACCGGCCCCGACGATCACCAGGACACCGGCGATGGGCGGGAAGGAACGGGACAGCGTGTCCTGGACCTCACGGCGCGAGGAGCCGACGGCCCAGCCGAAGGTGAACAGCGCCACCACGATCGCCGCGAGCAGGGAGATCATCGGCGTACCGAGGAACTCGACGCTGGTCAGGAGGGCGCCGTGCGCCCAGTGGAAGGTGTCGCAGCTCGCCTTGAGCATCATCAGCGCGATCGGCAGCAGGATGGTGCCGACCGTCACGGAGAACCGCGGCGTGCGGCGCCGGCTCCGCGGCTCGCCGCCCTCGCGGACGGCGTCCGTCGGTGCCTCGGGACGGTCCGTCACGGCGACGCCCGTCGAGGCCGCCGACGCCGACGCGGAGGTGGAGCCGCGGGCACCGGCCCGCACGTGCGAGCGGGCGTGATCGAGTGCGGCGGTGACGGCGGCGCTCGGCGGCGCGGCGGTGGTGAAGGCCGCCAGGGCCGAGTCGGGGACACGGGCGCTGACCCGCGGCCAGATGTACGCGGTGAACAGCGGCCCGACCACGATCGCGCAGGGGATCGCGACGATCAGGCCGTAGACGAGGGTGAGACCGATGTCGGCGTGCACCGCGTTGACGGCCACGAGCACCCCGGGATGCGGAGGCACCAGCGCGTGCACGGTGGCCAGACCGGCCATCGCGGGGATGCCGACCCGCAGCACCGGGTAGTCCGCGCGCCGGGCGATCTGGAGGACCAGCGGCACCAGCATCACGAAGCCGACCTCGAAGAACATCGGCAGACCGACGATGCAGGCGATCGCCGTCACGGCCCAGGGCAGTCGTTTCGGCCCGGCGACACGGGTGAGCGTCGCGACGATCTGGTCGATGCCGCCGGAATCGGCCATCAGCCGGCCGAGCACGGCTCCCAGAACGATGAGGATGCCGACCTTTCCCATGATGTTGCCGAGGCCCGTGGTGAAGGAATCCGCCGCCTTTTCGACGCCTGCCCCGGACAGCACCGAGACAGTGAGCGCACCCACCATCAGTGCCAGAAAGGCGTGCAGCTTCGCCCAGCTGATGAGGAGGACGACCACCGCGATCGAGATACCGACCAGTGCGAGCAGCCAGGTGTCGTGGCCGGTCCAGGCCACGGCCGCCGGGGCCGATTTCGCGGATTGTGATGCCAACGCTGCCATCATGCGCATTCAGCTTTCCCTAATTCCCGGGAACTCCCGTAATCGAATTTCCGGGCACCGTATGCGCAAGCGACGCCGCGTCACCAGGGGTGTAACCGTTGCGTTAATTGAGGGCGACGTAAATCTTTCCGTGCGTTCTGCTCGTATTGTGCACGCGGGTCGGCGGAGCGTTCTCCCGGATACCCTGACGTCATGTTCCGCGGTCCCCGTATTGCCACGCAGGCGCTGCTCGCCCAGGCCCTGGCGCTCGTCGTCGTCCTCGGTGCCGGCTTCGCCCTGACGGTGACCCTGCTGCGGAACTCCGCCGAGCAGCAGTACGAGCAGCGCGCCCTCGCGGTGGCCCGGAGCGTCGCCGAGAATCCGGACGTGGCCCGGCGGATCGGCACCCGCTCCGATCCCGGCGGCGAGGTGGAACACCTCGCGGAGGCGGTACGACGACGCACCGGCATGCTCTTCGTCGTCGTGACCGACCGGCGCGGCATCCGCTGGTCGCACCCGGACCCGACCGAGGTCGGCAAGGAGGTCAGCACAGCGCCCACCGCGTTGAACGGCCGCGAGTCGGTGTCCATCCAGCGCGGCACCCTCGGCACCTCCGCCCGCGCCAAGGTCCCGCTGCGCTCCGCCGACGGAGCCGTGGTCGGCGAGGTCAGCACCGGCGTCCGGGTCACGACGGCACTGGAGGCCGCCGTACCGCTGATCCGCGAGCAGGCCGCGTTCTCGGCCGGTGCCCTGCTCGTCGGCATCGGCGCGGCCGCCCTGCTGACCCGCCGCCTCAAGCGGCAGACCCTCGGCCTGGAACCGGCCGAACTCGCCGAGCTGCTGCGTGAACAGCAGGCCGTACTGCATGGTGTGGGCGACGGCGTCCTCGCCGTGGACCCCGCGAACCGGATCACGGTGTGCAACGAAGAGGCGGCCCGGCTGCTCGACGGCCCGGTACGGCCGGGCACCCCGCTCGGCGACGCCGGCCTTCCCGCACCGGTGCACCGCGCGCTGGCGGAACGGCAGGAGCTACGGCAGAGCGTGGCCGTGGTGGGCCGACGGCTGCTCGTGCTGAGCGCGCAGGCGGTCCGGCGCGGCGAGCAGGACCTCGGCCACGTGGTCACGCTGCGGGACCGGACCGAGGTGGACGAGCTGGAGCGCGAGCGGTCCGCGCTGCGCGCGCTCTCCGACGCCCTGCGCGCCCAGGCGCACGAGTACACCAACCGGCTGCACACCCTCTCCGGCATGCTCGCCACCGGCGGCACCGAGGAGGCGCAGGACTACCTGCGCGAACTGGCCGCCGCACCGCTCGCCACCGAGGGCCGCGACGGCGCTCGCCTGGTCGACCCCTACCTGCGCGGACTGCTCGCGGCCAAGACGGCGACCGCTTCCGAGCACGGCGTGGAGCTGCGGCTGGATCCGGACTCCTATCTGCCGGGACGGCTCACCGAGCCGCTGGACGTGGTCAGTGTCGTCGGCAACCTGCTGGACAACGCCGTACGAGCGGCCGAGAGCGGACATCGGCGTCCTGCCTGGGCGGAGCTGAGCGTGCTGGCCGAGGGCGATACCCTGCACGTGGCCGTGGCCGACAGCGGGGACGGGGTCCGGGCCGAAGACGTCGAACGGCTCTTCAGCCGCGGATTCACCACCCGGGACCCGCAGGAGCGGGCCGGGCACGGCATCGGGCTCACCCTGGCCCGCCAGCTCGCGACCAAGCACGGCGGCGAGCTGCGGCTGGGCCAGCCCGGCGGGGACGCACACGGCGCGGTCTTCCTGGCCCGCTTCCCCGCAGTACTGGAACGGTGGGCACCGCCGGGCACCGAGGCCGAACACGCGGCAACACAAGGAGGCGAGCAGTGATCCGGGTCCTGGTCGTGGACGACGACTATCGCGTCGCCGAACTGCATGCCCGCTACGTGAACGCGGTCGACGGCTTCACGGTCGCCGGTACGGCCCATTCCGCCGCGAAGGCAGTCGAGTTGAGCCGCGCACTGCGGCCCGACCTGATTCTGCTCGACCTGTATCTGCCCGACCGGCTGGGCACCGAGGTGCTGCCCGCGCTGTCGGGCGACGTGATGATGGTGACGGCCGCCGCCGACGCTGCGCAGGTGCGGGCGGCGCTGGGACGCGGAGCCATGGGCTACCTCATCAAACCCTTCGACGAGCGCGAGCTGAGGAACCGCCTGGCCGCGTACGCCCGCTTCCACGCCCAGCTGTCCACCGACCGCTCCCTCGCCCAGGACCAGGTGGACCGTGCGCTGCGCGCCCTGCACGGCACGGACCGCACCGTCCGCGCCCGGCCGCCGCGCGCCACCCCCACGGGAAAACTCGTCGCGGACACCGTGGCCGCCCTCGACGGCCCGATCACCGCCAGCGCGCTCGCCGAACGCCTGGGCATCTCGCGCCCGACGGCCCAGCGCTACCTGGCCGACCTCGCCGCGGCCGGCACGATCCGCATCGAACTGCGGTACGGCGCCGCCGGCCGCCCGGAGCACCTCTACTCGTGGAGCGGCGACGACACGGAACCGGACCAGGACTGAGCCCCGCCGCCCCAGCGCGGGGCCCACCACCGTGATCCCGCGGGCCGGCATGGTGCGCCAGTTCAGGGTGTAGTCCTCGGTGGGTTCGGCCGGCTGTACCGGCCGGGCGGCAGTGCCGCGAGGAAGAAGCCGTACGGGTCGGTGGTGCCGGGGGCCACGACGCGGCGCGTGTCCAGCGCGGTGACCGTGACGTCCGCGGCCGCCATGGGCGAACCCATGGGGTCGACGACCTCGCGGCCCACACCGCCCGCGTCGCTGGGGAGGGAGAGCGAAGGGCCCGCCGCCTCGGCCGGGGCCGCCCTCGGGACGCCGACGCCGGAGCAGTGCGAAGCCATGACGTTCACGTTTCGCGACAGTTGGCGCAGCCGCGCCCGCCTATGGTCACACCCCCCGTTCGTTCGTGCGGTACGACGCATGGGCACGGGTGTCTCAAGGTGCCTCAACACGAGACAGTCACGTCCCGCCCCTCGAACGCGAGGGCGTACGGAGCACCACCGTGTGCGTCTCCGCGTGCGGCAGTCCGAACGTGCCGCCGAGGCACGCTCCGCAGAGCCACGCCGCGTACAGGGCCCGGCCGCGCGCGTCGCGCCCGGTGGGTTCGGCGGCCAGTAGCGGCAGCGCCTCGGCCATCGCGCGGACGCCCTCCTGCGCCATCAGCGAGACCAGTGGCCGGCGCATTGACGCCGCTGGTCACGGTGAGCGGTACCGGCAGGGAGAGGGCGAGCTCGGGGTCGTGGACGACGCTGCGCGGCTGGACCACCGGGTCGCGGCCGGTGCGCTTGACCCCGTGTTCCGGCAGGCCCCAGACCGGGGTCATCTCCGAACCCGCGTACGTGGACGGCACGGCGATCAGCGGCAGTCCCGTGCGCAGCGCGATCGCCTTGCCGAGGCCGATGGCCGAGCCGCCGCCGACCGCGACGCACCCGTCGGCCCCGGCCGCCCGCGCCACCGCGACGGCCCGGTCGGCGACGTCGACGGAAACATGCGTCCGCGCCTCGGCGTGGAGTCCCGCGCAGGCGTCGCCGGGCGCCTCCGCCACCGCCCTCGCGGTGGTCTCACCCCGGCTTCCGCAGACCACCAACAGCCGCCGCAGACCGGGGTGTCGGGCCTCACCCGGGACCGCGGACACGGAGGCGCCGGCCCGGAAGACGACCCGCACGGGCCGGGTCTCGTACACGACGTCGGCGGTGAACGTCATGACGCCCGCTCCAGAACGAGATCGAAGCGCGCCTGCCGGAAGGGGTTCGGGACGCCCAGCTCCCGGGCCAGAGCCGGGTCGTCGATCCGCGTGAACTCCTGCACCAGACTCTGCTTCACCGCGAACACGGCGTCGGAGTCCAGGTAGTCGCTGCCGGCCACGAAGATGTGCGTGGTGACGGGGGAGTGGCCGTCGGCCGTGGCGATGAAGTGGATGTGCGCGGGGCGGTAGGAGTGCCGGCCGGTGGCGCGCAGCAGGGTGCCGACCGGGCCGTCCGTGGGGATCGGGTAGGGGGCCGGTACACAGGTGCGGAACCAGAACCGGCCCTCTGTGTCGGCCGTGAACAGCCCGCGGCCGTTGCCCGCGGGCTGGACGTCCGGTTGCTGTACGTCGTAGTAGCCCTCGGCGTCCGCCTGCCAGACGTCCAGGACCGCGCCGGGCAGCGGGGAGCCGTCCGGCGAGCGTACCCGTCCGCTGACGACGCACGGCTCTCCGCCGCCGACCAGGTCGATGTCGTCGCCGAGCCGGCGGGCGGGCGACTCGGTCAGGTGGAAGGGGCCGAGGACGGTCGACTCGGTGGCGCCGGGGCCGCGGCCGCCGTTGACGGTCTCGACGAGCATGGACAGGCCGAGCACGTCCGACAGCAGGATGAACTCCTGCCGTGTGTCCGTGCAGGTCTGTCCGGTCGCCGTCAGGAAGCCGATGGCCCGCTCCCACTCCTCCTGCGTGAGCCGGGTCTCGCGCACGAAGTCGTGCAGATGGCGGATCAGTCCGCCGAGCAATTCCCGCAACCGCGGATCGGCCGTCGCGCGCAGACTGGCGACGGCCTCCTCGGTGACGGCCCCTTCGACGAAGGCCTCTCCCGCGCTGCTGGTCATACGAGCTCCTTGTCGTCTGCGGCAGCCCACTGCGGCGTTCCGCGTTCGGTGTCCACGGTGACTCGCCTTCCCACCGCCTGAGTTCAGCTGTGCCAAGGATGCGCCGCAGCGCGCCCGCCAGCAGCCCTTCGGCGTCCGGGTCCTCGTACTCCTGGCCGGGACCGATCACCACGGTGGCGATGTCGACCTCCTGCGCCTGCGCGGCGCGCACCCAGCCCCGGGCGGCGGAGGTGATCCAGACGTGCGGCAGCTTCGCGCCGGGGCGGGAGGAGGGTTGGTTGCAGAGCTCCGGGTCGCGGGTGAAGCCGGGGTCGGGCGTGCCGTCGGGCATGATGGCGTCCGAGTCGTAACAGGGCGTCCCTTGCCCGACGGTGTGCCGGACGAGGCCGTCGCCGCATGACGGCGCGCCCGGTTCTTCGGGGTGCCGCACGACCTCCGGCAGCCGGTCTCCGCTCCTGCCGGGCCACGGTCCCGAGCACTTCCTCGACCGCCGGCAGGACCTTTCGTCGCCGCATCCGGGCGCCGCGCACGTGGTGAGGGCCGTGCTGCTCGCCCAGTCGATAAAGAAGGTGCGGGCGTTCGAGCCGGTGGGATACGTTCCTGTCTGTTCGAAGGGGGACCCGAAGTGGCGAAACTGAACCAGATCATCGCCGTAGAGAAGGGTGTCAAGAGCAAGTCGCTCCAGGACATCACCGCGGCACACCACAAGGTGCAGAAGCCGGCTCTGCTGGCCGGTATCTCGCGTGCGTACCAGCCGAAGGACGAGGAGGGCGAGCAACTGCCGCCCGAGTCCACACGCGTACAGGTGCAGGCCGAGGACGTACTGCGGGAGATGTCCGCGTCGCTCACCCGGCTCTTCGACGTGACCGCCACCAAGGACTGGGCGAACTGCGCGGCCCGCGCGGACGTCACGGTCGACGGCCGGACGATCCTCACCGACGTCCCGGTCAGCTACCTCCTCTTCCTGGAGAAGCAGCTCACCGACCTGCACGCGTTCGTCAGGAAGCTCCCCACCCTCGACGCCGCCGAGTCCTGGTCGCACGACCCCTCCACGGACTGGTGGAAGACGGACCCGGTGCGCACGATCCGCACCAAGAAGGTCCCGCGCAACCACGTCAAGGCGGAGGCCACCGAGAAGCACCCGGCGCAGGTCGAGGTGTACTACGAGGACGTGCCCATCGGGTACTGGACGACCGTGAAGTTCTCCGGAGCTCTTCCCGCCCGGAGGGTCAACGAACTGGTGGAGCGCGTCGAGAGGCTTCAGCAGTCGGTCAAGTTCGCCCGCGAGGAGGCCAACGGCGCCGAGGTCACCGACCAGCGGATCGGCGACGCCGTGTTCGGCTACCTGCTCGGCTGACACCGGCCGACCATAGGCAGCATCCATGATCGCCCCCGCGTGCGAGCGCGGGGGTGCGCGACAGGCGCGGACCGGATTGAGGACCGGCCCGCGCGATGAGCGCAAGCTGACACTGAAGTTCAGCCTGAAGAAGCGGTGCCGCAAAGGTGCCGCCGTCAATCTCAGACTCTCGCTCCAGTCTCAGCATCGCCGCCGATCGCCGGATCGACCGAGGCCGGACGAACGCCGTCGGATGCGAGTTCGACTCTCGCCTGCACCTCTCACGCGGTGCGGTAGTTCAAAGGAAGAACACGACGGCATGATGACTGATCCGTCCTCTTAAACGCCGCCGGCGTGCGCAATTGGGTGGCATCCCCAGGGGCCCGGGAGCTGGATACGACTCCCGGGCTCCGCCACGTTCATCGCCGCTGGAGGCAGGCCCGTCACAAGGCGCGGTCACCGCGCACGTACACCCCGGCGCGCGCAGCGGCCTCGACCGCCTCGGCGGCCCGGACGGCGGCGGCTTCGTCGAGCGGCCGGTCGGTGGTCAGCAGGCGGTAGTAGAGGGGTGCGGAGACGGCGCGGATCACCTCGTGGGGGTCGGTGCCCTCGGGTACCTCACCCCGGTCGACAGCCTGCTGGACGCAGGGAGCCCACTCGGTGACGCGGACCTCGTAGAAGCGATGCAGGGCCTCGGCCGTTCTGGCCTCGCAGGTGGCGGCCGCGATGACGGCCTTGAACAGGGCTCCTTGGCGCGGATCGGCCAGAGTCCGCTGTACGAGGCGGGCGTTGGCCGTGAGGTCGCCGAGCAGGGAGCCGGTCTCGGCGCGTGGCAGTGACTGCTCGGCCATGTCGGTCAGCAGGTCGGCCACCAGGCCGGTGACGGTTCCCCAGCGACGGTAGACCGTGGTCTTGCCCACGTCGGCGCGCCGGGCGATCTCCCCGAGGTCCAGGTGGGCGAAGCCCTGTTCGGCCAGGGTGTCCCCGGCCGCCCGGAGCACCGCCGCCCGCACCCGCGCCGTACGTCCGCCGGGCCGGACGGTACCCGGCTCGGAGGACGTCGGATCGGCACCCACCCCATCCATAACGGTACTCCAGTTTCATTAGTCGTCTTTGCATGTTACGTTGAAGGCAGATCCTAACGGAACTCATGGCCCATTAGTTGGCGGGCTGAGGAGAATGGGGGAGTAGTCATGGAGTACAGGCGATTGGGCGCGTCCGGGCTGAAGGTCCCCGCGCTGAGCTTCGGCGCCGGCACCTTCGGCGGCCAGGGGCCGGTGTTCGGCGCCTGGGGCACCACTGATGTCCGCGAGGCGCGTCGGCTCGTGGACGTCTGCCTGGACGCCGGGATCACGATGTTCGACACCGCTGACGTCTACTCCGGTGGTGCGTCCGAGAAAGTGCTGGGCGAGGCGATCAAGGGCCGCAGGGACCAGGTGATCGTGTCCACCAAGACCAGCCTCCCGATGGGGGACGGCCCTGGCGACGCGGGCTCGTCCCGGTCGCGGCTGATCACCGCGTGCGAGGACGCGCTGCGCAGGCTCGGGACCGACCACATCGACCTGTTCCAGCTGCATGCCTTCGACGCCGGCACCCCGATCGAGGAGGTCCTGTCCACGCTCGACGACCTCGTCCGCGCGGGAAAAGTCCGCTACCTGGGAGTCTCCAACTTCTCCGGCTGGCAGACGATGAAGTCCCTCGCACTCGCGGAGCGGTACGGCCGCCCACGCTACGTCGCGCAGCAGGTCTACTACTCCCTCGTCGGCCGCGACTACGAGTGGGAACTGATGCCCCTCGGCCTCGACCAGGGACTCGGGGCGCTGGTGTGGAGCCCGCTCGGCTGGGGACGGCTCACCGGCAGGATCCGCCGTGGCCGACCGCTGCCCGCCGGCAGCCGGTTGCACGACACCGCCGCCTACGGCCCGCCGGTCGACGACGAACATCTCTACCGTGTGGTCGACACGCTCGACGAGATCGCGCAGGAGACCGGCAAGGCCGTCCCGCAGATCGCCATCAACTGGCTGCTACGACGGCCGACCGTGTCCTCCGTCATCATCGGAGCCCGCAACGAGGAGCAGCTCCGCCAGAACCTCGGTGCCGTCGGCTGGTCCCTGACCGCCGACCAGGCGGCACGACTCGACGCGGCCAGCAGCAAGCCGGCGCCGTATCCATACTTCCCCTACGAGCGCCAGGAGGGCTTCGCCCGGCTCAACCCGCCGGTGGCCTTCGGGCCCTCGGCTGCGGCCTGACACCCGCTGCCGTCTGACACCGGTTCAGAGCGTACGGCCGGACAGGGAGACGTACTCTTGAAGAGTTCTTCAATTCGCCAGTTTCCAATCCAGGCATGTCCTGAGGGAGGAGTGGCCGTCGGTGGGTGGGTTCGCCGATGCCGTTCGGGAGCGGGTGCGCGATGCGCGCGCCGCGCTCTCGGCGGCTCTCCAGGACGAGGACGCGTATGAGGTGGCCGTGGCGCAGGACGAGCTGGACGACGCGCTGCGGGTGGCGCTGCGCCACGGGATCGACGCCGATACCGGTCCGGGGGCGGGCGAGGGGTGACGGGGATGCCGGTTCCGGTGTACGAGGCGAAGACGAAGAGCGAGGCCGAGCCGTCGAATTCGTCTCAGCAGCTGGTGGCGCCGCGTCGTTCGTCGACGTATGAGCCGGCCGGGCGCCAAGACCTTCTCGGTGGACCGCGCACGCGCACCACGGTCGCGGTGCGGTGACCGGCGGCGTGCGCGGGTTCCGGCTGCCCTGGTCCCGGCGACGTCCCGCCGCGGTGGTGGAACACGTCCCGCCGCGGGGGCTGCGGCATGTCGTGTCGGTGCGGGTGGGGCCGGACGCGGTCCGCCAGGCCCGGGAAGCGGTGGCGGCACAGTTCATCCGGGCCGGTGTCGCTCCGGGTTCGGCTTTCGCGGACGGGTGGTGCTGGTGGTCAGTGAGCTGGTCACCAACGTGCTACGGCATGCGGCAGGCTCCCCCGTGACGGACGTGGGGATAGCGATCACGGGCGGGGAACTGGTCGTCAGCGTTGAGGACGCCGAACCGCGACTGCCCGTCCTCACCGACGACCGCATGGGCGCCGGGCTGCGGATGGTGGCCGAGCTGGCCGCCGACTACAACGGCGGCGTCAGCGCGGAGAAGGCCGTCGATCACGACGGCAAGGCCGTCCTCGTGCGGTTCCGGATCCCTGCCCTGGACCAGGAGCCGTACGGTGATGAGGAGTGATGAGGAATCCGGCGACCGGTCAAGGTGACGCGCAGGCGCCTGCGTCCGGACGCCCACCGTGCCGGAACCACTCCGGCGCCAGGATCGACATCACCGTCGCGTCCACCCGCTCGCCCTCCCAGAGCAGAGCGTCGCGCAGGACGCCCTCGGCGACGAACCCCACCTTCTCGTACACGCGGCGGGCCCGCGGATTGAACGCGTAGACCTCCAGCGAGACGCGGTGCAGCCCCAGCTCCTCGAAGCCGTAACCGACGATCAGACGGGTCGCCTCCGTCCCCAGGCCGCGGCCGTATGCGCCGGGCACCAGGCAGATACGGAAGCCGCAACTGCCGTTGCCCGGGTCCCAGTCGTTGAGCACCGCCTCGCCGATGACGTTCCCCGTCGCCCGCTCGACCACGGCCAGGTCCAGCCGGTCGTCCTGCTCCTGGCGAGTGTCGTACCAGGTGCGTATGCGCGCCTCGTCGGGCTCCTCCCCGTCATGACCGCCCGTCAGCCGTGATGCCTCCGCGTCCCGGAACATCGGCATCAGCGCAGGCACGTCATCCACCGTGACCGGCCGGAGCAGCACCTGTTCTCCCTTCAGCGAGGGCTTGCTGAGGAAGGCGGGGCGTGAAGCACTTCGCACGTGATCAACCATGGTGGCATTGTGTCCGGCCGACCAGCCCGGCGTCTTCCTGGTGTTCGGCACAAGGCCAAGTCACCGCTTGGACAAGCCCGTTCATCTGTCTGCGCGTTCAGGTGTCCGGCGAGTGTGACACCAGACAACGCCCGTCGCGCATCAACTCGCGTGCGCGTAGTTCTTGAGGCGGCAGCGCGTCGATCTCGACGATCTCGACCGTGCCCGCGAGTACGGCGACGTCACGGGTGTGTCCCAGCGCCGGCGGGGTGGTCCGGGTGGCGGCCAGGTTCCTGCCGGTCGGGCTGTCGGCCGGAGTGGCCACCAGCAGTGCTCCGCCGTTCCAGTCGAAGGACAGCGGCTCCTGGTACGGGGCGCCGTTCGGCGATGTGCCGGCCACCGGTGCGGGCTCGGCGTTCATCGGTCCTGCCGCACGCCGAGGAGGTTGCCGTCGGGGCCGACGCACGGAGGCGTGCCCCGGGTTCAACGGAACTGCGGGTGACGAAGCCGGCCGACGCGGGCTCCCCCGCCGCTCTGACTACGCCTTCGCCAGGAGCGCTCGTACCTCGGCTGCCGAAGCCGGGCCTGCTTTCAGAGAGAGGAACGCAGCTGGGGCAGCGCCGGCTGCCAGGGAGCCGAACGACTCGCCGGGCAGCTCCGTGTACGGGGCGCCGTATGCCGGCGTGCCCGGTGCGAACAGCCTGCCCTGCGCGAGTGATCCCGCGTCGACGGCGTCATACCCAAGGGCGTCGAGTAGTTCGGTCGTGTGCCGCTTGGCCTCGTCGCTGTCTCCGGCGATGGGGAGCGCGGTGCGGTCCTCGGCGCCTGCCGGCCTGTTCAGGACGGCGAGGTGTGTGTGGTGGATGTTGTTGAACGCCTTTACGACGTGCGCCGATTCACCGAGGTAGCGCTGGAGCAGCTCGCTGCTCGTGGTCGAGCCGTCGTCCAGGGCCTCGACGCTGCCGTCGCGCTGCGGAGAGTAGTTGCCGGTGTCGATCACCGTTTTGCTCGCGAGAGGCCGGCGCGGCAAGGAGTCGTACGCTCTGAACGGCACGCTGACGACCACCCAGTCGCCTGCGCCCGCGGCCTCCGCCACTGTCGCAGCCCGGGCCCGGGGACCAAGTTCCGCGGCCAGACCGGCCAGTGTCCGCGGCCCGCGTGAGTTGCTCAGCACGATGTCGAGTCCGCCGTTCACGGCCAGTCGCGCGAGCGTGGTGCCGATCCGTCCGCTGCCGATCAGTCCTAAAGTAGCCACGCTGAGCCAACCAGCAGGGATTCGCGCGTATTCCGTCCGAGTCCTGCACGAACGCGAACGCCAGCGCTCGAAGCGCATCTGCCGAGATCCGTACAGCAGCAGCTCGGCAGACAGACTCCGCACGCGGGAGGCGCCGGGTCAGTCGGAGGTGTGGTCGGTGACAGTGACCACTGCGAGAACTCCGTCGATGTCGATGTCGATGTCGTCGGCGTCTCCTGCGGCGAACAGTGCGGCATCCAGGTGGTCGAGGCGGACGGACTCCCGGCCGAGGGTGGCAGCCCCGTGAAGGACCACGGCGAGCAGGCACGTGCCGGCCTCGGGCCGTACCGTGACGCGGTCGCGCACGATCCGGACCCGTGCCGACGCATCGGCGCGCCGCACCATGACGTTGAAGTCGACGATCGGGCCGCCGAGCAGGTCGCACTGCGTGTCGGAGCCACCGGCGAAGGCGAACGGCTCGTACGGGACGGCCACCACATGCCGGACGCCGTCGACCGTCAGGGCCATGCCGGGACCGTCGAGGACGGTGATGATCCTTTCCACACCCTCGAACACCGAGAACGGCCCGCTCCGGGCGACATCGGCGATGCTGACACGCCAGACGAAATCGTCGGTCCGTGCGCCCTCGGGGTGGGCGGCGACCTCGGAAGTGACACCGCCGCCGTTCTTCCACGGCGCGGGAGTTCTGTCCTGCGCCCGCAGAATCCGCAGTGCCATGCGCTTTCCTTCCGGATGGGACGGCCACCGAGCCCGTTCGTCGCGGATCGGCGGCGGACAGGACGAGAGGACCGCGTGGGTCAGGCTGCGCGCCCGGACCGTGAGGCCCTCGACACCGCACTGTACGCGACGGCCCTCTCGTCGCTCCCGCCGGAGCAGCGGTCCTTCCGGCTCAGCCCAGGTCGAAGGTGTTGGGCAGCCCCAGTCTGTAGCGCGCCTCGTCGATCCGCTTCAGGGGCTCCATCTCCGGCGGCCGGTACAGCTCCCACACACGGCACCGCTCGGCATCCGAACCGTCGGCGTCGAGCAGGGCGTTGACGGCTCGCCGCGCGGACTCGTTCGCGCCTTCCATGGTCGCGAGGTCGACGTCGGTGCGTACGTAGTCGCCCGCGAGGAAGAAGTTCGGGATCGCCGTCCGCGCCGAGGGGCGATGGTAGAGCGTGCCCGTCGGGTGGATGAGGAGTTGTTCGCGGTTGTGCGGGTCGGGGCCGCCCAGGCCCGTCACCGCCGGGTCCATGAACCAGCCGAGGCGGTCCTCGTCCCTGAGCGTGGTCTTGCCCGCGTCGTTCAGCCCGTCCTTCAGCTGCGCCCACAGCTCGGCGACGATCTCGTCCCGGGTGCACTCCTTGGCCGTCTTGCCGTACAGGATGCCGGGCTTGTCCCACTCCGAGATGATCGCGGAGAGGCAGTCGTGGGCCCGCCCGTCGCCGTAGTCGCGGGAGAAGTCCCGTACGTCCCAGAACTGCGCCTGGCCGATGGCCGTCACCGACCAGGGCGAGTCGAGGCAGTTGATGTGCCCGTGCACGACGGGTGTGGGCGTGCGCAGGTAGAACATCACGCCGGTCATCCAGTCCGTCCTCAGCGCGTCGCACCGGCCGAGCTGCGGGTCGGCGGCGCGCAGGGCCCCGCCCCAGGTGGCGCGGGCGTGTTCGACGGGCATGGCGGAGACGTAGTGGTCGGCGGTGACCGTGCGCTCGTGGCCGCCGTCGCGGGCCGCGACGCGGACTCCGGTCACCCGCCCGCCCTGGTACCCGACCTCCAGCACCTGCGTGCCGGTCACGAAGTCGACGCCGAGCGAGCGCAGATGTGCCTCCCAGGGGTCGATCCAGGCCTCGCTGGTGGGCGCGTTCAGGACGCGGTCGATGTCGGCGTCGCCGTCCAGCCCGCGGCCGAGCAGGCCCCACAGGATCAGGGCCTCGATGATGACGCGGCCGACGGTCCTGGTCGACGCCACCTCGGCGCGCGTGGCGACGAGGTTACGGGTCTGCCCGATGCCGAGGAGCGTCTGGTACTCCTTGCTCATCTCGCCCGCACGGATGAAGTCCCACCAGGCGACCTTCTCCCACTGGTCCTCGCGGCGGGCGTCGCAGCTGGTGAGGTGGACCAGGAGACGGTCGGCGAAGTAGGCGACCTCGCGGGCGGGCAGGCGGGTGACCACATCCAGGGCGGACAGGATCTGGTCGCGGAGCCAGGACGCGGTGATGTCGCCGGGCGCCGGCGGGGTCGTGATCCGGCGCAGCGGGAAGTGCAGGTCGGGGCGGCCCGAGCCGCGGGCGAACAACTCCTCCGTGGCATTACGGAGGTTGCCGTGGACGCCGGAGGCATTGCCGGGGAAGGGGATGCGGCGCATCGTGTCCGGCAGGTTCCGGTAGAAGCCGGGGAAGAAGCGGAAGCCGTGCTCGCCGGGCAGCGGCTTGCGGCCGCCGGCGGCAGTGCCGGGGACGTCCATCGAGCGGGCCTTGCCGCCGAGGATGTCGTAGTACTCGTAGACGGTGACGGCGTATCCGCGTTCGGCGAGTTCGTGGGCGGCGCTGAGCCCGGAGACGCCGCCGCCGAGGACGGCGACGTGCCGGCGGGAGGGGGTGGCCGCGGCTGCTCGCGTTGCGGGCCGTAACGCGGTCGCGCCGACCGCGCCGCCGGCGGCCGTGAGGAAGCGTCTGCGGGAATGTCCGGCGGTCGGCTGGGGTTGCTGCGCGTGGTCTGTTGCCATGATTCCGGGAGGGTAGAGAGGGTTCCGGGGGCCCGGAAGTGTGTTTCTCGTCCTCCACAGCATCCTCACGATGGTGGTGTTGGCCAGCCGTGCCCGTGGGTGTCCTGTTCGGGCAGGTCAGTACACATCCTGGGATGAGGGGGTCAGCCGTCGGTCGCCTCGTCCTCGGGGCCGGCCGTGTCCCCGATGGCGACGCGCAGGTCGTGCATGCCTTGCAGGATGTCGATGAGGGCTTCTTCCGCCCCGCTCAGAGCGCGTCGGGTTCCCTCCGTATCGCCGCGTTCCGCGTGCAGCTGGGCGCCGAGCGTGTAGACCGCTGTCATCACGGCGGCGAAGGCGGCCTCGCGGCCGGGCGGCAGCTCTTCCTCCTCGGGTTGGGAGATCTGTACCGCGGTGCGTTGCAGTCGGTTCGTCACGACGTTGACTTCGAGACCGGGATCCGCCCCCACCTGGTCTCCCCAGCCGAGCAGCGTCTCTAGGACGTCCTCGATCTCCTCTTCCTCGGTCAGCCGGGTCGCGTCGGTGATCTCAAGCTCTGTCTTCGCCAGAAGACCGCCGAGCAGCCGCAGGCGGTCATCTTCCTGTGGCCCCTCGGGCCGCTTCTTGGGATCTGCCGGCGGCTCAGCCCCCAGTGCAGCCAGCGCTGCGTGGATCTGCTCAGTGCTTACCGGGCTCCCGCTCCTGATGCTCACGCATTCAGCTTCACCCAGCGAAGGCGCTGCCGCCCGCCCAGACACCGTCGGGCACCGAAGACTTCCACCACCCAGACCAGTGCCCGGCCGGCGTTCGCGCCTCCTCGACGACTCGGCATGCATGGTTTCGCTCGGGGTGAGGAAGGCATGCGGAGCCTTGTGTCCGCTTCATGGTCGAGTGGTGCACCGGACGTGTGAGCCGACAGGTGTCGATGGGGGAATTCAGGTGGCCGCAGGCCTGGTTGGGCAAGACGCTCCTCCTCAGTGGCTGACTGGTCCGACGCAGATGTCAGACTCGCAGAGGTCGTCATGTGTGTCGGGCAGGCGGGGGCCGTTGATGTCCAGGACGCAGTCCTGGCCGAGGTCCACCTCGACGCCCGCGGGTTCGAGCGCTCGGCGTATGCGCTGTTGGAAGGGCTCGCTGAGGAAGTGATGGTGCAGGTCCAGCTTCTTGAGGTGGGTCAGCGGCCGGCCGCCGAGGAGCGCGGCGGCGCCCTCGTCGCTCAGCGTGCCCATGGACAGGTCGAGCACCTTGAGCTGACCGACCACCGGGGCCGACGCCACGGCGGCGGCCACCTCGTCCTGGATCTCGCAGTTACGCAGGGCCAGGTGCCGCAGCCGGGGCAACCGGGCACCGGACAGAACCGGCTCCAGGTCTGCCGCCGTGCAGTCCGCACCGTCGTCCGAGCGACCCAGCCACAGTTCGAGGTGCTCCAGCGCGGGCAGTTCACTCGCGCCCACACCACGCACGACGTCGACCGGCAGGCCACTGCTCTCCACGACCAGCCTGCGCAGCGAGTCGTGACGCAGTGCGGGGAACCTCAACCTCAGGGTTTCGCCCACGCTGGTGCCCTCGCCCGCGCGCACGCCGAACTCCTCCAGCGCGGGGAAGCCCGCCAGCAGCGGTGTGACGTCGGTCTGGCTGATCCGGGAGAGCTTGCACTCCTTGTCCGTGATGTCCCCGAGGAATACCGACCGCAGGGCGGGCAGCCGGTCACGCACGGCCAACAGCGCTTCGACGACCTCGGAGGGATCGGTGTCTTCCACGTCGTCCCAGATGCCGATGATCAGAGCGCGGACCCGGGTGAGGTCGACTTCGGCGCAGAAGCGGCCGAATGCATCACCCCACAGCTCGCTGGACGTCCACCTCTCGTGGCCGATCCGCCAGGCCACGGTGTCCGGCTCAGGCAGCCTTGTCGTCTCGCCGGGCAGGGGGAAGGCGAATGCGGGGAGACCGAACAGTTCCTTGAGGTGGTCGTCCTGGGTCTTCATTGACGTGCGATGTGCCGACGTGTCAAGGGGTGGTTGCAGGCAGCAGTTTTACCAGCAGCGAGCAGGAGGCCCACTCCTTTCCCTCGCGCCTCTCGGGTTCCTGTACCGGGCGCGGCCGACCGGTCAGGGCTGGGCGGGCAGGGACGGGCAGGTGGCGGGGGCCGGTTCGCCGGAGAGACGGTCGGTCAGCCGGCCGATGGCTTCGCCCTGGTCGGTGAGCAGCGGGGCGAAGTGGTTGAGCAGGGCGCTGCCGACGTCGGGAAGCACGACGGGCTTGTAGGCGATGTCGGCTCCCTTGTGGCACCAGTCGACGGCGAGTTGACGTTCCTGGCCGTGCGGAACGAGGTTGTCGCTGACGCCCGTCGCGACGCGGACTGGCCCGGACGGCTTCAGTGTGCCGATGCGCTGCTGGTCCAGGAACCGCTGCAGCGCGGGAGTGGCGGCGATGATGTCGCTGACGGACCGTCCGTCGGTCGTCCACTTGGTGCTCTTCGCGTACCCGTGGCCGAAGATGGCGTCCCCGACGCACATGGCCGACAGATCGGAGAGGGCGGCCTTGCCGGCGGCGTTGAGGTGTGCCTCGGCGAGGGGCCTGAGCGAGGGGTCGGACTGGAGGAAGCCGTTGAGGGACCAGCCCAGGGCGCCGGCCAGCTCGCTGCCGTCGATGGCTTTGGTGACCGCGGTCAGATCGGCGGGCGGCGCGCCCGCGTAGGTGCCGGCGAGTGGGACGTCGCGTTCGTCCAGCATCGGGTAGTTCGGCCACAGCGGCCGCGGACAGCGGTCGCCGCGGTCGCGGATGATGAGCGCGGTGACCGTGGCGGGCGCCCCGCCTTCCCGCCGCCCCGCCGCCGCTCGCGCCGGCGAGTCCGATCCGGTCCCGGGCGATGCCGTTCTCGGCGGCCACCGGAGCCGGGGTCTCCGGCGCCGGCCGGTGGCCGACCACGCGGCCGGGCCGATGCCGAGTCGCAGCGTCATGGTCGCGCCGTACGCCCAAGCCGTGCGGTCGTGGGCGCCGCCGCCCACCTGCCCGCCGGTGCAGAGGCAGACCAGCCTGCCGGGCGTGGCCGGGGCTGCCGGGGTGGAACATCACCACGCCGAGCAGGCTCTCGTCCGCGTGCCTGATGCCGAGCGTCTCGATCTCGACGCGAGGATCCGTGCCCGGTGCCCGCCTCATAGCCGGACCCCCGGCCCTCCAGGAACGCCGCCATCACCACCCACCACCGGACGCGGGACCGAACCGTCTCTCCCCCCCCCAGGCCTTCCCTCGGCTGACACCGCACTGAATCCGCACTGAGACCACGTTGAACCGCCTCGGCCGCACGCTCTGCGGCATGACGAAGCACCACGAATTCGCGATCGCGGCCACCGGGCTGCGCAAGTCCTACGGGGACAGGACCGTCCTCGACGGCATCGACTTCAGGGTGCCCGCCGGCACGGTCTTCTCCCTCCTCGGGCCGAACGGCGCGGGCAAGACCACGGCGGTCAACATCCTCTCCACCCTGATCTCCGCCGACGCCGGGCAGGCGCGGATCGCCGGGCACGACCTCACCGCGGAAGCGCAGTCGGTGCGGGCCGCCATCGGGGTCACCGGCCAGTTCTCCGCCGTGGACGGCCTGATCACCGGAGAGGAGAACATGCTGCTCATGGCCGACCTGCACCACCTCTCCCGTACCGCGGGCCGCCGGGTGATCACCGAGTTGCTGGAGCGCTTCGACCTCGCCGACGCCGCGAAGAAGCCCGCCTCCACCTACTCCGGCGGCATGAAGCGCCGCCTCGACATCGCCATGACCCTGGTCGGCGACCCGCGGATCATCTTCCTCGACGAACCGACCACCGGCCTCGACCCCCGCTCCCGGCACACCATGTGGCAGATCATCCGCGAACTGGTCTCCGGCGGCGTCACCGTCTTCCTCACCACCCAGTACCTCGACGAGGCCGATCAACTCGCCGACCGCATCGCGGTGTTGAACGACGGCCGGCTCGTCGCCGAAGGCAGCGCCGAGGAACTCAAACGGCTCGTCCCCGGCGGCCATGTGCGGCTGCGCTTTTCCGACCCGGTCGCCTACGAACAGGCGGCCACCGCACTGCGCGAGACCACCCGGGACGACGCCGCGCTCGCCGTGCAGATTCCCAGCGACGGAACCCAGCGCGAACTGCGCGCCATCCTCGACTGGCTCGACAGCGCCGGCATCGAGGCCGACGAACTGTCCGTGCACACCCCGGACCTGGACGACGTGTTCTTCGCACTCACCGGGAACCCCGTCCCCACCCAGTCCACCGGCTCCGCACATTCCGCCGGTGCCGCAGACAAGGAGACCGCCCGATGAGCGTCGCCGGCTACGCGTTCCGCGACAACCTGACCATGCTGCGCCGCAGCCTCCTGCACGCCCGCCGCTATCCCTCGCTCACCCTGAACGTCCTGCTGACCCCCGTGATGCTCCTGCTGCTGTTCGTCTACGTCTTCGGCAACGCGATGAGCGCAGGCATCACCGGAGGCCACGCGGACCGTGCCGAGTACGTCGCCTACCTCGTCCCCGGCGTTCTCCTCATGACCGTGGGCATGATCTCGCTCGGCACCGCGGTGTCCGTGGCCACCGACATGACCGAGGGCATCATGGCCCGGTTCCGCACCATGGCGATCTCCCGCCCCTCGGTGCTGGTCGGCCATGTGATCGGCAGCGTGATCCAGACACTGCTGGCTCTGGTGCTGATCCTGGGTATCGCACTGGCCATCGGCTTCCGGCCCCACGCGACGCCGCTGGACTGGCTCGCGGCCGCCGGGCTGATGGCTCTGGTCAGCCTCTCGCTGACCTGGATCGCGGTCGGCATCGGCCTGGTGAGTCCCAACGCCGAAGGAGCCAGCAACCTCGGGATGCCGCTGACGCTGCTGCCGCTGCTCTCCAGCGCGTTCGTACCGGTGGGCACCATGCCGGACGGCTTCCGCTGGTTCGCCGAGTACCAGCCGTTCTCGCCCGCCATCGAGACCCTGCGGGGGCTCCTGCTGGGCACCCACGTCGGCACCGGGAACGCGGTGCTCGCTGTCGCCTGGTCCCTGGGGCTGAGCCTGCTGGGCTACCTGTGGTCCAAGGCGCGGTTCAACCGTGAGCCGCGGCGGTGAGCTCGCGCAGCGCCGCGGCCCGCAACTCCTCCCGCCCCAGGGCGGCGTACGCCGAGCACGCCTCGGTGTACGCCGCCCTGCCGGCGTTCCCGACCGCCTGCCGGGACCGTGCCGAGGACAGGGTGGGGTAGTCGCGCAGCACCGGCATCCGCTCCGCCAGTGCCATCAGCCGCGCCGCCGCCGTGTCACCACGAGCGAGTCCGGCGTGGCCGAGCGCCAGCAGAACCGTGCCGTACACCGTGAGTTCCACCATGTCCACGGTGCGGGGGGAGCCGGACAACAGGTCGAGCAGCCGTTCCCGCAGGTGGACGAGGAGGTCGGCCACCGGCTCCAGCCGGCCGTGCTGCGCGTGCGCGGCGAGCGCGGTCGCCTGCAGCTGAAGGCACCACTGATCCAGGAAGGGATCACCGGGGTGCAGCAGGCTGTACTCCCGCATTCCCTCCACCGTCTTGCGCCACAGGCCGAGTCCGAGCTCGCTCAGTCCTCGGGCCAGCGCGACCTCCGCCCTGGCCGCCTGCAGTTCGGCCGTGAAGTCCTGGGCGGACTCCAACTGCCGGTCCTGGGCGGCGAGGCCCAGCCAGTACTCCGCCTCGTCCACCTCCCCGCGTTGCAGACATGCGGACACCAGCCCGTAGCGGACGCCGATGGAGTCGGACCAGTCGCCGACCACGCCGAGTGCGTCCGCCGCCCGCAGATGGTCGTACGCCTCCGCGCCCCGCTCGGTCTTGAGGCACAGCTCGCTGATCCGCCCGTGGCTGAGCAGCAGCATGAACGGATTGCCGAACGGCTCCAGCGCGGCGAGCATGCGGCGCGCGCACCCGAGCGCACGCTCCGTCTCGTGCTCGGACTCCCACACATAACTGGCGACGCCCGACGCGATGCCCGCCAGCATCGGCTCGTCGGCGTCGCACAGCTCCCGCAACCGGGAGTACTGCGGCGGGTGCAGGTCCGGCACGGCGCACAGCACGACGGACAGTGCCCGCAGCACGGTGTCCGGACGGCCGGGCGGCAGCCGGCGCAGGACGGCCAACTGCCGTACGGCGCGCGGGCCGTAGCCCATCAACAGGCCGGCCGTGCACACCACCGCCGCGCTCCGGACCACCTCCACGTCCTCGGGGTGCTCCGGCCCCGGGCGGAAACGGGACAACGGCCCGCCAGTCTCGGTGGCGAGGGTGAGGAACCGGGTGTAGTTGTTGCCGGTGGACCACAAGGAGGCCAGTACGGCGGTGGCGGCGGCGACGGCCGGCCCGTCGGCACGGGTCAGGGCGTGCCGCAACGCCAGGACGAGGTTGTCCTGCTCGGCGCGGAGGCGGTCGACGGAGGACACCGCGTCGGCGCCGTACATCGCGTCGTGGTGCGCCCGGCCGAAGTCCCGGGCCCAGGAGAGGAATCGCCCGGTCACGGCCTCGTCCTCGCCCGCTTCCCACCGCCGGGCGGCGCTGAACTCCCGCAGTGTCTCCAGCATGTGGAAGCGCACCCCGGAAGGGCTGTCACCCACCTTGATCAGAGACTGCCCGGCCAGCTGCTCCAGCAGATCCAGCGCGCCCCCGGTCTCCCCGAGCACGTACTCCGCAGCCTCCACGGTGAAGCCCCCGGGGAAGACCGAGAGCGCGCACAGCGCCCTTCGGCCGTCGTTCCCCAGCAGGTTCCAGCTCCACTCCACCACGGCCTGCAGCGTGCGATGCCGCTCGGGCGCGTCCCGGGCGCCGCCGCGCAGCAGTGCGAAGCGGTCCCGCAGCCGGCACGCGATGTCGGCCACGGAGAGCACTCTCACCCGGGCCGCGGCGAGTTCCACGGCCAGCGGCAGCCCGTCCAGGTGACGGCAGATCTCGGCCACCTTGTCGGCGGGCAGCTCCACGCCGGGCCGGGCCGCCCGCGCGCGCTGCTCGAAGAGCTCGAAGGAGGTGGTCAGGGACAGTTCCGGCAGTGAGTACACGGACTCCGAGGTCAGCCCCAGCGGCGCCCGGCTGGTCGCCAGTACCCGCAGCTCCTTCGAGCGCGACACCAGTGCCTGTACGAGGCCTGCCGCGCCGGCGAGCACATGCTCGCAGTTGTCCAGCACCAGCAGGGCGGGGCGGGGGCCCAGCGCGGCGACGATGCCGCTCACCGCGTCCCCGCCGGTGAACTGCCGGCCGTCCCCGGCGCCGACCGCCGAGGCCACCTCGCCGACCACGTCCTCGTCGGCGGTGACACCGGCCAGGGCGACGAAGTGCACCAACGGCTGCTCGGCCGCCCTGCTCACCGCGTGGGAGAGCCGCGTCTTGCCCAGCCCGCCGGGGCCGGTGACGGTGACCACCCGGGCGTCGCGCAGCAGTCGGCCGACGGCGGCGACGTCGGCGTCCCGCCCCAGCAGCGGGTTCGGCTCGTGCGGCACGCCGTGACGCACGGGCGGTGCGTCCGCGTGCAGCAACTCCTGGTACACGGTCCTGAGCCGGGGCCCGGGATCCGTGCCCAGCTCGTCGCGCAGCCCGCGTCGATAGGTGTCGTACCGGGTGAGTGCCGCTGCCCGCCCCGCCGTGGCCGCCTCGCAGCGCAGCAGCTCTGTCAACAGCTCCTCGTCACGGGGCAGTTCGCCGGCCAGTTCGGCCAGCGGCGCCGCGGCCTCCTCCGTGCGCCCGAGCCGGGCCAGCGCGAGCGCCCGGGTCCGTACCAGTGAACGGAACGCCCGGACCCGGGCGGCACGCAGCGCCGTCACCGGGTCGTGCCGTTCCTCGCCCGCCGCGGCGCTCAGACCGCCGTCCCACAGCGCCAGGCCCGCCTCGGCCCGGGCCAGGGCGCCCTCGTGATCCCCCGTACGGGCACACTCGGCACTCGCGGCTTCGTGTGCCAGCAGCGCCGAGCTGTCGACCTGCGCCTCGGCCAGCGCGAGCCGGTATCCCGTCGGTGTGCTCTCGATCAGTCCGGCACCCAGCTGTGCCCGGAGCCGCGACACCAGCACCTGCACCGCCTTGCCCGGACGCCCTGGCAGTTCGTCCGGCCACAGCCCTTCGACCAGTCGGCCCGTGCTGCACCCGGTGCGCAGGTCCTCGGCGAGCAACGCCAGCAGTCCGCGCAGCCGAGGCGCCGTGATCTCCTGTCCGCGACAGGCGACTCGGGGCAGCAGGGTCAACTCGATGGTCACGCGTGAAGGTTAGCCAGCGGGGCGTCGAGACGCACCTGGCCAGTGGCGTTTCCCGACGGCTGAGCACGTCGTACCGCAGCGAGGTCCCCAACAAGCCCTGCGGTCGAGGGACTTCGCGCGGGACGTCCGGTTCGGCGCCGCACCGGGCCGGCCGTGTTCACACCCGTGCCGGCCGAGGAGTCGTGTGCGGTGAGCGTGTCAGCGCACGTGGACGGTCCTGGCCGACGTGCTGATGTCCGCGTGGGGGTGGCCGCCACGCAGGCCGTCGACGCCGTAGAGCACGCCGCGGAACTGCACGACGCCGCGGTGAGTGACCTTGGTCTTCACGTCGACCTTGGCATCGTGGCCCCCGATCTCCACGATCCGGCCACATGCGACGGTGTGCCACGCGCCGCGGGTCCCCGTGCGCTCCTGCGCACAGAGCCTGGCGTAGCGCACCGCGTCGCTGCCGCCGTGCCCGGTGACATGGACGGTGTGACCTGTCCGGACCGTGCCGGGCGACGCGGTCAGAACGACGTCGCCCTTGGCGAACGCCGGTGTCACTGCCAGCACGGCCGCGGCCGCACCCAGAGCGCCCACTGCGACGACCCTGGCCCCCTGACGGCGGAAGCCGGATTTCCCGGCGGAGCCGATACCACGGTTCATCTTGCTGTCCTGCCCCTCATCTGGTCCCCATCCGCGGCCTGGCCGCCGCCCATGACCGGTGTCGGCGACTGCACTTCGACCGCAGCCTGATACCCCGCAAGACGGAATTCCCTCGCGCCGCGTTGCCTGCCGACCATGAACAGGATCAGTGTGATGTGCGGGGCCCGCCAGTCAGCGCGCGGCGTGGCGGGGTCGTGGACGACACGAATGCCCGTGTACGACACGAATGGGCTCGCCCGGTCGGCTGATCCCCCCGGCTCGCTCTCGCGGTCGTAGCGCGGCAGCTGACCACAGCCGGCGGCGCCACTGCGCAGAGGCTCGGCCGTTCTGATGCCTGGCGCCCGGACCTGGGGGACCGTGCTGCCGCCGGGCGCCGCCCCGCCCTGGGTGACCTCGCTCGTCGCGGCCGCGCTCTCCGACGCGGTCACGGCGGCACGCGCCGACTGCCCGACCCCGTCCGAGACGTTCCGCGGAGCTCCGAGATGGGCAGACGGTCCAACTCCTCGATTGCGCGCCGCAGATGGGTCGCCTGCTCACGGAGAGGGGTGGCGGGCGCCCGAGACCAACGGCCCGGCGCCGCCCACCAGTTCACCCCTGGCGCACGATCTGTGCCAACTGCACCTTTCCACCGTGGCCCGCCGTAATTGCCGGCGGCCGAATCGGGTAACCGTCGCGTCGGGCCAATGGCCGCGCAACGGTGCCGTGCGCGTGCGTCCCTGTGAGTGATCTTCAGCCCCGGTCGGTTCGGCGGGCGGCGAGGCGGTCATCTCCTGAGGCGTTCGGTCCTTCTGAGACAAGGGAGTGTGATGCACGTGCGTACGTTTCTCGCTGCTGTTGTCCTTGCCGCCGCCGTAACGGCCTTCGGAGGCGCGACCACCGCGGCAGCCCACAGCGGCTCCGCCCCGGGCACCAACGACGACGCCACGGGCCTCTCGGTCCTGGACACGCCGGTGAGCCTCATCTGCCACGTCGACGACGTGCTCGGCAACGCCTCCGCCTGCGACTGACGGGGGAACCAGGAGGCCTCGTCGGCAGCTCCGCGACATCACCGTCCTCCCGCAGGGGTGATGTCGCTGAACTGCCGGCTTCGTGCGCGTGGAGCCTGGTGAGCTGGCAGTGCAACGACAGGCCTCCAGCAGCGTGGAAGGGCGGACACCATGGCCGCGACGCATACCGGCACCACACGTCATGCCGACGCGGTATCCGTCGAGCGGGTGGCCGGCCGTGGTGTCGGTGATGCTGGGAATCTTCTCGATCGTCACGACGGAGATCCTGCCGATCGGCCTGCTCACCCGGATCGGATCCGGATTCGCGGTCTCCGACGGCATGGCGGGCCTCATGATGACCATGCCCGGGCTCCTCGCAGCCGTCTCCGCGCCGCTGGTCACGGTGGCGACGGCGCGCCTCGACCGGCGGCTGATGCTGTGCGTTTTCACGCTGCTGCTGGCCGTCGCGAACTTCCTGGCCGCGGTGGCGCCCGGCTACTGGCTGGTGCTGGTCTCCCGTGCCGTCGTGGGTGTGGTCATCGGCGGCTTCTGGTCCATCGGTGCCGGACTGGCCGAGCGCCTGGTGCCGGTGGGGTCGGTCGGTCGCGCCACGTCAGTGATCTTCTCCGCGGTGCCCCTCGGGGAGGAGGCCCCCGGCTCGGGGGAGCCGGGGGCCTCGGTGTCGGGTGCGCGGAGCGCGGAGTCCGTGACGTCAGGCGCTGTCAGGGATGCCGGCCGGGCCCGGTGGGGTTGGACGACGTGCCGGCGGTGGTGCCGGAGGTCGTCCCGCCGGTCGTGCCCCCGGTGGTGCCGCCGTTTGTTCCGCCGTTCGTTCCGCCGTTCGTCCCTCCGGTGGCGCCGCCGAGCAGGCCGCCGTTGCCTGCGCCGCCGGTCAGGCCACCGGTGCCGCCGGTGGTGGCGCCGGAGCTGTCCGTCGGGCTCGGGCTGACGCAGTTCTTCTTGTGGTGGCGGCAGGGTCCGGTGGACGAGCCCGGGGCGCCCGACTTGCTCGGCGTGGCCGAGGGCGTGCTCGCGGTCGGGGAGGGCGTGGCCGTCGGGATGCCGAACTCGTTCGCGCCCTGACCCAGCGTGGGTGCGGGCGGGAACTGCTGGACGGGTTGTCCCTGGAGAGCGGCGGTCATGTAGCCGGTCCACACCTCGGTGGGCATGTCGGCGCCGAAGACCTTGGAGAAGCCGCCGACGCCCTTCATCGACTGGAGGCCGGAGTTCTTCGGGTCCTCCTTGAACATGCTGATGGCCGTCGTCAGTTGCGGGGTGTAGCCGATGAACCAGGCGGACTTGTAGTCGTCGGTCGTACCGGTCTTGCCGGCCACCGGGCGGCCCAGGGCCTGCGCGTTGGTGCCGGTTCCGCTCTTCACGACACCCTGCAGGACGTCGGTCACGGTGTCGGCGGTCGAGGAGGGCATGGCGGTGGTGCCCTTGGGTGCCTCGAAGCCGGGCAGCTGGTGGCCGTCCGCGACGACCTTGGTCACCGAGTACGGCTCGTGCTGGACACCGCTGTCGTCGAAGGTGGCGTACGCGTCGGCCATGCGGATCGCCGAGGGGGTGGAGGTGCCGATGTAGAAGCCGGGGGTGTCGTACTGAAGGCTCTTGCGCAGCAGACCCGCCTTGATGGCCTCGCCCTCCACGTTGTCGTAGCCGACGTACTCGCCGAGCTGGACGTAGGGGGTGTTGACCGACTGTTCCATCGCCTTGCGCAGAGTGATGTAACCCCACTTCGTGGGCACGTCGTTGCGCTGGTGCAGGAGGCCCGAGGGGTCGCCCGGGTCCGGCATCTGCTGGCCCTGCTGGTTCTTGATGGTGATGCCGTCGTCGCCGTTGAACTTGGAGTCCGGGGTGATCGGCGAGGCCGGCTGTCCCGGGGAGAGGACGGCGCCGTGGTCGAGGCCGGCGGCCAGGTCGAAGGGCTTGAAGGTGGAGCCGACCGGCACACCCGTGGCATCCGCGTTGTTGGTCCAGTGGCCCTTGTTCCAGCCCGCGCCGCCGTACAGGGCCACGACTGCACCGGTGGACGGGTCGATGGACGCCGCGCCGACCTGGACGTCCTTGTCGGCCGAGCGCTGCTTCGGGTCGAGGTGCTTGCTCTCCATCGCCGCCACGGACGCCGACAGCGCGTTCACCTTCTTCTTGTTGAAGGTGGTGTAGATCTGGTAACCGCCGTGGCCCAACTGCTGGTCCGTGAGGGACGTGTGGGCCTCGACGTACTTCTCGGCGGTCTGCACCAGATAGCCGGTCTGCCCGTCCATCCCCGCCGACGGAGTGTAGGCCTTGGGCGTCGGGAACCCGGCGGTCAGGTACTGCTGTTCCTGCGCGGCGGTGATCTTGTTGATCTTGGCCATGCGGTCCAGCACGTACTTCCAGCGCCCGGTGGCCTGGGCCTTGGCCTGCGGGTCGGTGTCGGCGTGCATGAGCAGGCTCGGCTCGTTGACCGTGGCGGCGATGAACGCGCCCTGGCTGACGGTCAGTTGGGAGGCGTGCTCGTGGTAGTAGGTGCGCGCCGCGGCCTCGATGCCGTAGGCGTCACGGCCGTAGTAGCAGCTGTTGAGATAGCCCTGCAGGATCTGCTGCTTGGACAGCTGGCCACCGATCTTCAGGGAGATCATGATCTCCCTCAGCTTGCGGGTGACCGACTGGTCCTGGGTCAGGTAGGTGTTCTTCACGAACTGCTGGGTGATGGTGGACCCGGACTGCACCTCGCCGCCGGAGGCCATGTGGTAGACCGCGCGGAGCATGCCCTGGGTGTCGACGCCGGGGTCCGTGTAGAAGGTGGCGTTCTCCGCCGCGAGGAAGTCCCACTGCACCAGCTTCGGGACCTGGGCGAGGTCGATGTTCTGCCGGTTGGTCGACCCCTGCGTCGTCATGACCGAGCCGTCCGACCAGTAGTACGTGTTGCTCTGCGCCTGTGTGCTGGGGTTCACACTGGGGATCGTCGTCGTGGCGTAGGCGTACCCGAACAGGCCCACCACACCGCCCAGGAACAGCAGGAACGTGCCGGACACCAGCTTCCACGAGGGAAGCCACCGCCGGAAGCCGTGTCTGTCCGCCTGCGGGTAGTTGATGAGACGGCGCCGGCCGGAACGCCTGGCCGGTGCGCGCCGACCGTCCGGCGCAGCACGCCGAGTACCCGTCGCCGCACGCCGCGTGTCCGTCGCACGTTCGGTGTCCGCCGGGCGACGTCGCCGTCCGCCGTCTCCCCGGGCAGCCCTGCGCGCCTCGGCCCGGCCGCCGTAGGGCACGCCGTCCGAGCCGGACGGCCCGGCATTCCCCGACGTTCGGCGCCGGTGTTCACTCATACTCGCCACTCCTCAACCAGGCGTACGCCCCCGCTGCGCTGCGGCCGGCCCGTCCCGGCGCAGAGCCTGACGGGGGCTTGACCTGGGGTGGATTGCCGTTCCCGGCATCTCCTACAAGTTGTAAGAGTAAGCGGTGCTCGGTGTGCGCCGACAACCGCCCCCGGGCAAAGTCCTGCGGCGCGGACGACGACCGTCCGGCGGCCTATCCGCGGTGCCCGCCGTGCATGCTCCCATACCCGTGCCCATGCCCGTACCGGTGTCCGTCTCCATGCCCGTCGTCGCGTTCCTCGTGGTCCGGCGGGCCGCCCATCATGCGGAGCATCGCCGGACCGCCGGTGCGCAGGAAGCGGACGAGCAGGGCTGCGGCCAGCAGCAGGAAGGCGATGTTGAGCCAGGTCGTGTAGTTCCAGGTGATCCCATCCTCGGGGATCCTGGCGTCGGCCTGGTCGGGGACGAGCCCGAGACCGCCGAAGGCGAATTCCGCGACGTACCCGGCCACCACGATCGCCGTGAAGAACGTGACCAGCAGGAAGGCGGCCATCCGGGCGCCGTAGTACTTCCGGTAGATGTTCAGGATCGGCACGATCAGCAGGTCGGCATAGATGAAGGCGATCACTCCGCCGAAACTGATGCCGCCCTTCCACAGCACCACGGCAAGCGGCACATTGCCGATGGAGCAGACAAATGTGGCGATCGCGACCAGTGGGCCGATCAGCGGCCCGACCAGCCTGGCCGTCGGCGGATGGCCGGCCAGGAAGAACGTGTGCCAGAAGTCGTCCGGCACCCACGCGGCGATCGCCCCGGCGATCAGCAGTCCCGCCACCAGGTCACGCAGGATCGCCGCCCATTCCATGACGAAGATGTGCGACACGGACGTCAGGCCGTCCCGGGAGAAGAGCCGCCGGGCAAATCCGCCCTCACCGCCCACGGACATGTCCATCGCCGCGTGCCCCTCCATGGAGCCGGCCAGTCCGCGCTCGGCCTGCTCGCGCGCCCGGCGCAGCAGCCGCTCGCGCAGCAGGAACCGGAACAGCAGGGCGAGGACGATGATCATGATCGGGCCGCCGACGAACTCCGCGGCGGTGAACTGCCACCCCATCAGCAGGGCCAGGATCACGCCCAGCTCGATCACCAGGTTGGTGGAGGCGATCTCGAAAGCCATGGCCGCGGTGAAGTCGGCGCCCTTGCGGAACAGCGAGCGGGCGAGCGCGACAGCGGCGTAGGAGCAGGACGAGGACGCCGCGCCGAGTCCCGCGGACAGGGCGAGGGTACGGGGCCGGTCGTCCCCGAGGAGCCGTACGACCGTCTCGCGGCGCACCACCGCCTGCACGACCGCGGAGAGGGCGAAGCCGAGGATCAAGGCCCAGGTGATCTCCCAGGTCATCGACCCGGCAAGGGAGAGCGCGTGCACGATCGCATGCATGGTGCCCGCCTGCCCTTCGCCGTGGGCCGCCGCCGTCGGGACGAAGTCTATACCCCCTCGGGGTATTTAGGTCGTGCGGCGCAGTATCCGCGGCCTCAGCCGGGGAAGCAGTGCCTCGCCTCACGGTCAGGCGAAGGCGTCGCGGTCCTGGCGTACGAAATCGGCGCTCGAGGGGTGCGTGGCCGGTGAGGTCGGCCACGGTCGACATGACGGTCTCGGCACCACCGTCGCGGTAGGCGCGGGCGACTGCGATCAGGGCATCGACGTGGAACTCCGGCATCCCGCGACTCAGCATCGCGGTGCGCGACTCGTGGTCCGGCAGGCCCACGTAGCGCACGGGCCTGCCGAGGACGTCGGAGAACTCTTCGGCGGCTTCGGCGTAGATCAGCGCCTTCGGCCCCGTGAGGTCGTGGACGCGGCCGTCGTGGCCGCCGGTGGTGAGCACCCGCGCCGTGACACGGGCGATGTCGGCGACGTCGATGAAGCTGATGGGCGCGGTGATCAGGGGGGAAGCCGAATTGCCCGGCCTCGCGGATGGACGGCTGCCGGAGGAAGCTCTGCGGAGAGAAGTCAGGGCGCAGGATCATCCAGGGCAGGCCGGAGGTCGCCGGCGACTGTTCGACGGGTTGATGGAGCCGGGCGATCGGTGTGAGTCCCTCGTCGGCCCGCCAGACCGACAGCTTGACCACCCGGACGCCCGCCGCGCGGGCGGCATCCAGCATGTTGAGTTCGTGCTTCGCCTGGTCGGGGCCCGTCGCGCCGATGAGGAACACCGTCTCGATGCCGTCGAGTGCGGGACCGATCGTCTCCGGCGCGGCCAGGTCGAGTGTCACTGCCCGACCGCCCGACGTGATCACCTGGGCCGCGGTCTGCGGATCACGGTAAGCCGCCCGCGCGGCCATGCCGTCGGCACGCAGAGGGGTGAGGAGAGCCGTTCCGACGTTCCCGCTCGCGCCAGTCACCAGAATCATCAGGGGCGGCAGGTGGTCAGGTTCCGGTGGGGTCGGGCTTCGGGCGGGGGCCGCCGAAGCCGTGTTCCGAGAGGTCGAACCAGTTCCCTTCCGGATCCATGGCCCGGTACTCGGCGAAGGGGCGATCGGTGAAGCGCTCCGCGGGTTTCGGGGTGCCCGCCGACACCAGCGCCTCGGACGTGGCTGCCGTGTCCTCGACATGGAAGCCGAAGTGGTTCATTCCCACCGGGGTCTCGCCGTCGAGCCGGTGCTTGATCAGGGCGAGGGACAGACAGCCGTCGGAGAGGAAGCAACTGCCGTCCGGATCACGGTGGAAGAGCTCCATCGCGAACACCGAGGAGTAGAACTCGGCCAGTTTCTCCGGGTCGCGGGCCACGATGGCCAGGTGGCGGAGTTTTGGCCGGCCGGTGGGTTCGTCCATGGCGGAATCCTTCGCGTCGAGGGTGTCCTCGGTCGGGCGGGGTGCGGGGACCATGTTGTGGAACGCCCTGATCAGCCAGGGACGCTCAGGTGTCCGTTCCACGACGGCCAACGCGTGTGTGGAGATGAACGGTTCGCCGCTGCGGGAGGTGATGGTCGACTCCGCCTCGACGGTGGCCAGACCGCGGTGGAGGAATCGGACGGCCACGATCCGCATGTCGAGGAGTGTGTCGGCGAACGGCCCCTGGAACAGGGCCTCGTGGCCCGCCTCGATGCCGCTTCGGCCGGACGGCTTCTCGCCCCGTACGGTGGTGAAGTCGCAGTCCTCCGTGAAGCTCGCGGCGAAGAGTGCGGCGTCACCCGCCGCCCAGCCACGGGTCATCCGCGACCACAGGGCCCGGATCTCCTGAGTGTCGTCCCCGGCGGCGCCGTCGTGGGTGTGTCCGTGGGAGCCGTGCGAGCCAGGGGCGTGCGTTTCTTCGGGCTGATGCATCGTTCTCACACCTTCAGCAGGGAACTCGTCGGGACGAGCAGGGCGAGTTCGGGGCAGGCGATGTCCTCGGACGGGTGCGGGGAAGGCGGGGCCCAGGCTGCCAGCGCGTGGTAGTACGCGTCGCCGCGGCGCTCCAGATAGCAGATGAGGTTGAGGGGCCATCCGGTCCGTCCGAAGAGATGGCGGTCCATGGGTGTCGGGCGCTCGCTGAGCACCTGCCCCCGTTCCGACGGCGGGCCCAACCGGTGCCAGTCCGGGTGCATGTGGATGGAGCCGAGCAGATCCATCCCCAGGGCGTCGGCTTCGCGGGACGCGCGGAGAAGGTCGCGGGAGTCCATCCACCAGCCGCGGTGTTCGTTCTCGTAGGCCGGCCCGAACGCCGGCACGATCGTGTCGCGGAACTCCCGCCGTGCCGACGGATCCGTTGTGCGGGCGTTCCGGCCGAGGGCGATGCGCCGTACGTGGTACGTCGCCGCCTCCGCGTGGCCGAGCAGGAGAGCGAAGCAGGGCAACGGTGCCTGGGCGGTGATGAGTTGGTACTCGCCGACGGCGGCTTCGAGGAAGTCCGTGAGTGCCTGCTCGTCCATCAGGACGGTGGGGAGAGCGGGCGTCACGCCGAGAGCGGCGGAGCCTTCGGGGGTGCTACATCGGGCGTTCGGTAATGCCGATTCAGGTGTGTTCGCCATGACGGACATGGGGGGTGGGTCTCCGTTGAGGTGGGGGTGAGGAGTCCGGAGGGGAGGGCGGGCGATCGGGAGTTTACTTGAGAGTTCACGAACTTCAAGGGTCAAAGG
>NZ_MLYN01000130.1:0-6167 GCF_001866675.1 Streptomyces sp. MUSC 14
GCTCCGGCTCCGGCTCCGGCTCCGGCTCCGGGGCGGCCGTACCGGCGCCCCGCCCGCCCGGTCACCGGCCCACAGCCGACTCCGCCCCAGCCGATCACCGGCCCGTCGCCGTCTCCCTCCCGCCCGGCTCCCGGCACGCCGCCGACTCCGCCCCGCCCGCCGACGACCGCTTTCTCCGGCTGGTCAACTCGGCTCGTGGGCAGGCTGGTTCGCCTCATGTCGCCCTCGATCCACGGCTCCTCACCGCTGCGCGCTCGCATGCCCGGGCCATGGCGGAGGCGGGGCGGCTCGGGGCCGAGGGGCGGGACGGGAGGTCCGTGCACCAGCGGATCACCGGCGCCGGGTACGCGTACATCGGCGTCGGTGAGCACCTGGTCTCCGGGCCGCGTTCTCCGGCGGAGTTCGTGGAGTACTGCCTGGGGTCCGAGCGGGCCCGGCGTACGCTGCTCGATCCCCGCTTCCGGCATGCCGCCCTCGCCCACACCGATGCCGGCGACCGGTACTGGACGGCGCTCTGGGCCGCTCCGCTGACGCCGGACGCGCTGTCCCGTACGGCGGCCGAGGTGGTCGCGCTCACCAACGCCGAGCGGGGCCGGGCCGGGTTGCCGCCGCTGGCCGTCGATCCGCTGCTCACGGCGGCCGCGCAGGCACACTGCGCGGACATGATCGCCCGTGACTTCTACGACCACGTCAGTCCCGACGGCACCCGGCCCTGGGACCGGGCCGCCGCCGCGGGCTCCCGGCTGCGCACGATCGGCGAGAACATCGCCTGCGGCCAGCGCTCCCCCGCCGAGGTCGTGGACGGGTGGATGAACAGCCCCGGGCATCGCGCCAACATCCTCAAGCGGGACTTCGGTCACCTGGGCATCGGCTTCGCGGGCGGCGGCCGCTCGGGCACGTACTGGGCCCAGTTGTTCGGTGGCTGACCGGGCACTTTCCGTCATCTTGGCGGAATGATGGTTTCCGGGACACGATGCCCGGCATGAAGGGTGACCTCTTTTCCAGTGAGCGCGTGGTGCAGCCCGCCGCGCAGCCGGGCATGTCCGTCGAGAACGCCAAGTGCGTCCGCTACACGGTGGACGGCGAGATGTACGCCCGCCAGGGCGCGATGGTCGCCTACCGGGGCGACCTGAAGTTCGAGCGCAAGGGCCAGGGCGTGGGCGGCATGCTCAAGCGTGCGGTCACCGGTGAGGGGCTGCCGCTCATGGCGGTGCGCGGACAGGGTGAGGCCTGGTTCGCGCACGAGGCGCAGAACTGCTTCATCGTCGAGATCGAGCCGGGCGACCGGTTCACGGTCAACGGGCGCAACGTGCTGTGCTTCGACCCCTCGCTGTCGTACGAGATCAGGACGGTGAAGGGGTCCGGCATCGCCGGCGGCGGGCTGTTCAACAGCGTGTTCTCCGGGCAGGGCCGGCTCGGGCTGGTCTGCGAGGGCGATCCGCTGGTCATCCCCGTGTCCGCGCAGTCCCCGGTGTTCGTCGACACGGACGCGGCGGTCGGCTGGACCGCCCACCTGGAGACCTCGCTGCACCGCTCCCAGTCCATCGGCTCGATGCTGCGCGGCGGTTCGGGCGAAGCCGTGCAGCTGATGCTCCGGGGCGAGGGCTTCGTCGTCGTGCGGCCGAGCGAGGCGACGCCGCAGAAGGCACAGCAGCACTGAACCTTCACAACGTGATCCGCGCCTCACGGGCAACCCCCGCCGCCGCACCTGCGTCTTGATCGACAACAGACCGATGGCGCCCCGGCCTCCGGGCCGGGGCTCTTTTCCCTACCCCTATGCACGGGATGTATACCCAGGAGGTATACACAGAGCGTATACATGCCGTGTATAGAAAGGTGCATATGTACGGCAAGGCCTTCGCCCCGGAGTACCAGGGCGCCCTGACCTCCCTTTCCGTGAACTCCTCGCTGGTCGACGTGCTGGCCGAGGGCACCGAGCGGCTGCGCGCGGCCGAGCGGTCCGGACAGCCCGCCGAGGCGGCCCGCTGCGGGCTGGCCGTCGCCGAGGCACAGCGGCGGCTCGGCCGGATCGAGGACGCCGACCGGACCTGGAAGGCGAGCTACCGCGCCGCCCGTGAGGCCGGCGACACCGGCGCGATGGCCTGGGCGCTGTGGAGCGGCGGCACCCTCGCGCGCCAGCGCGGGGCGTTCCCGCTGGCCTGGCGGCTGCTCGGGCTCGCGGCCGAACTCGGCGAGCGCGGCGGGGACATCGTGGTCCGCGGCTACTCGCTGGCGGGTCTCGCGGAGACCGGCCGCATCCAGGGCGACTACGACGCGGTGGGCCGGCTGCACGAACAGCTGCTGGCCGAGGCCCGCAAGCGCGGGGAGGCCCGGCACACGGTGTGGGCGCTGGAGGGCATCGCGCAGATGCACCGCAACACCGGCGACCACGACCGGGCGTACGCGCTGTTCGAGGAGGCGGCGGAGATAGCCGAGCGGGCCGAGGACCGGCGCGGGCACGCATGGGCGCTGCGCGGGCTGGCCGACATCCTCTCGGTGCGCGACCAGGACACCGAGCGGGCGCTGGAGCTGCTGTCCCGCGCGGAGGCCGGGTGCCGGGAGATGAACCTGTCCTCCGCGCTCGCCTACAACCACAAGATGCGCGGCAACGTCCTGTACCGCGCCGGCCGGCACACCGAGGCCCGGGACATGTACGAGCTGGCGCTGGAGGAGTTCCGCGCGATGAGCGAACCGCGCGGCGAGGCGCTGGCGCGGCTGGGCCTGGCCAAGTCGCTGGCCCGGCTCGGCCGGGACCACGCCGAGACGGCGGCCGAACTGGCCGATCTGGCTCGTACGTTGGAGCGCAGCGGACTCAAGCACGCGCGGGAGATGGTGGCCCGGGCGCAGCAGGAGTTCGGCCTCGACGCGGCGGCCGTACGGTGAGCGCGTGGCCCGTGGCGGTGCAGGCGCCGCCCTCCGCGCCCGAAGTCCTCGGCCGGTGCCGGGAGTTGGTGCTCCCGGCGCTCCAGGAGGCGGTGGGCGGGCTGCATCCGTGGGTGGCCGAGATGGCCGCGTACTCCTTCGGCTGGTGCGAGGTCGGCGGGGCACCGGCGGCCGCGTCCGGCGGCAAGGGCGTACGCCAGGCGCTCGCGGTGCTGGGCGCCGAGGCCGCCGGCGCCGACGGCCGGGCCGGAGTCCCGGCGGCGGTCGCGGTCGAGCTGGTCCATGCCTTCTCGCTGCTGCACGACGACATCATGGACGGCGACGGGACCCGGCGCCGCCGCCCGGCCGTGTGGAAGGCGTACGGCACGGGGCCGGCGATACTGGCCGGGGACGCCCTGTTCGCCCTCGCCGTGGAGACCCTGGCGCGCGCCGCGCAGGGTCCGGGCGCGGTGCGGCTGCTGTCGGCGGCCCTCGCCGATCTGGTGCGCGGGCAGGCGGACGACCTGCTGTTCGCGACCCGGCCCCCGGCCGGCCCGGAGCGGGTGACCCCCGAGGAGTACCGGGCGATGGCGGAGGGCAAGACGGGTGCGCTGCTGGGCTGCGCCGTCGCGCTGGGCGCCGCGCTCGGCGGGGCGCCCGAGACCGTGGTCGGCGCGCTGGCGCGGGCCGGACGACAGCTCGGCATCGCCTTCCAGCTGGTCGACGACGTCCTGGGGATCTGGGGCGATCCGGCCGTCACCGGCAAGCCCGCGGGCGGTGATCTGCGCGAGCGCAAGATGACGTACCCGGTGCTGGCCGCGCTCGCCTCCCCCGTGGCCCGTGGGCTGCCCGAGCTGCTCGGCCACCCGGAACGGGCCGGGGAGGCCGCCGCGCTGGTCGAGGCGGCGGGCGGCCGTACGGCGGCGCTGGAACAGGCCCGACGGCACACGGGCGCCGCGCGGGCGATCCTCGCGGACGCGCCCCTGGCCGCCAAGGCAGCCGGGGAGCTGCGCACGCTGCTGGATCATCTGGCGGGCCGCGAGCTGTGAGGCCGTGCGGCCGTCCGTTCAAACGGTGTTGACCTGGGCAGTCCAGGCGGGTCAGGGTGCCAGGGACGCGGGTTCCCACCCCCGCGCCGGAAGGGTGAAGCACCTTGATCGGCATCTCGGACATCGAAGCGGCGGCGGAGCAGATCGCCGGACACGTCGTACGGACACCGACCGTACCGAGCCCGGGGCTGACCGAGCTGCTCGGTGTCCCGGTCACCGCCAAGTTCGAACTGCTCCAGCGCACCGGCTCGTTCAAGGCGCGCGGCGCGACGGCGAAGCTGCTGTCGCTGAGCGGGGCCGAGCGGGCGGCGGGCGTGGTCGCGGTCAGCGGCGGCAACCACGGCATCGCCCTCGCGGTGATGGCGGCGGCCCTCAATGTGAAGGCGACCGTGGTGATGCCACGGACCGCGCCCGCCCGGTCCCTCGCGCTCGCCGAGGCCGCCGGTGCGTCGGTGCGGCTGACCGACGGCATGGACAGCGCGTTCGAGCTGGTGACACGGCTGCGGGACGAGGGGCTGACCCTGGTCCATCCGTTCGACGACCCGGTCGTGATCGCGGGGCAGGGCACGGTCGGACTGGAACTGGCGCAGGACGCGCCGGACACGGCCGGGCCGACGGACGTGATCGTCAGCATCGGCGGGGGCGGGCTGATCGCCGGCGTCGCCGCCGCCCTCGCCGCCCTGCGCCCCGGGGTGCGCGTGTGGGGCGTGGAGACCGAGGGTGCCGAGGCGATGTCCGGCGCGCTGCAGGCGGGCGGACCGGTGCCGGTGCCGCTGTCGTCGCTCGTCACCACGCTCAGCGCGCCCTCCGTCTCCCGGCTGACGTACGACCATGTCGCCGCGCTGGTCGAGGAGGTGCTCGTGGTCCCGGACCGCAACGCCGTGCAGGGCTGTCTGGACCTCGCCGAGCACGCCAAGGTGTGGGCCGAGCCGGCCGCGGGCGCTCTGCTGCCGGCGGCCCGGCAGGTGCTGGCCCGGGTCGGCGACGGGGCCCGGCTGGGCCTCGTGGTGTGCGGGGGCAACACCACACCCCGTGAACTCATGGGCTGGGCCGACCGGTTCGGACTGGCGTGAGCGCGACGGAGCGCGTTGCGGAAGCCCCGGAGCGGGGCGCTCCCGGAATCCGTGGAAAAAAGGGGGCGCATCCGGGAATTCTTTGAACGCACCCCCGCGCGCTGTGCGTACCCCTGGGGGACATGGGACAGGGGTTTCAGCGAGGGATGACCATGGTCGAGGCGCACGTCTCCGCACACGAGTTGGTCGCCGGCCGGTACCGGCTGCTGGAGGTCTTCGCCCGCGAGACGAACCGCCGGTGGTGGTACGCCGAGGACGTGACGGCCGAACAGCCCCGGCTGGTGTCGCAGACCGTCCTGCCGGCGGACTGCGACGCGGACACCGTGCGCCGGGTCACGGCCCGGGTCGTCCGGACCTCGGAGACCGTGCGGCGGCTGTGCCCCGGCCGGGTCGCGGTGGTCGTGGACGCCGTGGTCGAGGCCGGTGCGCTGTGGACGGTCACCGAGTGGATCGACGGCACGCCGCTCACCGAACTCCTCGACCACGAGGGCTCGTTCAGCCCGGCGCGGTCGGCGCGGATCGGCCTGGAGCTGCTGGATGTGCTCCAGGCCGCGCACGACGGGGGCATCACCCACGGGGAGTTGAGCCCGGGCCAGGTCTTCGTCCCGGAGGGCGGACCGGTCGTCGTCACCGGGTTCGGGCTGGCCGGGGCGACCCTGGTGCCACGGCTCACGGCACCGTCGTACGCCTCGCCGGAGCAGGCCCGCGACGAGCGCATCGGACCGGCCGCGGACCTGTGGGCGCTGGGCGCGCTGCTGTACACGATGGTGGAGGGCCGGCCGCCGTTCCGGGACCGGGGCCGGCCCGAGGCCACCCTGAAGGCGGTGGACCGGCTGCCGCTGCGCACCCCGCTGCGCGCGGGCCCGCTCACCCAGGCTGTGCAGGGGCTGCTGCGCAAGAACTCGCGGGAACGGCTGCCGCGGCCGGTGACCCGCGAGGCGCTGACCCGCGCTCTCGACGAGGACGCCGACTCCGGCCTGCCGACGGGCCCCGAGCCCCGGCTGCGCGGTCGGTACCGGGATCTGCTGCGGCTCGGCGGGCCGGAGCGGAGCCGGCGGCCACTGGCCGCGGGCAGTGCGGTGGCCGTGGTCGCCGTCGCGGTCACCGCCCTGGCCGTGACCCACCAGCTGCCCGGCACCGCCACCGGCGCCGCCCACGCGCCGTCACGCCCCACCGCCTCGGC
>NZ_MLYN01000131.1:0-20796 GCF_001866675.1 Streptomyces sp. MUSC 14
TGACGACTGAAGTCCACGAACAGACCGGGCGTGGACATCACGGTGACGCCACCGGCCAGGGCCAGGTCGCACTCCCCGGTGCGCAGCGCCTGTGCCGCGAGGTGGAGTGCGACGAGGGAGGACGAGCAGGCGGTGTCGACGGTGACCGCCGGGCCCTCCAGGCCGAAGGTGTACGACACGCGGCCCGACAGGACGGCGGCGGAGTTGCCCGTGCCCAGGTGGGCGCCGACCTCGTCGCCCGGTGCGAGCGGACGGGAGGTGTAGTCCTGGTAGTTGGTACCGGCGAACACGCCGGTGCGGCTGCCGCGCAGCGAGCGCGGGTCGATCCCCGCCCGCTCGAACGTCTCCCAGGCGACCTCCAGCAGGAGCCGCTGCTGCGGGTCCATGGCCAGGGCTTCACGGGGCGAGATGGCGAAGACGCCGGGGTCGAAGTCGGCGAAGCCGTCGAGGAAGCCACCGGTGAGTGTGGAGGTACGGCCCGCCGTGCCGGGTTCGGGGTCGTAGAGTCCGGCCAGGTCCCAGTCACGGTCCGCGGGGAAGGGGCCCATCGCGTCGGTGCCGTCGGACAGGAGCCGCCAGAACCGCTCCGGGGTGTCCGCCCCGCCGGGGAAGCGGCAGGCCATGCCGACGATCACGACCGGGTCCTCGGCGGTGTCCCGGCGGTTGGCGGCGACGGCACCGGCGGAGGCGACGGCACCGGCGGAGGCGGCGGGGCCCGCCGGGGCGAGCTGCTCGCCGAGGTGCTCGGCCAGGGCCGCGGGGGTGGGGTAGTCGTAGACGAGGGTGGCGGGCAGTCGCATGCCGGTCGCCTCGCCGAGGGTGTTGCGCAGCTCGACGGCGGTGAGGGAGTCGAAGCCGAGTTCCCGGAAGGCCCGGGCGGGTTCGACGTCGTCGGGGCTGGGGTGGTTGAGGACGTACGCGATGTGTCCGCGGACCAGTTCGAGCAGTGCGTGGCGCCGTTCGGCGTCCCCGAGGGCGGCGATCGTGGCCATCAGGTCGTTCTCGTCGCCGCCGGATGCGGTCGGGGTGGCCGGGCGGCGGGCGCGCAGCCGTTCCAGGTCCGGGAGTTCGGCGTAGAGGCGGCGTGGCCGGCCCTTGTCGAGTTCGGCGCCGAAGACCTCCCAGTCGATGTCGGTGACGACGAGTGCGGTGTCGTCCTGGTCGAGGGCGTCCTGGAGGGCGGTGACGGCGACGGCGGGGTCCATGAGGCGGACGCCGTGGCGCTGCAGGCGTTCGCCGACGGTGCCGGCGGCCATGCCTCCGTCGGCCCAGCCGCTCCAGGCGATCGCCGTGGCGGGCAGGCCGCGGGAGCGGCGGCCCTCGGCGAGGGCGTCGAGGTAGGCGTTGCCGGGGGCGTAGTTGCCGTGTCCGGGGCTGCCGAAGACGCCGGAGGACGAGGAGAACAGCACGAACGCGGAGAGGTCCAGGTCGCGGGTGGCGGCGTCGAGGTTGAGGGCGCCGCCCACCTTGACCCGCAGGACCTCGGCGAGGCGTTCGGGCGTGAGCGAGCCGATGACGCCGTCGTCGAGGACCGCGGCGGTGTGGAAGACGGCGGTGAGGGGGCGGTCCTCGGGGATGGCGGCCAGGAGGCCGGCGAGGTCCGCGGGGTCGGCGATGTCGCGGGCGACGAGTTCGGCGTGGGTGCCGGCGGCGTTCAGTTCGGCGAGGAGTTCGGCGGCGCCTTCCGCGTCGGGGCCGGAGCGGCTGACGAGGAGGAGGTGGGGGGCTCCCGCGCGGGCGAGCCAGCGGGCCACGTGGCGGCCGAGGGCGCCGGTGCCGCCGGTGACGAGGACGGTGCCCTGCGGACGCCACTGGCGGCGGCCCGGCAGTCCGCCGATGGCGGCGCGCTCCAGCCGTCGGCCGAGGAGACCGGTGGCGCGTACGGCGACCTGGTCCTCGTGGTCGGTTCGGGCGAGGACGGCGACGACGCGGTCGGCGGTGCGGGCGTCGAGGTGCTCGGGCAGGTCGATCAGGCCGCCCCAGCAGTCGGCCTGTTCCAGGGCGACGACCCGGCCGAAGCCCCAGATCAGCGCCTGGGCCGGTGCGGTCGGGGCGGCGTCGGAGCGGGTGGCGACGGCGCCGCGGGTGAGGAACCACACGGGCAGCCGGTTGGCCAGGTCGTCCAGCGTCTGTACGAGGGCGACGGTGGTGGCGAACCCGCTGTGCAGCTGGGGGTGTCGGGGGTGCGGGCTGTCGTCCAGGGCAAGCAGGGACAGCACGCCGCGGGCCCCGTCGGTCGCGTCGGCCAGCGCGGCGGCGAGGCCGGTGCGGTCGAGGTGGCCGTCGACGGTCACGGGGACGCAGTCGGCGCCCGCGCGGGTCAGGGCGGCCCGGACGGCGGTGGCCTCGGGTCCGTTCTCGTGGCCGCGGGGGACGACGAGGGTCCAGCGGCCGGTGAGGGCGGGGGCCGTCGGGTCCTGCAACGGGTGCCAGGTGATGCGGTAGCGCCAGCGGTCGGCGGTGGCGCGGTCGGTGCCGCGCCGCCGGTAGCCGGCGAGGGCGGGGGCGAGTGTGGCCGCGGTCTGTGGGTCGAGGCCGAGGGCTTCGGCGAGCGTGGCGTGGTCGCCGGACTCGACGGCCTGCCAGAACGGGGCGTCCGCGCCGTCGGTGGTCTGCGCCGTCGCGGCGGTGGTGAACGCGGGCCAGTAGCGGCGGCGTTGGAAGGCGTAGACGGGCAGGTCGACGCGGTGTGCGGGCTCGTCGTGGACGGCGTTCCAGTCCACGGGGCCACCGCGGACGGCAAGGCCGGCCACGGACTGCAGGAAGCGTTCGGTGCCGCCCTCGGAGCGGCGCAGGGTGCCGAGGACGGCGCCGTCGGTGATGCCCAGGTCGTCGAGGATGTCGCCGACGGCCGTGGTGACCACGGGGTGCGGGGCCATCTCGACGAAGACGCGCTGTCCGGCGTCGGCGAGGGCGCGCACCGTGCTCTCGAATCGCACGGTGCGGCGGATGTTGTCGTACCAGTAGGCGGCGTCGAGCGTGGTGGTGTCCTCGATGCGTGCCCCGGTGACGGTGGAGTGGAAGGGAATCTCGGCAGGGCGCGGGCGCACCGGGGCGAATCCGGTGAGCAGGGCGTCGCGGACCTCCTCGACCTGGGCGCAGTGGGAGGCGTAGTCCACGGGGACGCGGCGTGCGCGGATGCCGTCGTCGGTCAGGTGGGCCAGCAGTGCGGCGAGCGGCTCGGCGTCGCCGGAGACGGTGACGGAGCGCGGGCCGGTGACGGAACCGACGCCGATCCGGCCGTCGTAGGGGGCGATGAGCTGCTCGACGTCGGCCAGCGGCAGGGGTACGGCGACCATGCCGCCGCGGCCGGTGATGGCGGTCAGCTCGCGGGAGCGGGTGACGACGACGCGGGCCGCGTCCTGGAGGGTCAGGATGCCGGCGATGTGGGCGGCGGCGATCTCGCCCTGGCTCTGTCCGGCGACCGCGGCGGGGCGGACCCCGCACGCCATCCACAGCCGGGCGAGGGCGACACAGACGACGAAGAGGGTGGGCTGGACGACGTCGAGCCGTTCCAGGGGCGGGGCGCCGGGGGCGCCGCGCAGCACGTCGAGGACGCGGTAGTCGGTGAAATCCTCGACGGCGGCGGCGGCTTCGTCGAAGTAGGCGCGGAACCGGGCGTCCGTGTCGAGGAGTTCGGTGGCCATGCCCTCCCACTGGGGGCCCTGGCCGGGGAAGAGGAAGACGGGGTCGCCCTCGGTGTCGGCGACGCCGCGCACCACGGCGGGGTCGGGGGTGGCGTCGGCCAGGGCGGTCAGGCCGCGCAGGAGCACGTCGTGGTCGGCGGCGACCACGACGGCGCGGTGTTCGAGGGCGGACCGGGTGCCGGCGAGGGACCAGGCGAGGTCGGCGGGGTGCGGCCCGCCGTCCGGGGCGGAGCGCAGGTGGGCGGCGAGCCGGCGGGCCTGGTCGCGCAGGGCGGCCGCGGTGCGGCCGGAGACGGCGAAGGCGCGCGGGCGGGGTGCCTCGCGCCCCGGCTCGGGGGTGTCGTGCCGGTCGGCGGGCGGGGCCTGTTCGAGGATGACGTGGGCGTTGGTGCCGCTGACGCCGAAGGAGGAGACGCCCGCGCGGCGCGGCCGGTCGCCGACGGCCGGCCAGGTGCGGGCCTCGGTGAGCAGTTCGATGTTTCCGGCGGACCAGTCGACGTGCCGGCTGGGCAGGTCGACGTGGAGCGTGGCGGGCAGCCGGCCGGCGCGCAGGGCGAGGACTGTCTTGATGATGCCGGCGACGCCGGCCGCGGCCTGGGTGTGGCCGATGTTCGACTTCACCGAGCCGAGCAGCAGCGGCCGCTCCGCGGGCCGGTCCTGGCCGTAGGTGGCGAGCAGCGCCTGGGCCTCGATGGGGTCGCCGAGGGTGGTGCCGGTGCCGTGCGCCTCGACGGCGTCGACGTCGGCGGGGGCGAGCTGCGCGCTGTTCAGGGCCTGCCAGATGACGCGTTCCTGGGAGGGCCCGTTGGGGGCGGTGAGGCCGTTGGAGGCACCGTCCTGGTTGACGGCCGAGCCGCGCAGGACGGCGAGGACGGGATGTCCGTTGCGACGCGCATCGGAGAGCCGTTCGACGACGAGGATTCCGGCGCCCTCGCCCCAGGCGGTGCCGTCGGCGGTGTCGGCGAACGCGCGGCACCGGCCGTCGGGCGACAGGCCGCGCTGGCGGCTGAACTCCAGGAAGATCGTGGGCGTCGACATGATGGTGACGCCGCCGGCGAGAGCGAGGTCGCACTCCCCCGCGCGCAGGGCCTGCGCTGCCAGGTGGAGGGTGACCAGGGAGGAGGAGCAGGCGGTGTCGACGGAGACGGCGGGGCCTTCGAGGCCGAGGGTGTAGGAGATCCGGCCGGACAGCACGCTCGAGGCGTTGCCCACCCCGTCGTCGCCCGCGTTGTCGGACAGGCTGAGCAGCGTGGTGTAGTCCTGCAGGTTGGTGCCGCAGAACACGCCGGTGCGGCTGCCGCGCAGGGCGAGCGGGTCGAGCCCGGCGCGTTCCAGGGCCTCCCAGCAGATCTCCAGCAGAACGCGCTGCTGCGGATCGGTGCCGACGGCTTCGCGCGGCGAGATGCCGAAGAACCCGGCGTCGAAGTCGCCGACGCGTTCGACGAATCCGCCGGTGCGGGTGTAGCTGCGGCCGGGCGTGCCCGGGGTCGGGTCGTACAGGGCGTCGATGTCCCAGCCGCGGTCGCGCGGCCAGTCGGTCATGGCGTCGGTGCCGTCGTCCAGCAGCCGCCACAGGTCGTCGGGGTCGTTGACACCACCGGGGAAACGGCAGCCCATCGCGACGATCGCCAGGGGTTCGTGCTGGTGTGCCTCGGCCGCGGCCAGGCGCTGCCGCGTCTGGTGGAGGTCGGCCGTGACCTTCTTCAGGTAGCCGAGGAGCTTGTCCTCATCGGTCATGGTGTTCTCACCCGTTCTCAGGTCCCGTGGCCGTGCCGTCAGGAGATGCCGAGGTCGTTCTCGATGAAGTCGAAGATCTCGTCCGCGCCGGCGGACTGGATCCGGTCGCTGACGTCGTCGCCGCCGGTGGCGGGGGCGGCGACGGCGACGGCGACTGTGGTGCGGCCGGTGAAGCCGCCGAGGAGCGATTGCAGCCGGGCGCCGATGCGGTCGCGTCGGGCGTCGTCCTGCGGCAGTGCGGCCAGCGCCGCCTCCAGGGTGTCCAGTCCGGCGAGGACGGCGGAGGCGCCGTCGGTGTCGTCCGAGAGCCGGCCGCGCAGGTATCCGGCGAGCGCTGTGGCGCTCGGCTGGTCGAACAGCAGCGTGGCGGGCAGCGCGAGGCCGGTGGCGGCGCCGATCCGGTTGCGCAGTTCGACGGCCATCAGCGAGTCGAAGCCGAGGGCGTTGAACGCCGTCGTGGCGCCGACCCGGTCGGTGCCGGTGTGGCCGAGGACGGCGGCGGCCTCGGTCCGCACCAGGGCGGTCAGGGTGCGTTCGCGCTCGGCGCCGGACTGTCCGGCGAGCCGTTCACGCAGGGCCTGCGAGGCGCCCGCGGTGCTCTGCGGACGCTGGGCGAGCAGGTCGCGGACCTCGGGGAGGTCGGCGAGCAGCGGGCTGGGCCGGGAGGTGGTGAAGCCGGGCGCGAAGCGGGTCCAGTCGATGTCGGCGACGGCGAGGACGGCGTCGGTGCGTGCCAGGGCCCGGCCGAGGGCGTCGACGGCCCGCTCGGGGTCGAGCGGGTCGATGCCGCCGCGCCGCATACGGTTCTCGCCGTCGGCGTCGGCGCCGGCCATACCGCCGCCCGCCCACGGCCCCCAGGCCAGCGAGGTGGCGGGCAGCCCGGCGGCCCGGCGGCGTTCGGCCAGCGCGTCCAGGTAGGCGTTGGCCGCGGCGTAGTTGGCCTGGCCGATGGTGCCGAGGGTGCCGGAGACCGACGAGTACAGGACGAACGCGCTGAGCTCGCGCCCCCGCGTCAGTTCGTCGAGGTGACGGGCGGCCGCCAGCTTGGGGCGCAGGACGCGGTCCAGGGCGGCGGTGTCCATCCTGTCGAGGAGCCGGTCGTCCAGCACACCCGCGGTGTGGACGACGGCGTCGACGGGGTGTTCGGCGAGGAGCGCCGCGAGTGCCTCGCGGTCGGCGGTGTCGCAGGCGGCCAGGACCAGTTCGGTGGCGGAGTCGGCGAGGGCGTCCTTGAGGCGGGCGGCGCCTTCGGAGGCCGCGCCGGAACGGCTGACGGCCAGGATGCGGGTGGCGCCCTGGGCGGCGAGCCAGGCGGCCGTGCGCAGGCCGAGCGCGCCGGTGGCGCCGGTGAGCAGGACGGTGCCCGACCAGTCGGGCGCGGGCGCCGGGGGCGCGCCGGCCGGGGCGCGTTCGAGGCGGCGCAGGAACGTGCCCGCGGGCCGTACGGCGATCTGGTCCTCGCCGGTGCGGCCGGCCAGTGCGGCGGCCAGGCGCCGGGCGACGTCGGCCGGTACGGCCGCGTCGGTCCCGGCGGGCAGGTCCACCAGACCACCCCAGAGCTGCGGGTGTTCGAGGGCTGCGGTGCGGCCCAGCCCCCACACGGCGGCCTGTTCGGGCGCGACGGGCGCCTCGGTGCCGAGCACGCCCGCGGCGCCCGCGGTGAGCGCCCACAGCCGCGCCGCGCCGGTGCCGTCGGCGAGTGCCTGGACGAGGGCGGCGGTGGCGGCGAGGCCGGCCGGTACGGCGGCGTGTCCGGGCAGCGCGTCGGTGTCGGCGGCGAGCAGGGACACCACGCCGGTCCAGGGACCGTCGTCGTCCCGGCGCAGGTCCGCGAGGGCGGCGGCCAGGGCGGTGCGGTCGGCGCCGGCGCAGTCGACGGGCAGCACGCGGACGCGGGCGCCGTGGGCGGTGAGCGCGTCCGCGACGGAGGTCGCCCAGGGGCCGCCGTCGAGCCGGCCGGGGACGGCGAGGAGCCAGCCGCCGGTGAGGGTGGCGGCGGCGTCCGCGGCGGGCCGCCACACCACGCGGTGTTCCCAGCGCTGGATCTGCGCCTGCCTGCGGTCCTCGCCGCGCCAGGCGGCGAGCGCGGGCAGTACGGCGCTGAGCGGGGCGTCGCTGTCGACGGCGAGGCGCTCGGCGAGGACGGCGGGGTCCGCGGCCTCGACGAGTTCCCAGAACGCGGCGTCCTGGCCGGCCGCGGCGGCGGGCGCGGACGCCTCCAGCCAGAACCGCTCGCGCTGGAAGGCGTACGTCGGCAGGGGCACGGGCCGGGCCTCGGCGGCGGCCGGTACGGCCGGTACGTCGCCGAGCCCGTGCGCGTGCAGCGTGCCGGCGGCGAGCAGCGCGGAACGGTCCTCGGGCGTGTCGCGGCGGACGAGGGATACGGCGGTCACGCTCGCGGACGCGGTGAGGCCGTCCTGCACCAGGGTGGTGAGGGTGGCGTCGGGGCCGAGTTCGAGGCAGTGGGTGACGCCGCTCTCCTCCAGTGTGCGGACCGTGTCGGCGAAGCGCACGGCCCGGCGGACGTGGCGCACCCAGTAGTCGGGGGTGAGCAGGTCGTCGCCGGCCGCGAGGGCTCCGGTCACGTTGGACACGACGGGCACGGTGGGGGCGTGGAAGCCGACGCGCGCGGCGACGGCGCGGAAGTCGTCGAGCATGGCGTCCATCAGCGGCGAGTGGAAGGCGTGGCTGACGTTCAGGCGCCGGGTCTTGCGGCCTCGTGCGGCGAACTCGGCGGCGATGTCCGTCACGTCCTCGGCCCGGCCGGAGACGACCACGGAGACGGGCCCGTTGACCGCGGCGACGGCGACGCGGTCGGCCCGGTCCGCCAGCAGGGGCAGTACCTCCTGCTCGGTCGCCTCCAGCGCGGCCATGGCGCCGCCCTCGGGCAGGCTCTGCATGAGCCGTCCTCGGGCGCCGACCAGCGCGCAGGCGTCGGCCAGGTCGAAGACGCCGGCGGCGTGCGCGGCGGTCAGTTCGCCGATGGAGTGCCCGGCGAGCACGTCGGGCCGTACGCCCCAGGACGTGGCCAGGGCGTGGGCGGCGGTGCCGTAGGCGAAGAGTGCGGCCTGTGTGTAGGCGGTGCGGTCCAGCAGGGCGGCCTCGGCGCTGCCTTCGGCGGCGAGGACGACGTCGCGCAGCGGCGGTCCGTCGAGGTGGCGGTCGAGTTCGGCACAGACCGCGTCGAAGGTCTGCGCGTAGACGGGGTGGGCGTCGTACAACGCGTTGCCCATGCCGGGGCGTTGGGCGCCCTGGCCGCTGAACAGGACGGCGAGCCGGCCGCCGTCGGCGGTGCCGGTGGCCGTGCCGGGGTGCGGTTCGCCGGAGGCGACGGCGGCGAGCCCGGCCAGGAGTTCCTCGCGGTCCGCGGCGACGACCGCGGCGCGGTGGGCCTGCGGGTGGCGGGCGACGGTGAGGGTGCGGGCGAGGTCGCGGGGGTCGTCGTCGTGGTGCAGGAGGTGGGTGCGCAGCCGGGCCGCCTGGGCGCGCAGCGCGTCCGGGGTGTGTCCGGAGACGGGGTACAGGAGGGGCGCGGCGGCGGGCACCGGGCGCTCGGCGGCGGGCTCGGCGGCGGGGGGTTCCTCGAGGACGACGTGGGCGTTGCTGCCGCTGATGCCGAAGGAGGACACGCCCGCGCGGCGGGGCCGGTCGCCGCGGGCCGGCCAGGGCCGGGCCTCGGTGAGCAGCTCGATGGTGCCGCTGGACCAGTCGATGTGCGGGGAGGGCTCGTCGACGTGCAGGGTGCGGGGCAGTTCGCCGTGGCGCATGGCCATGACCATCTTGATGATGCCCGCGGCGCCCGCGGCGGCCTGGGTGTGCCCGAAGTTGGACTTGGCGGATCCCAGCAACAGGGGCTCGTCCGCGGGCCGCCCGCGGCCGTAGGTGGCGAACAGCGCCTGGGCCTCGATGGGGTCGCCGAGGGTGGTACCGGTGCCGTGCGCCTCGACGGCGTCGACGTCGGCCGGGGCGAGCCCGGCCGAGGCGAGGGCCTGGCGGATGACGCGCTCCTGGGAGGGCCCGTTGGGGGCGGTCAGGCCGTTGGAGGCGCCGTCCTGGTTGGTGGCGGAGCCGCGGACCACCGCGAGGACGGGGTGGCCGTTGCGCCGTGCGTCGGAGAGGCGTTCCAGCAGGAGCATGCCGACGCCCTCGGAGAAGCTCGTGCCGTCGGCCGAGGCGGCGAACGCCTTGCACCGGCCGTCGGCGGCCAGCCCGTTCTGGGCGGTGAACTCGGTGTAGGTGCCGGGTGTGGCCATGACGGTGACACCGCCGGCCAGCGCCATGGAGCACTCGCCCTGACGCAGGGCGTGGGCGGCGAGGTGCAGGGCGACCAGGGCGGAGGAGCAGGCGGTGTCGACCGTCATGGTCGGCCCCTCCAGACCGAAGGTGTAGGCGACGCGGCCGGAGATGACGCTGCCGGACACGCCGAGCCCGATGTAGCCCTCCATGCCCTCGGGGATGTCGGCCAGGCCGGAGGCGTAGCCGGAGCCCATGGCGCCGACGTAGACGCCGGTGCCGCTGCCGCGCAGCGACAGCGGGTCGATGCCGGCGCGCTCGAAGACCTCCCAGGAGGTCTCCAGGAGCAGCCGCTGCTGGGGGTCCATGGCGAGCGCCTCGCGCGGGGCGATGCCGAACAGGGCGGCGTCGAAGTGCGTGGCGCCGTACAGGAATCCGGCCTCCAGGCCGGGCAGGCGGTCCAGGTCCCAGCCGCGGTCGGTGGGGAAGGCGCCGATGGCGTCGCCGCCCTCGGACACGAACCGCCACAGGTCCTCGGGCGAGCTGACACCGCCCGGGTACTGGCAGGCCATGGCGACGATGACGACCGGGTCGTCCTCCCCGGCGGCGGCCGTCGTGGTGGCGAACTCCTCGGTGACGCCGGTGAGTTCCCGGGCCAGGTGGCGGGCGAGCGCGCTGGGGCGGGGGTGGTCGAAGACGAGCGTCGCGGGCAGCCGCAGCCCCGTCTCGGCGTTGAGGCGGTTGCGCAGGTCGACGGAGGTGAGGGAGTCGAAACCGAGGTCCTTGAAGGACTGTTCGCCGTCGACGGCGCCGGCCGAGCCGTGTCCGAGGGCGACCGCGGCGTGCCGGCGGACGACGTCGAGCAGGAGGCGTTCCTGGTCGGGTGCGGACAGTCCGGCCAGGCGGCGGCCGAGGGCGGAGGCGTCCGCGTCGGCGGCGCGGGCGGTGCGCCGGGCCGGTGCCGGGACGAGGCCGTGCAGCAGGGCGGGCAGCCGGCCGGCGGAGGCGGCGGCGCGCAGCGCCGCCGGGTCGGTGCGCAGCGGTGCGAGGAGCGGCTCGCCGGTGGCGAGGGCCTCGTCGAGCAGTCGCAGCGCCTGCTCGGGGTCCAGGGCGGGCAGCCCGGAGGCCGCGATGCGGCGCCGGTCCTCGTCGCCGAGGCCGCCGGTCATGCCACTGTCGTGGTCCCACAGGGTCCAGGCCAGTGAGGTGGCGGGCAGACCGGCGGTGCGGCGGTGGTGGGCGAGGGCGTCCAGGACGGTGTTGGCGGCGGCGTAGTTGGCCTGTCCGGCGCCGCCGAACAGGCCGGAGGCCGAGGAGAACAGGACGAAGGCGGTGAGGTCGGCGTCCCGGGTCGCCGTGTGCAGGGCGAGCGCGCTGTCCGCCTTGGCGCGCAGCACGGCGGCGAGCCGGTCGGGGGTGAGCGAGCCGAGCACGCCGTCGTCCAGGATGCCCGCGGTGTGCACCACGCCGCGCAGCGGCCGGTCCGCGGGCAGCGCGGCGAGCGGCGCGGCCAGCGCGCCGGGGTCGGCGGCGTCGCAGGCCTCGACGCGTACGGCGGCCCCGTGCGCGGCGAGTTCGTCCGTCAGCTCGCGGGCGCCGGGGGCGTCGGGGCCGCGCCGGGAGGTGAGCAGCAGGGAGCGCACGCCGTGGGTGGTGACCAGGTGGCGGGCGACCAGGGCGCCGAGCGCGCCGGTGCCGCCGGTGATCAGGACGGTGCCGTCGGCGTCCCAGCCGGGCGCCCGGTCGGCCGTGGCGGCGCGGGCCAGCGCCGGTGTGCGCAGCGTGCCGTCGCGCAGGGCGAGCTGGGTGGCTCCGGTGCTGACGGCGGCGGCGAGGGCGGCGCGGGAGGCGTCGGTGTCGTCGAGGTCGGCGAGGACGAGCCGGCCCGGGTTCTCGGTCTGGGCCGAGCGGACCAGGCCCCAGACGGCGGCGGCGGACAGGTCGCTGACGTCCTCGCCGTCGGCCGCGCTCACGGCGCCGCGCGTGACGATCACGAGCGGGGCACCGTCGGTGCGCGGATCGGCCAGCAGTGTCTGCAGGTCGGTCAGGACGCGGCCGGCGATGCTCGCGGGGGTCTCGCCGGGGGCGGAGGTGTACGGCAGGACGACGGCCGTGGGCGTGTCGTCGGCGCCGAGCGCCGGCCAGGCGGGCACCAGGCCCGCCGGATCTCCGCCGGCGAGCCGCCAGCCGTCGGTGTCCGCCGTGTCGGGCAGGGCGGTGTCGCTCCAGCGCACGGTGAACAGGGCGCCGTCGGCGGGCCGGGAGGTGGGCAGGGCGCCCTGGGAGACCGGGCGGCTGACGAGGGAGCCGACGGTGGCGACGGGGTTTCCGGTGCCGTCGGCGAGGTGCAGGCTGACGGCGCCGGAGGAGCCGCGGTCCAGACGGACCCGGAGCTCGGTGGCGCCGACGGCGTGCAGGGTGACGCCGCCGAACGCGAACGGCAGGCCCACGCCCGCCTGTTCGGCGGCGTCTGCGCCGTCGGCACCGGCGAGCTGGGTGTGCAGGGCGGCGTCCAGGAGGGCCGGGTGCAGGCCGAACCGGGCGGCGTCGCGGTGCTGCTCCTCCGGGAGTGCCACCTCGGCGTACCAGGTGTCGCCGGAGCGCCAGGCGGCCCGCAGGCCCTGGAAGACGGGGCCGTACTGGTAGCCCTGGGCGGCGAGTGCGCCGTAGAAGCCGTCCAGTGGGAGGCTGTGGGCCTCCGCGGGCGGCCAGGCGACGGGTTCGGCCTCGGGTGCGGCGGGCGCCGGGGCGAGGACGGCGGTGGCGTGCCGGGTCCACGGGCTGTCGTCGTCGGCGTCGGCCCGGGAGTGCACGGTGACCGGCCGGCGGCCGTCGGCGTCGGGGGCGCCGAGGGCGATCTGGAGCTGGACGCCGGTGGTGTCCGGGAGGACCAGCGGGGCTTCGAGGGTGAGGTCGTCGAGGAGGCCGCAGCCGACCTCGTCACCGGCGCGCAGCACGAGTTCGACGAACGCGGTACCCGGGAGCAGGACGGTGCCGGACACGGTGTGGTCGGCGAGCCAGGGCTGGGTACGGGTGGAGAGTCGGCCGGTGAGCAGCACGCGGTCGTCGTCGGCGACGCGGACGACGGCCCCGAGCAGGGGGTGTCCGGTGCCGGTGAGTCCGGCGCCGGTGACGTCGCCGGTGGTGTCGGCGGGCCGCAGCCAGTAACGGTCGCGCGTGAACGCGTAGGTGGGCAGGTCGACTCGGGGGTCGGCCGGATCGCTGCCGAGCAGGGCCGTCAGGTCGACGGAGACTCCGTGGGCGTGGGCGGCGGCGACGGCGGCGAGCAGGGTGTCCGGCTCGGGGCGGTCCTTGCGCAGCACGGGCGCGCAGAGCCGGTCAACGGTGTCGTCGGGCAGTGCGGCACCGGCGAGCGCGGTGAGGGTGGCGTCGGGGCCGAGTTCCAGGTAGCGGGTGACGCCGTGGGCGGCGAGCCAGTCGATGCCGTCGGCGAAGCGGACGGCGTGGCGCAGGTGGCGCACCCAGTAGTCGGCGGAGGTCAGTTCCTCGGCGGTGGCCGGGCGTCCGGTGAGGTTGGAGACCACGGTCAGGCGCGGCGGGTGCGCCGTGACGCTCTCGGCGACCGCGCGGAAGGCGTCCAGGGCGGCGTCCATGCGCGCGGAGTGGAAGGCGTGCGAGACCCGGAGCCTGCGCGTGGTGCGGCCGCGGGCGCCCAGCGACGAGGCGACCGCCTCGACGGCGGCCTCGTCGCCGGAGATCACGGTGGCGCGCGGCCCGTTGACGGCGGCGACCGACACGGCGCCGCCGTGTTCGGCGAGCAGCGCGGCCACTTCGTCCTCGGCGGCCTCGACGGAGACCATGGCGCCGCCGCGCGGCAGGTCCTGCATCAGGCGTCCGCGGGCGGCGACGAGCCGGCAGGCGTCGGGCAGCGACCACACGCCGGCGACGTGCGCGGCGGACAGCTCGCCCAGCGAGTGCCCGAGGAGGTACTTCGGCGTGACGCCCCACGATTCCAGCAGGCGGTAGAGGGCGACCTCGACGGCGAACAGGGCGGGCTGGGCGAGCCCGGTCTCCCGCAGCGCCGCGTCGTCCGGGGCGCTGTCGAAGACGGCTTCCTTCAGGCTCCGTCCGAGTTCGGGGTCGAGGTGGACACACACCTCGTCGAAGGCCCGGGCGAACGCGGGGAACGCGCCGTACAGCTCACGGCCCATGCCGGGACGCTGGGCGCCCTGTCCGGAGAAGAGGAACGCGGTCGCGCCGCGCAGCGTGCGGCCGGTCACGACGGCCGGGTGCTCCTCCCCCGCGGCGAGGGCGCGCAGGGCGTCGCGGGTGCCGGCCAGGTCCGCCGCGAGGACGACGGCCCGGTGTTCGAAGCCCTGCCGGGTGCCGGCGAGGGCGCGGGCGGTGACGTGCGGGTCGTCGGCGGGGTGGGCGTCGGTGTGCGCGAGGAGGCGGGCGGCCTGGGCGCGCAGCGCTTCGGCGCCGCGCGCGGACAGCAGCCAGGGCGTCAGGGGCAGCCGTACGGCGGTCGCGGGCGCCGTGTCGGTGTCCCGGTGCTCCTCGGCGGGTGCGGCCTCCAGGATGGTGTGCGCGTTGGTGCCGCTGATGCCGAAGGAGGAGACGGCGGCGCGGCGCGGGCGGTCCTCGGGGAGCGGCCAGTCGGTCGCCTCGGTGAGCAGCCGGACGTGCCCGGCGTCCCAGTCGACGTGGGTGGACGGCTGGTCCACGTGCAGGGTGCGGGGCAGCCGGCCGTGCTGGAGGGCCAGCACGGTCTTGATGACGCCGGCGACGCCCGCCGCCGCCTGGGTGTGGCCGAGGTTCGACTTCAACGAGCCCAGGTACAGGGGCCGTTCGGCGGTCCTGGCGCGGCCGTAGGTGGCGAGGAGCGCCTGGGCCTCGATGGGGTCGCCGAGGGTGGTGCCGGTGCCGTGCGCCTCGACGGCGTCGACGTCGGCCGCGGTGATCCCGGCGCCTGCGAGGGCCTGTTCGATGACGCGCTGCTGGGCGGGCCCGTTGGGCGCGGTCAGCCCGTTGGAGGCGCCGTCGGAGTTGACGGCGGAGCCGCGGACCACGGCCAGCACCGGGTGTCCGTTGCGGCGGGCGTCGGAGAGGCGTTCCACCAGCAGCAGGCCCACGCCCTCGGACCAGCCGGTGCCGTCGGCGGATTCGGCGAACGCCTTGCAGCGGCCGTCCGGGGCGAGTCCGCGCTGCCTGCTGAACTCGAACAGCAGGCCCGGGGTGGCCATGACGGCGACACCGCCGGTCAGGGCCAGGTCGCACTCACCGGCGCGCAGCGCCTGCACCGCCCAGTGCAGGGCGACCAGGGAGGAGGAGCAGGCGGTGTCGACGGTGACCGTGGGTCCCTCCAGGCCCAGGACGTAGGAGATGCGGCCGGAGGCGACCGACGTCGCGTTGCCGGCGAGCATCAGTCCGTGCACGTCCTCGGGCACCTCGACCGGGCCCTGGCCGTAGCCGGAGGTCGCGGCGCCCACGAACACGCCGGTGGCGCTGCCGCGCAGGGTCTGCGGCCGGATGCCGGCGCGCTCCAGCAGCTCCCACGACGCCTCCAGCAGGATCCGCTGCTGCGGGTCGGTGGCGAGCGCCTCGCGGGGGCTCATGCCGAAGAAGGCGGCGTCGAAGGAGGCGGCGTCGCGCAGGAAGCCGCCCTCCCGGGTGGAGAAGGTGCCGGGCCGGTCGGGGTCGGGGTCGTAGCGGTCCGCGATGTCCCAGCCGCGGTCCTGTGGCAGCGGGCCGATGGCGTCCCGGCCCTCGTCGACGAGCCGCCACAGGTCCTCGGGCGAACGGATGTCGCCGGGGAAGCGGCAGCTCATCGCGACGACGGCGATCGGCTCCCGGCTGCGGTCCTCGACCTCGCGCAGCCTGCGGCGGGTCTGGCGGAGTTCACCCGTGACCCGCTTGAGGTAGTCCACGTACTTGTCGTCGTCAGCCACGAGAGTCACTTCCTTGAACCGGGCGGAGCCGGGGCGTCGGGTGCGTGCGGAGGACCGGCGGGGTGCTCACAGGTCCCCCAGCTCGCGGTCGATCAGGTCGAAGAGGTCGCCCGCCGTCTCGACCTCGGCCAGTTCCGCGTCCTCGTCGGCGAGGGCCGCGGGGACGGCGGCGGGGGTCGGTGCGAGGGGCTCGCCCTGCCAGCGGGAGAGGAGTTCACGCAGCCGGGCGGTGACCTTTTCGCGGTCCTCGTCGGCCACGTCGGCGCCCTGCAGGGCGCTGTCGAGGCGGTCCATGTCGCCGAGGAGGGCCTGCGCGGTGCCGGGCGGCTCGGGCAGGGACAGCTCCGCCAGCAGGTAGCGGGCCTGGGCGAGGGCGGTCGGGTAGTCGAAGACCAGGGTGGCGGGCAGCCGCAGAGCGGTGGCCGCGCCGAGCCGGTTGCGCAGCTCGACCGCCGTCAGGGAGTCGAAGCCCAGCTCCTTGAAGGTCTGTTCGGGATCGATCTCGGCCGCCGAGCCGTGTCCGAGGACGGCGGCTGCCTGCTCGGCGACCACGTCGAGCAGGAGCTGCTCGCGGTCCGCGGCGGGCAGCGGGGCCAGCCGGTCGGCCAGCGACTGCGGTGCCTGCGCGGCGGGCGCCGTCCCGGCGGCCGTGGCGCGGCGCCGGGCGGGGGTGCGCACCAGGCCGCGCAGGAGGACCGGGAGGACGTCGTGGTGTTCGCGCAGGGCGGCCGGGTCCAGGTCCATCGGCAGCAGTGCGGCCCGGTCGCTGTCGGCGGCGGCGTCGAGCAGCCGCATGCCGGTGCCGGGTCCGAGCGGCACCATGCCGGTACGGGCGTGCCGTTCGCGGTCGGCGTCGCCGAGTTCTCCGGTCATGCCCGCCTCGGGCAGCCAGGTGCCCCAGGCGAGGGAGACGGCGGGCAGGCCCTGGGCGCGCCGGTGCTGGGCGAAGGCGTCCAGGAAGGCGTTGGCGGCCGAGTAGTTGGCCTGTCCGGCGCCGCCGAACGTGCCGGCGACCGAGGAGAAGACCACGAACCGGGCGAGGTCGAGGTCTCGGGTGAGTTCGTGCAGCGCGACCACGGCGTCGGCCTTGGGCCGCAGCGCCCGTTCCAGCCGGTCCGGTGTCATCGAGGACAGCACGCCGTCGGCGAGGACGCCCGCGGTGTGCACCACGGCCGTCAGCGGCCGGTCGGCGGGAATGCCCGCGAGGAGCGCGGCGAGCGCGGTGCGGTCGGCCACGTCGCAGGCGGCCACGGTGACGTCCGCTCCCAACGCGGCGAGTTCGTCGCGCAGTTCGGTCGCGCCGGGCGCGTCCGCGCCGCGCCGGCCGGCGATCAGCAGGTGCCGTACGCCGTTCTCCTCGACGAGGTGGCGGGCGGTGATACGGCCGAGTCCGCCGAGGCCGCCGGTGAGCAGGACGGTGCCGGCCGGGTCGGGAGCGGTCGGCAGGGTCAGGACGACCTTGCCGACGTGCCGCGCCTGGCTGACGAAGCGGAACGCGTCGGGCGCCCGGCGGACGTCCCACACGGCCATCGGCAGCGGCCTCAGCGCACCGCGCCCGAACAGGTCCGCCAGGTCGGCGAGGATCTCGCCGATCCGGTCGGGTCCGGCCTCGATCAGGTCGAAGGCCCGGTAGCCGACGCCGGGGTGGTCGGCGGCGACCTGGTCGGGCTCTCGGACGTCGGTCTTGCCCATCTCCAGGAACCGGCCGCCGCGCGGCAGCAGCCGCAGGGAGGCGTCCACGAACTCCCGGGCCAGGGAGTCGAGGACGACGTCGAAGCCGCGGCCCTCGGTGGCGGTGCGCAGTCGCGCCTCGAAGCCCAGGTCGCGGGACGAGGCGAGATGGGCGTCGTCGAGTCCGGCGGCCCGCAGCGCGTCCCACTTGGCGGGTGACGCCGTGCCGTACACCTCGGCGCCGAGGTGCCGGGCGAGCTGGACCGCGGCCGAGCCGACGCCGCCCGCCGCCGCGTGTACGAGGACGCTCTCGCCGGGCTTGAGTCCGCCGAGGTCGACCAGGGCGTAGTAGGCGGTGAGGTAGACGATGGGTACGGTCGCGGCCTCGGCGAAGCTCCAGCCCTTCGGGATCGGGACGACCATCCGGGCGTCGGCGACCGCGACGGGGCCGAAGGCGCCGGCGAACATGCCCATCACCCGGTCGCCGGGGGCGAGGCCGGTGACGTCGGTGCCGGTCTCGGTGATCACACCGGCACCTTCGAGGCCGATCGCGGTGGCGTCGCCGGGGTACATGCCGAGCGTGGTGAGGACGTCGCGGAAGTTGACGCCGGCGGCGCGCACCGAGATGCGCACCTCGTTCGGGGCGAGCGCGGCCTCGACCTCGGGGCAGGCCGCGAGGCGCAGGCTGTCCAGGCTGCCCGGCTGTGCCACGCCGAGCCGCCAGGCGTCGGTGCCGGCGGGCGGGACGAGGGCGCGGTCGGCGGCCAGCGGGACGACGCGCGGTGTGGTCACCGTCCCTTCCTGGACGGCGAGTTCGAACGCGGTGTCGCCGAGCGCGGCGGACAGTGCCGCCGCCGAGGCGTCGCTGCCGTCGGTGTCGGCGAGGACGAACCGGCCGGGGTTCTCGGTACGGGCGGCCCGCACCAGGCCCCACACCGCCGCCTGCGCCGGGTCGGCCGGCCGGGGTCCCGCCGGGACGGCGCCCCGGGTGACGACGACGAGCCGGGCGTGCGCGAACGCCGGGTCGTCGACCCACTGCTGGACGACGGCGAGCGCCTCGGTGAGGGTGGCACGGCCCGCGTCGGCGAGGGCGCCCGGGGTGTGCTCCGGAGTCTGCGCGGGCACGGCGTACAGCACGGTGTCCGGGACGTGCTCGTCCTGCGCGGCGGCGGCCAGATCCGGGGCCCGGCGCACGGTGTGACCGGCGGCCCGCAGTGCGTCGGCCAGTGCCGTCGCCTCGTCGGCGCCGACGACCGTCCACGCGGTCGGCGCGACGGCGTCCGCCGTGGCCGCCGGCTGCCAGTCCAGCTCGTACAGGCCCTGGCGGTCCGGGGCACCGACGGTGGAGCCGGCCAGGTCGCCGGTCAGCTCGCGCAGGGTGAGCGAGCCGACCGAGCCGACGGGGCGGCCCGTCGGGTCGGCGAGGGCGAGTCCGATGGCCTCCGGGCCCTCCTGGACCATCCGCAGCCGCAGCGCCGAGGCGCCGACGGCGTCCAGGCGCACGTCGCTCCACGAGAACGGCAGCCGTCCGGCGTCCTTCATGGGCACGAACATCACGGCGTGCAGCGCGGCGTCGAGCAGGGCCGGGTGCAGGTCGAAGGCGTCGGCCGCGGGGGCGGCGTCCGCAGGCAGCGCGGCCTCGGCGAACACCTCCTCGCCGCGCGTCCAGACCCGGGTCAGGCCCTGGAACAGCGGGCCATAGAGGTGGCCGCGGTCGGCGAAGGCCTCGTAGAAGCCGTCGAGCGGCACCTCGGTGCCGTCCTCGGGCGGCCAGACCGTGAAGTCGTACGGTACGGCGGCCGGTTCGGCGATGGCGGTGAGCAGGCCGCTGACATGCAGGGTCCACGGCGTGCCGGGCTCTGCGGTGTCGGGCCGGCCGTGCACGGTCAGCGGGCGGGCGCCGGTGGCGTCCGGCGCCTCGACCCGCACCTGGACCTGCACGCCGCCCTGGGCGGGCAGGGTGAGCGGGGTCAGGATCGTCAGTTCGGCGACCTGCTCGCAGCCGGTGCGGGCACCGGCGTGCAGGGCGAGGTCGAGGAATCCCGTGGCCGGGAACAGCGCGGTGCTGGTGAGCGCGTGGTCCTTGAGCCAGGGGCTGCTGCCGAGGGCGAGCCTGCCGGTGAGGACATGGGTGGCGCCGTCGGCCAGTTCCACGGCCGCGCCCAGCAGCGGATGGCTGCTCGCGCCGAGGCCCGCGGACGTGACGTCGCCGAGCAGCGCGGGCGGACCGGGCCAGAAGCGACGGCGCTGGAAGGGGTACGTGGGCAGGGGTACGGTGCGGGCGCCGCTGCCGTCGAACAGGCGCGGCCAGTCCACGGGCAGGCCGTGCGCGAAGGCACGGGCGACGGCGTCGAGGAGCGTCTCGTGCTCGGCCCGGTCCTTGCGCAGCACGGGCACGAACAGTGTGCCCTCGGCGTCCGGCAGGCAGCTCTGCGCCATCGCGGTGAGCGTGCCGTCGGGGCCGACCTCCAGGAACCGGTCGGCGCCGTGCTCGGCGAGCCAGCGGACGCCGTCGGCGAAGCGGACGGCCTCCCGGACATGGCGCACCCAGTACTCCGGGTCCTGCAGTTCGCCGCCGGCGGCGGCGCGGCCGGTGACGTTGGAGATCACCGCCATGCGCGGCGCCTCGTAGGTGATGTTCGCGGCGACCTCGCGGAACGCGTCGAGCATCGGCTCCATGAGCGGGGAGTGGAAGGCGTGGCTGACGCGCAGCCGGGTGGTACGGCGCCCGTCGGCGGCGAGCCGCGCGGCGATGTCGGCGACCACGTCCTCGGCGCCGGACACGACCACGGAGCCCGGCCCGTTCACGGCGGCGATGCCCGCGTCCGGGTGTCCCTCCAGGAGCGGACGTACCTCGTCCTCGGTGGCCTCCACCGCGAACATGGCGCCCCCGGAGGGGAGTTCCTGCATCAGCCTGCCGCGCGCGGCGACCAGGGCGCTGGCGTCCCTGAGCGACATCACGCCGGCGACGTGGGCGGCGGCGATCTCGCCGATGGAGTGGCCGGCGACGAAGTCCGGTCGCATGCCCCACGACTCCAGCAGCCGGTACAGGGCGACCTCGACGGCGAAGAGCGCGGGCTGTGTCCACTCGGTGCGGTTCAGCCGCTCCGCGTCGTCGCCGAGGACGAGGTCGCGCAGTTCGGCGCCGAAGTGGGCGCAGACGGCGTCGAAGGCGTCCGCGTAGGCGGGGTGGGCGTCGTAGAGTCCGCGGCCCATGCCCGGGCGCTGGGCGCCCTGCCCGGAGAAGAGGAAGGCGGTCCTGCCGTCACCGCGGTGCACGCCGGTGACGGTGTGCGGCCCGCTCTCGCCGGCGGCGAGCAGGCGCAGCCCGTCGGTGAGAGCAGCGCGGTCGGCGCCGAGGACGACGGCGCGGTGCTCGAAGGCGGCGCGGGTCGCGGTGAGCGACAGACCGAGGTCCGCCGGAGTGACGTCGGGTATCTCCCCCAGATGCTCCAGGAGTTGGGCGGCCTGGGCGCGCAGGGCGTCCCGGCTGCGTGCGGTGACGACCCAGGGGACGTACGACGGGTCCGCGTCCGGGACGGCAGGGGTGACGTCGTCGGTGGGAGGTTCGTCGGTGACGGCCTGCAGGATCACAT
>NZ_MLYN01000132.1:0-3982 GCF_001866675.1 Streptomyces sp. MUSC 14
CCCGCCCCCCGTGTCGACCACCATGGCCGTATGACCACGACGCCCCCGCCCCAGACCCCGCCCTCACACGCCCTCCGCGCGCGTTCCTTCAACGCCGCGGCCGCCCAGTACGCCGCGCACCGCCCCTCCTATCCGCCCGCCCTCTTCGACGCGGTCGAGGAACTGGCCGGCCGGTCGCTCACCGGCGCCACCGTCGTCGACGTCGGCGCCGGCACCGGCATCTCCACCGCCCTCCTGCACGACCGCGGCGCCGACGTCCTCGCTGTCGAGCCCGGCGAGGGCATGGCCGCCGAGTTCCGCCGCAGGCTGCCGCACATCCCGATCGTGCGCGGCAACGGCAACGCCCTCCCCGTCGCCGACGCACACGCCGACTTCGTCACCTACGCCCAGGCCTGGCACTGGACGGACACCACCCGCTCGGTGCCGGAGGTGCTGCGCGTACTGCGCCCGGGCGGCGCGCTGGCGCTGTGGTGGAACACCGAGGCCCTGGACGTCGACTGGATCGGCGAGGCCGCCGACCGCAAAGGCCGCCTGCTGGGCGTGGACTTCGCCGCCAAGAAACGCTCCGCCCGGGGAAGCACCGACCTTGCTGACCCCAGCGGACGCCTCGACTTCGTCCGCGAAGAGGTCCGTTGGAGCCGCCGCGTCCCGGTCGACACGCACCTCGCCAACGTCGGCAGCCACTCGGACTTCCTGGTGATGCCCGAGGACCGCAGAGCCGCCTTCCTGGAGGAGGAGCGTGCCCGGCTGCTGGAGGTCTTCGCGGACGGGATCGTGGAGGAGACGTACGACGTCCTCCTGCTCATCGCCCTCGCTCCCGCCCCCACTCGCAGCCCCACCCCCTGACTCCATGCCCTGACTCCATGCCCTGACTCCACGCCCTGACTCCACGCCCCTTGACTCCACGGCCCGCCCGGCCCAATTATTCATCGCATGATGAATAATGCGGTCCGGGCCGACGACCTCACCGTCGTCCGCGGCCGGCGCACCGTCCTGCACCACCTCGGCTTCACCGTCCGGCCTGGCCGGATCACGGGCCTCCTCGGCCCCTCCGGCTGCGGCAAGTCCACCCTCATGCGCGCCATCGTCGGCACCCAGGCGGAGGTCACCGGCACCCTGGACGTCCTCGGCCACCCGGCAGGCCACCCCGCCCTGCGCAGCCGCGTCGGCTACGTCACCCAGGCCCCCTCCGTCTACGACGACCTGACCGTCCGGCAGAACCTGGAGTACTTCGCCGCGATCCTCGACCCCGGCCGGGCCGCCGCCGAACGGCGCCACGAACATGTCACCCAAGCCATCACCGACGTCGACCTCAGCAGCCACGCCGACGCGCTCGCCGGCACCCTCTCCGGCGGCCAGCGCGGCCGGGTCTCCCTCGCCGTCGCCCTGCTCGGCGCCCCCGAACTCCTCGTCCTCGACGAACCGACCGTCGGCCTCGACCCCGTCCTCCGCCGCGACCTGTGGCACCTCTTCCACCAGCTCGCCGCCACCCGCGGCACCACCCTCCTCGTCTCCTCCCACGTCATGGACGAGGCCGAGCGCTGTCACCGCCTGCTGCTCATGCGGGAGGGCGAGATCCTCGCCGACGACAGCCCCGACGCCCTGCGCACCCGCACCGGCACGGACACCGTCGAAGCGGCCTTCCTCCGCCTCGTGGACGAAGCCGCCGCAGTATCACGCACCCAGGAGCCGACCCGATGAGTACGACCGCCCCCGTCACCCCCACCGGCGCGCTCAACGCCTCCCGCACCATCGCCACCGCGGCCCGGGTCCTGCGCCAACTCCGCCACGACCCGCGCACGATCGCGCTGATGATCCTCGTCCCCTGCCTGATGCTGGTCCTGCTGCGCTACGTCTTCGACGGGAGCCCCCGCACCTTCGACAACATCGGCGCCTCCCTGCTCGGCATCTTCCCGCTGATCACGATGTTCCTGGTCACGTCCATCGCCACCCTGCGCGAACGCACCTCCGGCACCCTCGAACGCCTCCTCGCCATGCCCCTCGGCAAGGCCGACCTCATCGCCGGGTACGCCCTCGCCTTCGGCGCCCTCGCGATCGTCCAGTCGGCCCTGGCCACCGGCCTAGCGGTCTGGTTCCTCGGCCTGGACGTGACGGGCTCGCCCTGGCTCCTTCTCCTGGTGGCCCTCCTCGACGCCCTGCTCGGCACGGCCCTCGGCCTCTTCGTCTCGGCGTTCGCGGCCTCGGAGTTCCAGGCGGTCCAGTTCATGCCGGCGGTGATCTTTCCCCAGCTCCTCCTCTGCGGCCTGTTCACACCCCGCTCCGACATGCACCCCGCCCTGACAGCCGTCTCCGACGCCCTCCCGATGTCCTACGCCGTCGACGCCATGAACCAGGTCCTCCACCACACCGACATGACGACCACCTTCGTGCGCGACGTCCTGATCGTCGCGGGCTGCGCACTCCTGGTCCTGGTCCTGGGGGCGGCGACACTGCGCCGACGGACGGCGTGAACACGCTGTTCCGCCCACCGGACGGCCGCCCCACCCCCCACTCCCCGGTGCCAGACTGGCCCCCATGAGCCAGAAAGTCGCAGTCCTCGGCACCGGCAAGATCGGCGAAGCCCTGCTCAGCGGAATGATCCGCGCCGGCTGGGCCCCCACCGACCTCCTGGTCACGGCCCGCCGTCCGGAACGTGCCGAGGAACTCCGCGCCCGCTACGGAGTCAACCCGGTCACCAACACCGAGGCCGCCAAGACCGCCGACACCCTGATCCTCACGGTCAAACCACAGGACATGGGCACCCTTCTGGACGAACTGGCCCCGCACGTTCCCGCCGACCGCCTGGTCATCAGCGGCGCCGCCGGCATCCCCACCTCCTTCTTCGAGGAACGCCTGGCCGCGGGCACACCGGTCGTGCGCGTCATGACCAACACCCCCGCCCTCGTCGACGAGGCCATGTCGGTCATCTCCCCTGGCAGCCACGCCACCTCCGACCACCTCGCCACGGCCGAGGAGATCTTCGGCGCCGTCGGCAAGACGCTCCAGGTCCCCGAGTCCCAGCAGGACGCCTGCACGGCCCTGTCCGGCTCGGGTCCGGCGTACTTCTTCTACCTGGTCGAGGCCATGACCGACGCCGGCATCCTGCTCGGCCTGCCCCGCGACAAGGCCCACGACCTCATCGTCCAGTCCGCGATCGGCGCCGCCGTGATGCTCCGCGACAGCGGCGAGCACCCGGTCAAGCTCCGCGAGAACGTCACCTCCCCGGCGGGTACGACCATCAACGCCATTCGCGAGCTGGAGAACCACGGCGTCCGCGCGGCCCTCATCGCCGCCCTCGAAGCCGCCCGCGACCGCAGCCGCGAACTCGCCTCCGGCAAGAAGGACTGAACCTCACGGCAGCGAGTTGACACGCCCTACCTCGATCCGTAGTGTTCTCCGAGTTGTCCGACGTGAGCGCCGATCTAGGTCGGTCCCCGGACAGCCATTCCGCAAGTCCCAGCCACTCATCGTCACTTCGGTGCCGAATGTATTGGCGTGCGCATTTGCGAAATGAGGAATCCGCGTTCGAAAGGACGAGGCCCCCGATTAGCTCGGAGGCCGGGAATCCGCTAAAGTCTCACTCGTCGGAACGGCCCAGCGGGCCGGGAAGACAAACCCCCCTGACTGGGAGTCAGACGCCGAAAGGATCTGATAGAGTCGGAACCGCCGGAAAGGGAAACGCGAAGCGAAAGCGGAGCGGGAACCTGGAAAGCACCGAGGAAATCGGATCGAGAAAAGATCTGATAGAGTCGGAAACACCGAAGGGAAGCCCGGAGGAAAGCCCGAGAGGGTGAGTACAAAGGAAGCGACCGTTCCTTGAGAACTCAACAGCGTGCCAAAAATCAACGCCAGATTAGTTGATACCCCGTCTCCGGTCGTCATGATCGGGGCGAGGTTCCTTTGAAAAACACAGCGAGGACGCTGTGAACCGGAAGGACTATTCCTCCTCCCGGTTCCGCTCTCGTGATGTGTCGTCCCGATT
>NZ_MLYN01000133.1:0-414 GCF_001866675.1 Streptomyces sp. MUSC 14
AGACGCCATCTCATTTGGCCTGTTGGATAGTCTGCTGGCGTGGGAATCGTTGAGCGGCTGGTGCCGGACGAGTTGTGGGAGCTGTTCCAGAGGGTGGTGCCGGAAGCGCCTGTCCGGCCGCAGGGAGGTGGCCGGCGTCGGCACGGTGACCGGGAGGTGCTGGCTGCGATCGTGTTCGTGGCCACGTCGGGCTGCACGTGGCAGCAGTTGCCGTCCGCGTCGTTCGGGCCGTCGGGAGCGACGGCTCACCGGCGCTTCGCCGAGTGGACGAGGGTCAGGGTCTGGGCCAAGCTCCACCGCCTGGTCCTCGATGAGCTCGGTGCCCGCGGTGGGCTGGACTGGTCCCGCTGCGCGATCGACTCGGTGAACATGCGGGCCCTGAAAAGGGGGACCTGACAGGCCCGAATCCTGTCG
>NZ_MLYN01000134.1:0-1955 GCF_001866675.1 Streptomyces sp. MUSC 14
GCACGATGTCCTGGCTCGCTGGATGCCGCCGGCTGCACCGCCGCTACGAGCGCAAAGCCGAGCACTTCCTCGCCTTCACCAGCATCGCTTGCACCCTCATCTGCTGCCGCAGACTCACCAAATGAGATGACGTCTAAAGTGATCTGGGGGCCGCTTCGGGGCTGACCTGCGGCGGGAGAGGCCGACCCCTGGTGGGTGGGTCCGTTGTTTCCCCGGTGTTCCCCGTGGTTCCCCGCACGATCTGGCACGCGTCTGGCACGACCTCCTCAGCTACGCATAGCCCTACAAGTGAGGGGCGATGACCAGAATGGTGAACAGCAGTACGGGCACCAAGGTGGCCAGCGCGCCCACGCCGCAGCCAAAAAGAATGGCCTTGCGTAGGCGTACGCCCCTGGAAGCGGACAGCGTCGTCGCTATGGCAGTCAGGACGGCCGCAAGCAGAAGCAGGAAACCGACAGCCACGCCCAGCCCCATGAGAGATGCCCCCTTGCTCGGGAGGAGAGCTTACGGTGCCCAGGCGGCGCACTGTGCCCGCGGTGCCAGATGGAGCGCGCCACTGTACGAACGATCTGGACACCGAGGGGCAAGGCTGCTCGGCTTGGTCTCGGTCGGAGGCAGACGGGACGGGAACTCCGCGCGAACCACGACCAGAGTGCCCTCACCGATTCGGTAAGGGCACTCTGACCTTGGCTCTCGGGGTGGCGGGATTTGAACCCACGACCTCTTCATCCCGAAGCAACTTGGGCGGGCGCTCGACCTTGGGCTGGTGTGCCTCTCACCTGCTGCGACGGTCCGTAGCTGTGCGCGGGCGTCCGCCGCCGTCCATCGGCGTTGTCACGCAGTTAGACACTCGCTGCTGCTGTGACTGTCTGCACTCCTGTGACAGGTGACTACCGCGGCTCGTACGCCGTGGATACCGGGAACGCTCCCAGCAACTGAGATTCGCACGTCTTCGCTCCCGCCAGAACGGTCCCGGCGTAGAAGCCCCGCGTCGCGCCCGACGGGTAGTCGACGGTCATCTCCAACCTGCAGGTGGTGTTGCTGGGAGGGCTGCCGAGGACGGCATCACCGCCCTCCCACTGCGCGGTAGACACCTTCGTCGCCGGGTTCCAGGTCATGATCATGTGCTGCCATGACCCGCCGTTGAACTTCCACCAGACGGTTGGCGTCGCGCCCTTGTGGTTGCTGGGCGCCGCCATTTGGTAATCGAAGAACACTCCCGGCAGCGGCGCCGACTTGGCGTTGCGCACGGTGGTGTAGGTGACCAGGTTCTGCCCGGCCTTCCTGGACGTCGGTGCGTTGGACAGGTTGCCCGAACCGGTGATCTCGCCAAACGCACAGGCCGGCTTGACGCTGTCGGCGCGGTTTGTGCCGTGCCGGGGAGCATGGCCAGCACGCTCATCCCCGTCGCCGCAGCCGCGATTCCCCACCTTAAGAACCTGTCTCACGTGGTGAGGTTGGTCAGCTTCTTGTAGCAGGTCAGTGCGGCCGCGAGACCGAGGAAGCCGAGAAAGTGTGCGCCTTTCCGCTCGTACCGTACGGTGAGTCGGCGGTAGCCGAAGAGCCAGGAGATCGACCTTTCGATCTTCCACCGGTGTCGGCCGAGTCGCTCGCTGGATTCGATGCCCGGACGGGCGATGCGTGGGATGACGCCGCGGCTGCGCAGCCACCTCAGGTGCTCGGCGGAGTGGTAGGCCTTGTCCGCGCGGAGCTTGCCGGGACGGCGCCGGCGCGGACCGCGCCGCGACCGGATTGCGGGTATGCCCAGGACCAGCGGCAGCAGAGCCTGACTGTCATGGACGTTCGCACCGGACACACCGAGCGCCAAGGGTAAGCCCTGAGCATCGGACAGGACGTGCAGCTTGCTGCCCTTCTTGCCCCGGTCAACCGGATTGCGCCCGGTCAGCGATCCCCCCTTTTCGCACGGACCGAGGCCGCATCCACGATCACTGAGG
>NZ_MLYN01000135.1:0-401 GCF_001866675.1 Streptomyces sp. MUSC 14
CAGGTAGGCGCGGGGGATATCCAAGTCCAGCAGAAGTTCGCGCATGGTGGGGACGGTGCCGCGGACGAGGTGGACCGCGCTGCGGTGCAGGGCCTCACGGCCGGCCAGGCGCATGGTGGACCACCAGTGCGCACCGACCCGGTCGCGGACCTCCTCCCAGCCGCCTGCCAAGAATTCCTGCTCGGAGTACACGGCGATGCCACTGCTGCCGCCCGAGCCAGGCTGGCGCGGGAGCGGGTCGAGGTTGGCGTCGACCAGGACCAGTCGGGAGACCAGGCGCGGGTGCCGGGCGGCCAGGACGATGGCCACCGAGCCGCCCATGCTGTGCGCGATCAGCTCCGCACCGGAAACGCCAGCGGCGGTCAGGGCCTTCGCGAGGGCATCAGCATGCGCTTCCAGGG
>NZ_MLYN01000136.1:0-1644 GCF_001866675.1 Streptomyces sp. MUSC 14
CCCTCATCACCCGGCTCAACACCCTCCGGCGGGAGAACCCGGCGCTGCGCCAACTGCGTGATCTGCACTTCCACCACGCCGACAAGGACGCGGTGATCGCCTACTCGAAGCGGAGCGGGTCGAACACTGTTCTGGTGGTCGCGAACCTCGATCCCCGCCACACCCAGGAGGCCACGGTCTCGTTGGACATGCCGCAACTCGGCCTGGACTGGCACGAGTCCGTACCGGTGCGCGACGAGCTCACCGGCGAGACCTATCACTGGGGCAGGGCCAACTATGTGCGCCTCGAACCGGGTATCAGGCCCGCGCACGTCTTCCGCGTCCTGCGACCGTCCACCCCGCAGATCGGAGGGTCACCCACCACATGATCGTCAATGAGCCCGTTCCGGACACCTTCGAGGACACGCCCGCCAAGGACCGTGACCCGGATTGGTTCAAACGCGCCGTCTTCTACGAGGTCCTGGTCCGCTCCTTCCAGGACAGCAACGGCGACGGCATCGGCGACCTGAAAGGTCTGACCGCGAAGCTGGACTATCTGCAGTGGCTCGGCGTGGACTGCCTGTGGCTGCCGCCGTTCTTCAAGTCACCGCTGCGGGACGGCGGTTACGACGTCTCCGACTACACGGCCGTCCTGCCCGAGTTCGGCGACCTCGCCGACTTCGTGGAGTTCGTGGACGCCGCCCACCAGCGCGGCATGCGCGTCATCATCGACTTCGTCATGAACCACACCAGCGACCAGCACCCGTGGTTCCAGGAGTCCAGGCGCGACCCGGACGGGCCGTACGGCGACTACTACGTATGGGCCGACGACGACAAGCAGTACGAGGACGCCCGGATCATCTTCGTCGACACCGAGGCCTCCAACTGGACGTACGACCCCGTACGCAAGCAGTACTACTGGCACCGCTTCTTCTCGCACCAGCCGGATCTGAACTACGAGAACCCGGCGGTGCAGGAGGAGATGATCTCCGCGCTGAAGTTCTGGCTGGATCTCGGCATCGACGGGTTCCGGCTGGACGCCGTGCCGTACCTGTACCAGCAGGAGGGCACCAACTGCGAGAACCTGCCCGCGACCCATGAGTTCCTGAAGCGGGTCCGCAAGGAGATCGACACCCAGTACCCGGACACCGTGCTGCTGGCGGAGGCCAACCAGTGGCCCGAGGACGTCGTCGACTACTTCGGCGACTACGGCACCGGCGGCGACGAGTGCCACATGGCCTTCCACTTCCCCGTCATGCCACGCATCTTCATGGCCGTACGCCGCGAATCGCGCTACCCGGTCTCGGAGATCCTCGCCAAGACCCCCGCGATCCCCTCGAAGTGCCAGTGGGGCATCTTCCTGCGCAACCACGACGAGCTCACCCTCGAAATGGTCACCGACGAGGAACGCGACTACATGTGGGCCGAATACGCCAAGGACCCGCGGATGCGCGCCAACATCGGCATCCGCCGCCGCCTCGCCCCCCTCCTCGACAACGACCGCAACCAGATCGAACTGTTCACCGCGCTCCTGCTCTCCCTGCCCGGCTCGCCGATCCTCTACTACGGCGACGAGATCGGCATGGGCGACAACATCTGGCTCGGCGACCGCGACGCCGTCCGCACCCCCATGCAGTGGACCCCCGACCGCAACGCCGGCTTCTC
>NZ_MLYN01000137.1:0-500 GCF_001866675.1 Streptomyces sp. MUSC 14
TGTTGCTGTTGTTGTTGCTGTTGTTGTTGCTCTTGCCCTGTCCGGAGTCGCCGCCGAACGGCGCCTGCGGGGCGTCGGCGACGGCGGCCGGGGCCGCCTGGGGTGCCGGGGCGGAGGCCGCCGAGGCGTAGGTGATGCCGGTGACGGCGAGTGCCGCGGCGGCTCCGGCGGCGGCGGTCACCATGGTGGAACGAGCGAGCTTCATGTCGCTTCTCCTGTCTGTTATCTCCGAGATGTCGGCTCGTCAGCCGACTGTGATCAAACGTACTCATGGCTGTCGTATCGGTCATTTCGGAGGGTTCGTGGGAGGGGGCCGATCGGGGTATATGCGGGTGTGTCTGTTGTTGGGTGGGGTGGTGAAGTGGCGGTCGGGACAGGTGGATTGAATGATGATTGGTCCGTCCGGATGATCTGGTGATGTCTGCTCACCCTCTATCGGCTGCGTGTCGCTGCGGAATCGGTGAGTTGGTCCGTGTTAGTGGACCGGTTACGTCGAATCC
>NZ_MLYN01000138.1:0-841 GCF_001866675.1 Streptomyces sp. MUSC 14
CGGCCTTGCGGAGGGCGTCGACGCGGTCGGTGCGCTCCCAGGTGAAGTCGGGCAGCTCGCGGCCGAAGTGGCCGTAGGCCGCCGTCTGGGAGTAGATCGGGCGGAGCAGGTCGAGGTCACGGATGATCGCGGCCGGACGCAGGTCGAATACGGCGTCGATGGCCTTCTCGATCTTCTCGGTCTCGACCTTGTGGGTGCCGAAGGTCTCGACGAACAGACCGACGGGCTCGGCCTTGCCGATCGCGTAGGCGACCTGGACCTCGCAGCGCGAGGCCAGACCCGCCGCCACCACGTTCTTGGCGACCCAGCGCATCGCGTACGCCGCCGAGCGGTCCACCTTGGACGGGTCCTTGCCCGAGAACGCGCCGCCGCCGTGCCGGGCCATGCCGCCGTACGTGTCGATGATGATCTTGCGGCCGGTCAGGCCGGCGTCACCCATCGGACCGCCGATCTCGAAACGGCCGGTCGGGTTGACCAGGAGACGGTAGTTCTCCGTGTCGAGCTTGATGCCGTCCTCCAGCAGCGCCTTCAGCTCGGGCTCCACGACGAACTCACGGATGTCGGGGGCGAGCAGCGACTCCAGGTCGATGTCGGAGGCGTGCTGCGAGGACACGACGACCGTGTCCAGGCGGACGGCCTTGTCACCGTCGTACTCGATGGTGACCTGCGTCTTGCCGTCCGGGCGCAGGTAGGGGATCGTGCCGTTCTTGCGGACCTCGGACAGCCGCTTCGACAGCCGGTGCGCCAGGAAGACCGGCAGCGGCATCAGCGTCGGCGTCTCGTCGGACGCGTAGCCGAACATCAGGCCCTGGTCGCCCGCGCCCTGCTTGTCCAGCTCGTC
>NZ_MLYN01000139.1:0-602 GCF_001866675.1 Streptomyces sp. MUSC 14
GTCATCCCTGCGGCAGGCCTCGGCACGCGGTTCCTGCCGGCCACGAAGGCCACTCCCAAGGAGATGCTGCCGGTCGTCGACAAGCCGGCGATCCAGTACGTGGTCGAGGAGGCCGTGGCCGCGGGGCTCGACGACGTGCTCATGGTCACCGGACGCAACAAGCGCCCCCTGGAGGACCACTTCGACCGCAACTACGAGCTGGAGTCGGCCCTTCAGAAGAAGGGCGACGCCGGCCGGCTCGCCAAGGTCCAGGAATCCAGCGACCTGGCGACCATGCACTACGTCCGCCAGGGCGACCCCAGGGGCCTCGGCCACGCCGTCCTGTGCGCCGCCCCGCACGTCGGCAACGAACCCTTCGCCGTCCTCCTCGGCGACGACCTGATCGACCCCCGCGACCCGCTGCTCCAGCGCATGATCGAGACCCAGGAACAGCACGGCGGCAGCGTGATCGCCCTCATGGAGGTCGCGCCCGAGCAGATCCACCTCTACGGCTGCGCGGCCGTGGAGGCCACCGGCGACACCGACGTCGTCAAGGTGACCGGACTGGTCGAGAAGCCGGACCCGGCGGACGCCCCGTCCCACTACGCGGTCATCGGCCGCTA